>CAYZWM010000090.1:0-15646 GCA_964482155.1 uncultured Chitinophagaceae bacterium | reverse complement strand
AATCAAATTTTACCTTATTGTAACTCAACGAAGGCGCTTTGTGAGAGTAATACCGGCGAAGCCTTTGGAATAGAAGCTCATACGTTTTATGCCATTGTTGACTTTGCAAAGTATAAATCTTTTAGAAGTTGTGGTTTTGAGTTTTTTATACAAACGGCTTCTCGAGCCAATGACATAAACAATTTGTCTGGCGGCGAACAGCAATTTTACAATTACGCCTTTATCAACCCATTTATAATTCACTCTTCGGGGCAATTCTCAGAAAACCCCAAAATGATCTTGTCCTTAAATCAACCTGTGAGAACCATGGTTCTGGGAAAGAATGAAAGATCAGATTCAATGGTGGTGTCATTTGGCAGTGCCTTAAAAAGTTCTGATACAGAAGTTGGTTATAGTCTTGGCTATACAGCTGAGAAGCCTTTGTCGGTGTATTGCACGACCTCTCCATGTACCACAAATCCTGTGATAACAATTCCGACAGGAATTTATTTAAACAATACGGATGGTAGCCTCATCTTTACTCCGGTCAGGAATGATGAAAAGGCAACAGTTGTATTTGAAATTCGAAAATGGGTGGACACACAGTTTGGTATGTTACTCGTGAGCCTGGTACGCCGAGACATCCAATTTGAGGTTTCTTCATTAGGCAATAGAAATAACCCGCCTGTGTTGAAAGGAACCCGAAAGATGGAGGTTTGTGAAGGCCAGGAGTTGTGTTTTGATATTCTTGCGGAAGACGAGCCGTATCGATATCCGGATGGCACCTATCAAGATGAAAATGAAGTAACCTATACCTGGAAAACCAATATATCTGGAGCGACAATTCAACAAAAGTCGATGACCAGAGCCCCGTATAACAAGTTAAGTTTTTGTTGGACTCCAGACAAGAATGATGCCGGTAAGAGCTTTGATATACTGGTTACAGCGAATGATGACAATTGTCCCCTTATTGCATCACATCAAACAAAATACACCATTGTTGTCAGCAAACGAGTTGAACCACAATTTCAATTCAATAAATTATGGTGCGGGAATGTTGAAGTAAAATTTACAGCAGGAAATGGAGAAAAACTTGAAAGCCTCGCCTGGGGTGTGATCAACTCAAGTGGTGGGAAAAGTTTAAAGTCTGCCAACACGATAGATACCATAGAATTTAATAAACCAGATCAATATACCCTATTCGGAATTGCTGATTATACCAATGGGTGCTCGTACGAGTTTGATTATGACATTGAATTACTCGATGAAGATTTAATAGACCAATTTGGTGCCGTTACAGGAAATAGAAGTTGGTGCTTAGGCGATACAATAGAACTTTCGGTTAATGCCTTGAACGGGGTTACTTTGCTAAGTAATTATTGGATGCAGGGTGAGGACACCTTGTCTCATAACCCCAATTTGATGTACGTTCAGCGCAGTCAAAGTGAAACAAGAGAACAGTTTTCGTTATGGCTTTATGGTGAACGAGACGGCTTACATTGCAAAGACCATCAGATTATTGATATTGATATCACCACTGGGCCTGAAGTCCTATTTAATGCGGATTATGGCTTCTGTAATACGGAGATATCCGTAGATCTCCATGATTTAGTAAATATTAAAGATGGAACATGGAAGGCAGTTGATCACAACATGCTGGTCGATAACCGATTGGATCCATCATCGATTATAGATAAATCAATCCCAAATTTACTCTGTTTGGAGTATACGGCGAGAGATAAAAGTAACGGATGTGAAAGTGTCGACACGTTTTGTGTATGGGCCAACCCACTTCCTGAACTTCAAATGGTAATTACCTCAGTCTGCGGTTCTTCTGGGTTTTTCAACCTTAGAAACATGGCTAAGAAACTGAACTCTTTTGGTGAATATGATATTGTGTGGGAGATCGATGGTGTAGAGGTGTTACCTATTCACAGTAACGATCCAAGCCTTGTGAAGTTGTCCAGTATTCCTCTTGGAGATCACATGGTGGTTGGTACACTTCGAAATGAGTTCGGATGTTCAGTAACGGATTCTGCTATTTTGGTTATGCTAAAAGATATTGATTTATCGAATGTAAACGATCAAATCATATGCCAGGGAAGCGCCATTGATCTGAGCATGTTGTTTAGAGTTCAGACAAGTGGAGGAGTATGGTCGTGTAACTCAAATTCGGACGCGGTTAAAGATAACCAGTTGAATACTGCAGTTTGCGGGAAACTGATTTTGAATTATACCTATGATCGATTCGGTTGTTATGCATCTTCTGATTTTAACCTGGATATAGTTTGTGAGCCGGAAGTAAAACTGTTAGTCGATGATACCATTTGTGGACTGTATACCGATTATGAGCTAAAAGCGATTCCATCAGATGGAGAATTTAGAGGAGATCGTATCACTCTAAACACCTTGGATGTAACCGGTTTGGTCGGACCGTATAACTTCGACTACGTAATTAATAACAGAGGTTGTACGTTTATTCAACCGGCGAAAACTTGGATTGCATCCGCTCCAACGTATACCATTGCCCCGAACTTTAATAAACCTATTTGTGAAGGGGAAGCAATTGGAATTGAAAATTTAAGTGTTACGAATGGATTGGTTAGAATCCATACATCGTTAGAGACATTGGAGGTGAACGATCAACTCCGTAATTACGTATACCAACCCACCTGGGGAGAGATCAAAAAAGGTTCAGCTGATTTCTTATTTGAATTGGTAGGCCTTGGGGCATGCCCAGTTCAAACGACCACCGTAAACATACCAATTAACCCACGAGCCAAGTTAACAATACCTCTAGGCACTTATGAAGGCTGTGAGACGTATACCTTTGATCCTCGCGTAATAGCCAATGACAATATTGACTGGAACAACACCGACATAGTTTGGAGATTTGGCAACGGGGCAGGGGAGTCTAGCAATATTAACCCGAAGCACGTTTTTCGAGATGCAGGGGTTTATTCTGTTAAGCTTCATACACAGACCGAAGAGGGGTGTGCATTTGATAAGGAATGGACGGACTTAATTCATGTTTTCCATTCTCCAACAGTGGATTTTATTACCACCCCTGATGGATATATATCTATTAAAAATCCAATTGTAGCGTTTAAAAACAAAAGTGAGTATGAAGGCGATATTTCTTTTCACTGGGATTTTGGAACAGGTTTATTAGCGGATACAAGCAACGCCGTATCACCTGCATTCTCTTTCGATAGAGATACAGGTCGATATGAAGTAATTCTTGAAGGAATTACAGCCAACGGGTGTTCTGATTATGCAGTAACCAGTGTTTGGATTGGGCCCGATATCCAAATTTTTGTCCCGAGTGCTTTTTCACCAAACGGTAAACCTCCGTTGGCAACCGAAAAGTTCAAGGTAATTGGCAACAATGTAAAATCATACCATATTGAAATCTTTAACAGATGGGGGCATCAGGTCTATAGTTCTGAAGACATCAATGAAGAATGGGATGGAATGGTAAAGTCTAGAACGTGCGAATTGGGCGTATATGCCTATCTGATAAGAGCGGTCAGCGTGACAGGAGTAGAGTATGATTTTAAAGGTACTCTTAATCTTCTTCGTTGATTCGCAAACCCGACAAATTCAAATTTCTTAATGCCTACGATATCCGATTATGGATCGGTTTATTCGTAATTATTCAGGCGTTTTTTATTACGCAACCTCCCCTTGAACCAGCACATGCATGGCGTCAATGTCTTACCAATATGGTGGCCCGAAATCTGGCAGAAAAAGAGGGCAATTTGTTCTATCCAACGATAGATTATGGCGGAGAAAGTAAGGGCATTATGGGAACAGAGTTTCCTGTTTTTCAAAGTTTGATAGCCTCTTTTTACACCGTTTTCGGAACAAATCATTGGATGGGGAGAGCCATCAACTTACTCATATCCTGTTGTGGGTTTTACGCATTCTATCTGCTCATAATTCGATATTTTAATCACAAACACGCCCTGTTTAGTACCCTCGCTTTGATGTTTTCCCTATGGCTAATGTACAGCAGAAAATCAATGCCTGATACGTTTTCCGTTTCAATAGTTTTAGTTTCGTTTTACTATTATTCCGTTTTTTTTGACACGAAAAACTGGGGGTATCTCCTCTTGGCAATGGGATTACTTTGTATGGGAATTTTGTCAAAAATTCCAGCGTTGTTAGTGGTGGTTCCACTACCTTTTTTATTGATGAGAAAAGAAGTTGGAATGGGGCATAAGCTCGCACTGATTCTAAGCGTTTTCGTTGCTTCATTACCCGTAATTTGGTGGTATTTTACCTGGGTTCCCTATTTAGTCGGTCTCGACAATAATCCATTATTCTTTCCAAGAACCTTAGCAGCAGGCTGGCAAGAGATTCAAATGTATCCAGCTAAGATGTTGGAGCAATTTACCTTTCATTCATTCTTTTCGTTTGTCGGCTTTGGCTTGTTCCTAATGGGATTGGTATACATGATCAAGAAACGACAGTGGATTGGGCTTTCGTTTTTTACCGCCTCTGGAGTTGTGATGTTCCTGTTTATCCTAAAAACCGGAATGGTATTTCCCATACACAGTTATTACATGATTCCATTTGTACCCATAATGGCATTTAGTCTGGGTTATTTTTTATCACAACTTCGATCCACATGGGCATGGGTCTTAATTGGGGTTGTGTTTATAGAGAGCCTGTCAAATCAACAAGACGATTTTCGAATACGGGACAACATGTTCATCTACATGCAACTTGAGGAAATTGCGAATGGTATAGGTAAGTCAACCGATAAAATAGTTTGTAACGGTGGGGACAATCCACAAATGATATATTTCCTGAACCGAAAAGGTTGGTCACTAAACAATGAAGAGATACAGTCAGATACACTTAGTCATATTTATCAGAAAGGTGGGAAGTATTTCTATCAATTGAGCGTATTAGGACAAGAGGATAACGAGTTGCCATTTAAAGTAGTGAAGTCAACCCCCTATCTACGTGTTTATGACTTAAGTCTACCTACAAAGGTCATTTTGTTAAATGACTAAATCTAATTCCGGATAAATATGATAAGGGTAAAGCCGTCAACATGTATTTTTGAAGCATGGTTGAGTCTGACGTAGAAAAGGAAAAAATTGAGATCCTAAATCGATATCGGGGTTTGCTTCGTGTTTCCAAAAGCACGCGTGAAGAAGGGGATGGCAAAATTATTCGAAAAGCGTTTGAATTAGCCGTGGATGCGCATAAGAATATGCGTCGAAAATCTGGAGAGCCGTATATATATCATCCAATTGCGGTCGCACGAATTGCAGCAGAGGAAGTAGGTCTGGGTACCACATCCATTGTTTGCGCTTTGCTCCATGATGTGGTTGAGGATACCGAGACCACCTTAGAAGACATTGAAAAAGAGTTTGGCCCAAAAGTCGCTAACATTATTGATGGCCTTACCAAAATGAGTGGGTATTTTGGCCAATCGAATTCTCCTCAAGCTGAAAATTTCCGACGAATGTTGTTGACCTTGAGTGACGATGTACGAGTGATTCTGATCAAGTTATGTGACCGCTTACATAATATGAGGACATTGGAACATATGTCTAGAAAAGGGCAGTTAAAAATTGCATCTGAGACCAAATACTTATATGCTCCGCTGGCTCATAGACTCGGACTGTATCCAATTAAGACAGAATTAGAAGATCTGTCGTTGAAGTACACCGAGCCCGAGGTGTATGGCGATATTAAAACCAAACTTAAAGCAACTAAAGATGAGCGAACTAAATATATAAGGAGCTTTATCAAACCCATAAAACTGGAGTTAGAAGAGCTTGGGTTGAAAGTTGAAATTAAAGGTCGGTCAAAGTCGATTTATTCCATTTTGCAGAAAATGCAAAAGCAAAAAGTTGATTTTGAACAGGTGTATGACCTTTTTGCTATTCGAATAATTGTAGACTCTGAACGTGTCCGTGAAAAACTGGATTGTTGGAATATTTATTCAATCGTTACCAGTATTTTTAGACCCAACCCCGATCGACTACGGGATTGGATCTCGACGCCACGAAGCAATGGGTATGAATCGCTTCACACCACCGTGATGGGGCCGAAAGGTCGCTGGGTTGAGGTCCAAATCAGGACGATACGCATGGATGAAATTGCGGAGATGGGTTACGCTGCACATTGGCGATATAAAGAAGGTGGTACAAACGATTCTGGCTTAGACGACTGGTTAGGTAGAGTCCGCGAAATTCTGGAAAACCCGCAGGATAATGCCATTGATTTTCTGGACGATTTTAAACTGAGTTTATTTAGTGAAGAAATCTTCGTTTTTACGCCCAAGGGCGATATTAGAAAACTACCAGCCAACGCCACTGCATTGGATTTTGCGTTTGATGTACATACAGAAGTCGGTTCGAAGTGTATAGGTGCCAAAGTCAATGGAAAGTTGGTACCCCTTAGTCATGAGCTTAAGCGAGGGGATCAGGTTGAAATTATTACTTCTGCAAAACAGAAACCAAATAAAGGTTGGTTGGAGTATGTGGTTACCGGAAAGGCCAAGACAAAAATTAAACAAGTTTTAAAAGAGGAGAAAAGGGAAAAAGCGGCTCTCGGAAAGGAAATATTGATCCGTAAGTTCAGGAACTGGAAACTGCCATTACACACAGAAAATATGCGTATTCTGGGATTGTTTTTTGGGGTAATGAGTGAGCAGGATTTCTATGTGCTTGTTGCCGACGAAAAAATGCCAAAGGCATCATTGAGTTACAAACAGATCATAACCAGACACAAAGAGAAAAAGGACAATTTCAAGAAATTGGATAGGCCAGCGTTCGAAAATAAAAGGTTAAGTGACGTCATTATTGGAGAAGATGACGATTTAGAGTTAGACTATGCATTTGCCAAATGTTGTGCACCGATTCCAGGCGATAGCGTCATGGGCTTTATTACGGTTGGTGAAGGTGTGAAAATTCATAGAACCAATTGCAAAAATGCAGAGCGACTTATGTCTAATTATGGCTATCGAATTATCAAAGCGCGATGGGCAGGATATCCGTTGATTAACCATTCGTTTTCAGCGGGTCTGGAGATTACAGGAATTGATGGTGTTGGCCTGGTAAGTAAGGTAACAGATATCATTTCTAAAGAGTTGGAGGTAAATATGGAAGCCGTTTCATTCAAAGCCACCGACGGAACATTTATTGGAAGCCTGGTATTGGAAATAGACAGCACAGAGCACCTGGAAAGTCTGATTAAAAAGATTAAAGCTATTGACAAGCATATCGAAGTGATCCGAACGGATTTGCACTAAATTACGACATCTAGTTTGGCCCTTGAGGACTTGGAAAAGGTGTGTATTACTTCCGTATTTTAATAGGCTTTATTTGCTACCTTTGCTCTTTATTTTTCAGATGAGCGAAGCGATAAATAACATTCGAGTTAAAGTAAAGGAAATTTTTACGAAGTACCTGGAGGAAAAGGGGCAACGTAAAACACCTGAGCGGTACGCTATTTTGGATGAAATCTACAGTAAGAAGCATCATTTTGACGTAGATACATTGTACATCCAAATGAAAAATAGAAATTATCAGGTTAGCCGGGCCACCGTATACAATACACTAGATCTATTGCTGGAGTGCGGATTGGTTGTCAAACATCAATTTGGCCAGAATATGGCACAGTTTGAACAGGCTTATGGTTTTAGACAACACGACCATATGATTTGCACAGTGTGTGGTAAAGTATCTGAGTTTTGTGATCCACGGATTCAACAGACTTCTTCTACCATGGGTGGCCTCCTCAACTTTGAGGTAACGCACCATTCTCTCAACCTTTATGGTAAACCAAAATTGGATGACAATGGGTTGTGTTTGAACTGTGATAATCAGGTTTCATTTTAGTAAATAAGACAAAAAAACATGTCGAATACAAAGGGTTACGTAGACGTAGTATTGGGATTGCAATGGGGTGACGAAGGCAAGGGGAAAATTGCCGACTTTCTGACGCCAATGTATGACGTGGTTGCTCGTTTTCAGGGCGGTCCAAATGCAGGACATAGCCTTGAAATGAACGGGAAAAAGCACGTGTTAAATACTATTCCTAGTGGCATTTTTCACAACAATTGTATCAATCTAATTGGCAATGGTGTGGTGATTGATCCGGTGCGTTTGATGGAGGAAATTAAAAGAACGGAAGAGGCTGGAGCAGATGTGAAAGGGAATCTTTACGTCAGTAGAAAAGCGAATATTATCTTACCTACACACAAGCTTCTGGATGCGGCATCTGAGCAGAACAAAGGCGACCAAAAAATTGGTTCGACCTTACGCGGAATAGGGCCAACCTACAGAGATAAATATGGTCGGAGTGGTTTGCGAGCAGGAGATATGTTTGCCGATAACTTTAAGGAGAAATATGCAGAGAGTATAAAGCGTCATATTGCCTTAATGGAGCACTTTGATTATTCTGGTTATGATTTGGAAAACCTGGAAAAGGAGTTTTTCGATGCCGTTGAAGAATTAAAGACCTACAAGTTTGTCGATAGTGAGTATTTCATCAATGACCTGTTAAATCAAGGCAAGAAGGTACTGGCCGAAGGCGCACAAGGTTCTATGTTGGATATTGATTTTGGTTCGTATCCATTTGTTACTTCATCAAATACCATTTCCGGTGGAATGACAGTCGGTCTTGGTGTAGCTCCTAAATATATTAGGTCGGTTAAAGGAATTTTTAAAGCATATTGTACTCGAGTCGGAAGTGGGCCATTTCCATCTGAATTGCATGATATCACCGGAGACAACCTCCGTAAACTGGGGCATGAGTTTGGCGCGACAACAGGTCGACCAAGACGATGTGGATGGCTTGATTTAGTAGCGTTGAAATATGCCATTATGCTCAGTGGAGTTGATGAGTTGATTATGATGAAATCTGACGTACTCAGTGGCTTTGAGACGGTCTCCGTTGGAACGGGGTATAAAGGGAAAAACGGCGAATTAGTAGATGCTATTCCGTTCGATTTTGTGAACGCAGAGTTTGAATCGACCTTTACGGAACATGCAGGTTGGAGTGAAGATTTGACTGGTATAAAATCAGAAGAAGAGTTTCCTCAAACATTCAGCAACTACATTAAATGGTTGGAAGATCAAGTAGGTGTACCCATTAATGTAATCTCGTTAGGTCCAGATAGGGCTCAAACAGTAGTGAGAAATAATTAACGCACTGAATCGGGTCTGCTAAAAGCAAACAAAAGACCGGGTAAGGAACTTGCAATCACTATTATACTAAATAGTATAGCGATCAGAATTCCTGTCTCCGAATACATTCCAAACACTGGAAAAAGGCTTGCAAAGACGACTTCTCGTGCACCTAGTCCACCTAAAAATACAGGAACAGCCGTTGCTAAGGTTGAAATCAGAAAAACGCTAAAAACGAACCACAGGTTGTCTATACCTACACCAATGGATTGTATAATAAATATTAATCCAACAATCTGAATAATTTGAATACCCACCGAAAGTAATATCATTCTAAAATAGGCGTACTGGTATTCCTTAAACCACTTTATTACAGCAGCGTAACCTATAAAAATTCCAAAAACCGAAATGACTAACCAGGGAGGTTTAGTCCACCAATCACCCGTGTCTGGTAGAGACGAAACACAAAAGGAAAGCAACGCAATTATGGCTACCAGGCCGATCAATCGATCGCCCAGGATGGGCACAAAATAGCGCTTAGCCGGTTGGTTGAGCTTTTTGGAATACGCGAAAATTTTATAGGCATCTCCACCAATTCCTCCAGGAAGAAACAGGTTGTAAGCCATGCCTAGAAAATAGAGTTTGAGATTCCACAAGAAACCCACTTCATCTTTACGCTGTTTTAATATGATTTGAAGCCTTTTGGACGATACAACCTGCGATAAGGTATACAGTAAAAGGCCAGGAATAAGATACCAGATTTGCGTTTTGGCCAATACGTTACCAAACGTTTTAATATCAATTCGTTTAAATGCAAAATAAAACGCTGTAATACTCAAAATGAGTTTAAGTATTGTCCAGATTACCTTCTTTCGTTCCAGTGCCAATTCGATTAATATTGATGAAGTTGACGAACCGTATAAGTCTTTTTGCCTTGTGACTCGTAGTAGGTTCTCATCACCAGTTCAAGGATTATTCCAGTAGTAATGAGTTGAATACCACCGAGTAACATTAATATTCCCAACAGCAACATAGGTCTTCCCCAGATGTCTTCTCCCAGAAACTTTTGAACAAGGAAGTAGCTGTTTATGAGCAGTCCTAATCCAAAGATTAAGGTTCCAAGTGTCCCAAATAGGTGCATGGGTTTCTGAAGGTACTTCCGGAAAAATACCATTAACATCAAATCGCTGGTTACCTTAAATGTTCTATTCAGGTTGTATTTCGACTTGCCAAATTGTCTCGCATGGTGTTTGACTTCTACTTGATGAATTCGCGCTCCCTGCATGGCTGCCAAAACGGGGATGAATCGATGCAATTCACCATATAGGTTTAAATTTTTGGCAATTTGGTGTTTAAATATTTTTAAGGTGCATCCGTAATCTCGAATTTGCACTTTCGTAAGATTTCTTCCTAGAAAATTGGCAATTTTACTGGGTATTTTTCGAAGGAAGGCACCGTCTTTCCTGTTCACGCGTTCTCCGGCAACAAGATCCCATTGGTCGGTTTTAATAAGTTCCAACAGCATGGGAATGTCTGAAGGATCATTTTGTAAGTCTGCATCCATCGTGACAATATAGTCCCCAGTTGAATGGTCGATACCAGCCTGAAGCGCAGTGCTTTGCCCAAAGTTTTTCATAAACTCGACCACTTGAGTTCGGCCATTGGCATATAGTTTTACCTCTTTAACCGTCCGGTCAATTGATCCATCATCAACCAGAATTAGTTCATAATCAAGGTTTTCAAGAGCTTTGTAACATTGACTCAATAGAGGTTTAATATTTTCCTCTTCGTTCATCATTGCAACAACAACTGATATTTCGGGCATTAATATTTCTTTTTAGGCATTTCAGGAAATCGATGTTTGAACTTGACCAAACTAAATGGCTTTTGCTCAAATCGACGGACAAAGGTAAAATAGGTCTCGACATTTGTCGAATCTTTTATGACTTCTGTTGGAACCAAATAAAAACTATTGAAATCGTGATCATTCGTTTGTGTTTCCAACGTAGTTTGTCGTCCTATGGTGGTATACCAATTCATGGTTAACGATACATTGCTATGATACATCGCCAGGGGTTGGTCTTTCGTTAGTTCTGCAATTTGTCTTGCTTCCTGCTTTTCATTTAAGTACGGTCCGGTTTTTACCCGTAGCGGAACAATGCCTTGCGTATAGGCGACTCTGCCCACTATAAGAACAAAAACAAGAGCATAGGATACCGGCAAACGGTGCCGTTTACCATAAAAATAAGTAACGCCTGAAAAGACAAGAAAAACCAACGCACCAAACACCCAATCCGACAGGAAAAAATCACCTTGTTTCTTTGCAACCACCATGATTAGCCCCATGGTAATTAAAGCCAGAAACAGTGAAATGGCAATAATAATGTTGGATCTTTTTTTGATCGCCATTAATTTAACGGTGGCATATAGGCTGGGAATAAGGAGGAATGGTGTCAACATAAACACATAACGTGCGCGATAGTCTGGAGACAGCCAATACACAACAATATTGGCAAGAAACAATACAATACAGGCCTTTAAAAAGGAGTTATTCCAGACCAGTTTTCGAGCATCTTTTCGAATAAATATAAGGACAGATAGTCCCCAGGGCATGATGTCCATTAGATATAAAATTGGAAAAGCAACGAGGTGTCCTACGCTTTCAAGAAAAGACTTATCGGCTACCGTTCGACTGCTGCTTTCTGTAAAAAGCCGGGTTAAGAAGGAATTAAGATCGTGGTGCTGGCTAAAAATCCAGAGGTATAAACCAATGGGGATTAAAAAGAACAGGCCCGAAATAAGGTGTTTATACCCAACAATCTTCTTAAACTCTTTATTCAAGATTAACACGACAACTATACTTATTCCCTGAAACACAACGCTTGGTAAGCCTTTCATCATAAAACCAACCGCTGCAAGTGCATAGGAAATTGCAAATGCCTTAAACCACTCCTTTTTGTGGCCGAAATGATACAGGGCATACAGTTGAAGAAAAGTGACCAATGAATAGGTGATGTCTATGTGGCCGAGATAGGAAGAGTAAATCCACAAATTTCCGGACGTGATGAAGGCAAATGCGATCAGGAAGCCAAATTATATGTCATTCAATTTTTTTCCAGCGATTTTGATAAGCAGTCCACCCCAAATCAACAGAGAAACGATACTTGGTAGTCGGACTACCCATTCCGAATTGGAATTAAAAAGTTTGAAAAACCCCAGTAATATCCAGTTGTAGAGTGGTGGTTTGTTTAAGTAGACCTCCCCATTAAGGTGGGGCGCAACGTAGTTGTGGTTGAGATTCATATCCATCGCAATCAATGCGCGAATAGGTTCATCCGCACTTAATGGCATATAACCCATTTTATAGAACAAAGCCACTAGAAGTCCAATGGAGAGTATTATTTCTATGCCAAATTTTTGGATCGTCAACTTCAAGCAACAAAGATAAATTAATGACCCTCAAGTCAGGTTGCAATTCCTATCATTTTACAAAGAAGGAGTACATTTGAAATATGAATAGACTTTATGTTGCGTTAGTAGCTGCCTTATTCTCAATTTCTGCTGTTGCACAGGATTTTTCCTATAAACATGCACAAGACATTGTTCTAAAAAAGATCAGGACTGTCCGGTTTTCAGATTTGGCAGAAGATCAACCTAAAGTCTATCAGGTAGATAACCTTGCTCCAGAGCCCTGGTCAATGACAGACGACTTAAAAAAAGAGCTGGACTCGAAGCGGGTACGAAGGTTTAAGAGCCGATTAGATAAATACAAGGAAACTTCAGAAGACCTTAGACCGGAAGTAGGGGCATCTTTTATTGGTCTGGCAACCGTTCCTGGTATTCCAAACGATAATAATATGGCCATTTCTAACGACGGTAAAATCATTAGCGTGGTGAATTCATCGTTAAGTGTTCTTAACGAAAACGGTGATTACCTTCATTATTATAGTTTGAGCAGCATAGTTGGAAGTCAACTGCCGGGTTTAAATAGAACGTATGACCCCAAAACCGCTTATGACCCCATCGCGGATCGTTTTATTCTGGTGTTCTTGCAAGGAAGTACGAGTATGGATACGCGGATAATTGTTGGATTTAGTGAGACGAATGATCCAGAAGGCGATTGGCATTTTTATGCGGTAGACGGCAATCCGTTTACGGGTGCTACCTGGTCGGATTATCCGATTATCGGATTAAGTAAAGACGATTTATTTGTTACGGTTAACATATTACGAGATGGAGAGAGTTGGCAAGAAGGGTTTACCCAATCGGTGATTTGGCAGATTGATAAGGCATCCGGATTTGAAGGTAAAGACACCATTTACGAGGATTTATGGTACGATTTAAGGTACCAGGATAAAGCGCTATGGAGTATTTGTGCGGTACAGGGAGGGAGTGAGTTCACTTCACCGAATATGCATTTTTTATCGGTACGGCCGGGTACAGCATCCAATGATTCCGTTTTTCTTCATGAAATTACGGATACGCGTTTGTCCGGTAAAGCAGAATATAAGTTGACCGTTTTAACCTCAGATAAGAAATACGGCGTACCTCCATCTGCATTTCAGGCCGACCCAGAAAATCTACTTCAAACGAACGACACACGTGTCTTATCCGCGATTTCAGAAGCCGGTTACATTCAATACGTACAAAGCACGATAATCCCAGAAACTGGAGTGCCTGGTATTTATCATGGATTCCTAAATTTAAAGACCCACGACATAAAGGCCAGTTACATTACGTCAGATACGTTTGAGTATGCTTATCCATCCATCGCGTATGCCGGAAATAGCGATCGACCTTTTGCATCCGTTATAACCTTCTCACATAGTTCTGAGTTACATCACCCAGGTACGTCCGCTATATTTCACAATCGAATAGGAGATAAAGAACCTCTTTTTTCACCTGTGGTCCGCATCAAAGAAGGGGAGATGTCGATTGACCGACTGGGCGACTCTCTAGAGCGTTGGGGAGATTATACCGGTATACAGCCCAAATACAATGAAGAAGGCGTTGTATGGATGTCTGGTTCGTATGGTAAGCCTTTTTCAGCGGGTAGCCCAAGGGGTAGAAACAGTGTTCAGGTAGGAATGGTACGCGTAGACAATAATTTGACCCTTGTTGCAGATAAGACGTCAATCTTACTGTTGCCAAACCCAGCTACAACGAAATCTATTGTGCGGTTTGAATCTGTTGAAGATCAGGTTTTAAGTTTCAACTTGTATAGTGTTGATGGCAAATTGGTTTCCGAATTGTTGGAAACAGAGGTAAAAGCAGGAACCAATGAGTTTATTTTTCCCACGTCGAATTTAATGCAAGGCATGTACTTTATTCAGGTTATTGACGCGAACAACGAAAAAATAGCGGAGATAAAAATCGTCGTTCTTTAATCTAAGTTTATCGGACGATTACAAACGTTTGATTACCACCGTCTACGTTGGCGAAATACGTACCCGCTACGAGATGAGAAATATCTATTCCATTTGCGCTGAAGGACCCTTCAGCGACCATTTGCCCCTGAATTGAATAAATCTTCCCAAAAAGTAATTTGCGATTCCCGTTGGAATAGTAAAGAACATTTTCGGCGGGGTTTGGGTAGACCAAACCGGTATTTTTTTGTGGAATTGGTACTTGCTCGGCAAGCCTAACGGCCTGTACGGCATTGACCTTGCCCCATCCCCAGGATGTACTCCCCGTGTCTGGAATAATACCCGTATTCTTGTCTTCCCGAGCCGTTTGAATCAATATATCCTTGATGTTTTTAGCAGTCAAATGAGGACCTGCCTCCAACATAAGAGCGACCACTCCAGTAGTTGCTGGAGCTGACATAGACGTACCTGAAAAACGTGCAAAAGGATAAACCCTGCCCTTAAAATCAACGTTTTGTATAGAGGTAATATTCGAGGTAGTAAACGAAGAAATGGACGAGGCTATTTTGCTTCCAGGTGCAGAAATGTCGGGTTTCAGTCGTCCGTCGAGTGTTGGACCGACACTCGAGAATCGGGTAAGTAAACCACCCACAATATTGCCATTTGGTAAAAGTACTTCAGACGCATGAGCAGCAACCGTAATAGCAGATTCGGTACAGGCGGGTTCACCAATGCTGTATTGGTTGTCGCCACCTATCCAGCCAGGTAATGTGGCCGAAAAAGGCATACCCCAGTTCCCAACATCCGTCGTCAACTCGGTCACATTCCAATAATGAACTGTCCCTGATTCCGCAAATGATTTGAGCCCGATACGCAACAAAGTATTTTTATTTTTTACTCGTATCCGCATATGAGGTCGGTTATTGAGTGGATGTGCATCCACAATATTCCAACGATAGAATATAGTGTCTGAGCCCACCAGGTAAAAGGTGTCGAGATTACCCATATTCTGATGTGTATGATAGAATGGAGTTACATGCAGTTTCTCATCCGCTGCATTAAAGACCATCATTTGAGCGCCGAAAGATTGGCCTGCTTCACCCCAGGCTGAAATACTTTGGCCCCACATGTGCGGGTTGGCAGCAT
>CAYZWM010000089.1:0-15672 GCA_964482155.1 uncultured Chitinophagaceae bacterium | reverse complement strand
AACCCGACGTATAATGATTTGCATTCCATATAATTCCAGGAAAAAATGCACCGACCACGGGCACGTTACACTGTTTAAACAGCGGTTGATAGTCCTCAAATTTAAAGTTCTTTTCTCCAGCAAGAATCAGGGCTATTCCTGACGTTAATTTACCTAACTCTTCGGCTAATTCATCATAAGTTTTACAGTACATAGAATTGGTATTACAGGTTACAATTGCTTCAAAAGCAATGAATTACCCGAAGATACTACTTTCTTTTGTGACCTGAAATAGCATAGAGACAAATTAAATCAACAGATTCAACTTGCGATGCCTATCGGTTCTGAGAGGCGTTTAACATATTCCTATCTGTTCAGCCTAATTGTCAATTCCATTTTTCATGATCGTGTATGATCCGTTGGACCGATGATAACCTTGAAACGCATGTTACGAAAAACGAATATGTCATTTGATCCATCGTGCTCATCAACCAGAAGGTTGGCGGTACAACGTCAGATATCCTGTTTTATAAGGCTTTTTTTACCAATATCTTCCAAAGATTAATGAAACGATTAATGGTAATCTTTCTTGATGACTTTGTAGGTTGTCACAGAATCAATCGTTACAAAATACAATCCTGCTGAAACCTTTGATAGGTCGATGGCCTGTATATTCTCCGTTGTATTCAGGGTTGACACTATATGTCCCATCGTATTTCGAACAATTACGTGGTGTTTTTCAGCTTCATTCTGAGTGAATTTGACATACAATACATCTTTCGTAGGGTTTGGAAAGACAACATCTCTATTTACGTTTGATTCGTCATCTGATTTGATTTTTCGTATCGGGCTGTATTCAAACTGTCCATCGAGGTCTACCTGACGAAGTCTGTAATAAACGGTTTGAGCATTGAGATCCACTGAATGGTCTAAAAACTGATAATCAACCATCTCATTGGTTGTTCCATTTCCGTCAACTTGACCAATTTCCTGGAAATCATGGCCATTGTAACTTCGTTCAATACCAAAATGACTGTTATCTATTTCTGTGGCCGTAGACCAGTCTAAAAGAATGTCATGTTTCATACGTGAAGCCGTAAAATTCAATAATTTAACAGGAAGAGGACTGATGTTATCTCCGATGCTAAACGGTGAGAAACTACCGGTATAGCCATCAAACTTGAAACTTGTTGCTGTACTGCTCGTGGCTGCACCTTCATTGCTCCATTCAAAATTGCTAAAATGATACATCCGTGTCGACGTGATTGAGCCCACATTTTCACCCGAATTCCAGAAAAATTCTAAATCCACGTTTCCGGCACCTACGGAACCCGTAATATTCCAGGTTCTACCAATGTGAGGTTGTGAACTGTTATAAGCCGTCCCTGATGTCCCAAGGTCGTATACAACGTCAATTACGTTCAACGTAAATGTTTGAGAACTTCCCGTATTGTTTGTAATCTTCATTGGATTGTATTTAGACCGTCCAACTGGAAACTCAACGACATCGCCATCAGGCAGGTCAATGGAAAGAACACCGGAACCATTTGTTTTGATATAACTGGTAGAACTGCCACCTAACACCTGGGAACATGTTAAATTATAACTCCCTAAAGTCAGCACATTGCTGGTCGAACTTAAATCAAATGATTCGACGCTCATATTTGCAGTAAGCGTTGGAGCATTGGATGCCGATGAAGATATGAGCACAATGGAGTTTGAGGATGGCAAAAAACCATTTTCCCAATTTGTAGTTACGGTGGGGTCTGTACTTGTGGTTCCAATCCACGTTCTGACGTTACCAACCAGACTGGGATATCCCGAATTTACGCTTCCAGATACATACCAGTCGTCGCTACTTCCATTTGTTGTTTCTCCAACAAAATCCCAACCACCAGTGGTGAACGTAGATTCCGTTTTCATATCGGCAGTGGTTTTTCCCGTAATACCCGATGGTGTTGAGCCTGAAAGTGCGTCTGTCAAGCCGGAATTTTGATTATCCCAAAAACAATTACTGAAGGTAATGCCACTGTATCCGTGCGTTTTAGAACCAAAACCTCCTTTGGTGCTTCCTGATACCGTACCTGTTGCATAGCAATCCGTAAACGCTGAATTTGCGACCGACGAACTGTTCCACGTCCAGCCGAAAAACCCACCAGCATCTCCACTGGAACTCGTCACATCACCGGTTGCAAAGCAATTTTTGAACGTTAAGTCATAAATAATTATTCCAATAAAACCACCGTTAAGGCTGGTTCCCGATACATCTCCCGTTGCATAACAATTCGTAAAATTGGTCGATCCAGAATTCGTATTTTCACTCACAAACCCGGCATTCCTATGAGAGGTCGATGTCACATTACCGGTTGCATAACAATTGGTAAAGTTTCCTGTTCCACCGGCTCTGACGCCAATAAATCCACCGTTGTTATTTTTATTCGAAGAAACGGATGCGGAACTTGAACAATTGGTTGCCGTAATCGTACCCGTATACCCAGCAATTGGTCCAGTGTTACCACTTGAGGTCGTATTGTCGTTAGACACACTTCCGCCCTTAATATGAATATTATCAATGGTTACCCCATGGCAATACCCCATTAACATGCCAACGCCCACATATGAACTGGACGAGCTGCAAATCATGGTCATATCCGTCAATGTTAGATTCTTTATTGTCGCTGTTCCCACGTTTCCAAATAATCCAATTCGGTCATTGGGGCGATTGATGTATAGGCTGTCTATGGCAAATCCATTGCCGTCGAAGTTTGCACTGAATGTCGCACTAATCTGATTTCCGACTGTCTGGGTTCCTCCAATACACGGAAAACCATAATAACCACCAGACCCATCAGTAAACCAGGTCTTGGTTGATACTGCATCGATATCTGCGGTCATCATAATGTACTTGCCACTTGCCCAGGCGGCAGACGTTTGAGACAACCAATACAGGTTGTTAAGGGTGGCCACTTGATAAGGATCAGATTGGGTTCCAGATCCAGAAGGAGTTGTACTGGTTTGCGCAAATGAAAAATCCAATAACAAAAAACAAAACATCACGCAAGTGAATTTAAGTAGTAGTTTCATAAGTAATAGTTGTAAAATTTAGAAGTAAATATGGTTTTCAAGGTTTTTACACCTGTTGGTTATTGGTACACCCAGGTATCTTGCAGGTGTTCCGAAAATTGATTGAAAATTTGGATTGTAGTCGTAGTAGTTCTTCGGTTTCATCATAAAAAAGGACAAGTAATGTAGTTCGCAAGCGGTGCAAACCAAGGTCTAATTACGCACACATCCAAATTTGCATTGTCATTTTTCTATTTTTGAGACTTTATTAGCCCATTTTGGGACAAATCTGAATGATCAAGAAGCTGAACAAAAGCTGATGTCTTGCTCATTTCCAATGACTTAAAAAATATTTTGACATAATCTATACATCCATTCGCATGTATCTGTTGAACAACTTCCGGTTTAGTCCCAACTCGTAGACCTTTTTTTTCTCTTTGGTTTAAGTTTCCAGTTATGGCCACAATCAAAACAGAAATACGACCGATCAGCTAATGACAAGAACACGCCTAACAGGAAAAAAAAGGCAATCAACCTCACCCCTATTTTCCGATGGCGGTTGGTGTTGTCCGATTGACAATTCGGACAGATCTCAATTTTGTTTCGTTCGATTATTGGAACCATCCTTTATGTCGTTTTGCATGAATAATGGTCTTTGTTGAAATCAATTTCAATTGATCGTAATGGATATCTACCTTATAGGCTCCGTCGTATACATAACCAAAGGTGTCGCTGTTTCTTATGTATAAGGAATCTCCATACACAATAGCGTTGGCATGGATGGCCTCACTGCGAAAACCTGGAAGCCAAATGGTTCCCCCTTCAATAACAATTGCTTCCTCACAGGTAACCATAACCAAATGAATTTGAGAATAATCCTCCGTTTGAGTCTGGTATAGTTCTCCATTGTATTGCACTATGTCTGTACACCAACGGCCTAACAACAACTGAGCTGTAGAAGGTTTGTTGATGAAATAGATAGCCGAAGCTGAGACAGCAAACAACATAAGTAGCATAAGAAATACGCGATGAATTACGTCTACCTTATTGACCCACGGGATTTTGTCCGTAATTCGTATAAACCAATGGCCGCTGGATGTGGTTTCGGATGTCATATCTTTTATGTAACCCGAGCCCACAAGTATTTTTCTAGCCTCTTCCGCTTCATCAATGGGTACGGAAAGCTTGACTCCCCCAATGGCTTGAGAATAAAAATTATGGACCTGAACCGTCATCTCATCAACGATCTGAACCTGAATTCCTTCCGATTCTAATTTACCTTTGGCAAGATGGGCTTCGTGCGGGTAGGTAAAGGTGATTATGTTAATCCAGTTATCCCTCATTTTATCCTATAATATCTGATTTGAGTTAGAGTTTTAACATGTCCGCGGCCGTCCCACCGACACCATATTTCGTGTATACCCAGTTCCATTTACCTAAATCCTTTTAATTCTAAAGCGGGTATTTGACTCATCATTAAATCGGTCATTGGGTAATAGACGATTCCTGCAAAGACAACGGCAAGCACGACCATACCAATCAACATGCTTCGGTTTCCTAAGTCGTCATCTTCGTCCATAAGGCCGTTGTAAAACACATTGTCGGCAATCAGTATGAGCAAAGTCCCTATGACCGTCCCTATAAAATGGATACTTATCATGACGGTCAATCGGCCAAAAATAGCTTGAAAATCGAGATCCAGACTGTCGGCAATGAGGTGCATATTCCAAAACGACTGGCTTAAAGGAATGAGTAAAATGGCAGGCAAGGTCAGCAAAACCGTCATCTGTTCGGCTTTACTGGTCAAATTGCCTAACGGCATGCCTTTCTGACGTTTGACAAGCCATCTGAACAACCCAGCTATGATGCCCAAATAGATAAAAATTGCTACGTACCCAATAATCGTTAGAATCATAATTTTATTTTAATGTAGTTACCCATAAAGATTGATTTATCAAGTCGGGATAGTACCGCCCCGGCTGTGCACCATATGCGGTTGTTTCCCACGTATAGTATGCCTTATTATCCAATACAAAAAATTTCCCTGAAAGGCCTCGTAAATTTATGCCTAAAATGGAATGGCGGAATTCATCACTATTTAATACGCGAACATCGTAACCGTAATGACTTAACATTTTGTAAACCGTTACGGTTCGGGTATCGCAATCGCCATTTAGGTTTGATAGAAACTCTTCGGGAGAGTTAATACCAAAGGTTACGTTGGGATCACACGGCCGATTGTCGCGTAAATAATCGTATGCAAAATCATCGTCGGCGTACAAGGTCCAATCGCAATCTGTACTTAACACCAGTACGTATGGAATGTCCTGCACCATAGATACAATCATCTTAGCGAATTCAACCGAATCAAGCTCATGTTTCTTCTTTAACCGATCCATTTCTGCATATATGTATTCAAAACTATGGCGTTGCTTGCCCGTATCGGCAACCATTACCTGATAAATGCCTCGGAACCCCAACATACGTAAAAGGTAAGGGAGTTCTTGTTTGGCATCGTGAGCCGCCTTTATTTTTGATTTATTAATTTTCAGATCCGCCTCATACCAATTCCCTTCATAGTCGCGCCACTTTCGGTGATTGACTATCAACGTATCTGGACTCGTCAAACTGTCGAGTTGGATCAATTCTTCGGTGGTCTCTTCCTTTTCTGTGTCCCACCAATTTTGTTGCGTGTCTGATTCTGATTTTTTGAAAATATTAAGGACCAGAAAAATGGCAAAACCAACGATAAAGACACCCTTGGCCAGTGGAAGAACAAATTCCACCAACTTGAATACCTTTTGGGTGGCTGTAATTAAATAGTACAGGAGTATGGCAGCCAGAACAACAAAAACCACTTGTATACCCAGGTAATAAATCGTTGCCCCCAGCAAGTACATCAGAAACAAGAAACTAATGAAATATCGGATCCCATTCAGGCAACCAGAACCACATCCATCCTTCCCGTTTTTACGTACGGGTCTTCTTTTCTTTCGCGATTGTTTGGCTTTCGGTTCGGCAACAAGCACTTCTTTTTCCACGATTATGGTGTCAACCAAATAACCCACAATCATTCCCTCGTAGGTGGCATACGAATGGTTCGTGCCTTTGGATATTTTGGATATTTTGGGCTCTTGAACAAACCTTAGGCCATGAAGGTTTAGCGTATAATATTTACCATCCGAAACGGCCCGAACCTCTAAGGAGGTAGGAAAGTTTAGCCCATTATACGAATGACCTGTGTTATGTAAAGCCTCATTGGCTTTTTGCTGTTCATTGATTGATTCGGACGACACTTCAATTGTTAACTGAGCATCAAGGACCTTGGACAGACCAAATTCTGTCCGATAATCAGATGAGTTTGAGTCTGCTTTTTTGGTGGATTTACATTTGGCCACCAGAAATCCTTTTATCCAGGTCCGACGTTCTTCCTCAACCCGTATGGTTTTAAACTTATCCGCCATAAATCGTAGTTATGAAGGATTCTTCGCTTAACGATTGAACATCATCCTTTTTCTTTTCTAGATTGAAAGGAGGGTCGGAAAAAGGTTCTGAAAACACCAATTCCTCCTTCGTAAAATTTTCAAAAACGGCCTTATACTGATCCTTAAATTCGGCGAACGCCTTCGTTACCAGACCGGTTTGTTGCCTGCGTTTGTTTACATAATACGTAGAATCTACAGGGATCCGCCTTTTCCAAAAAACGGGTAAACAAAATAGAAAAACAGTACAACCGGTAAACGTCCAAATCCAGGATTTCTGGCCAAGTAGTTTCAATCCATGTACATAATAGCTGTTATCGCTAATTAAGGCCTTAATTTCTTTAATATCAGCATCTCTCTTATTGGCCAGTGCCTGACTGCGTTGGTCATTCACAACCCCGGTCATGTGTTTGTAATTATCCCAAATCCCCGCTTCAATTTCTTTAAATTTATTCTCTTTTATGATAACCAATTGGTCAGTCACCGTAGATCTAAAAAGGAAATGTTCGATGGGTTTGGATACGATTAAACCGAGAAAGGCGACGGTTGCTAAACGTATGTTGAACGAAATTTTACTCGGAATCGATTTCTCTACTGGCAGTAGGACGTTTCTGGTTAAGGTATAGAGTAAAAGTAAATACATGTTGGAGACCAACCACGCAAAAAATAACCCGATTCCCACGCCTACCCATGCAGAGTGAAATAATTCGGTAAACGCCTCGGTAATCCCCAAAAAAGTAAGGACAAAAATGACCACAACAAGAACCCCAATTCGGATAAGGTCCTTTTGGGTTTCTGGAGAACAAGCCTCATAGGCTTCGTAATCTTCTCCAGCAAGTCGAACAAACAGCTTTTCTAGCCTATGCCGGATCTTCTTCATTGGTATTCTGGTCAGTAATATTTATATAGTTACCAGGATTCTCATCTATTCGTTTTCTCTGTTCTTCTTCAAATTTCTCGATGGCATATTTGGTCAATCGCTTCTGAGCTTCTAGCAGCTCCATTTTTTCCAGATTAATGCGCTCCTTGTTTAAGAATCGAACCAGGTGTCTTTCGATGCCTTGTTTATTCGGGTATTCGTTTTCGTCGTAATAATTGTATTCGATGTAGATTCCATCATTGGCTTTAACCAGCTCCTTTTCGTTCTCGAGTAGATAATCGTAAGGCGACTTAATTAACATGAGCTTAAAGAAGATCGGTGTTAATTCGATAGCCAGAAACAACAAGGTAATAAACAGGCTTATGGTCCAACCTGCAATTTCGTGAGACAGTTTTATTCGTTGCAGCAAACCGTCTAGTCCACCAGCGATTTCACCACTTTGGTCGATTTCAATCTGTTTTTGCTTTTCATAATCATCGATATTGGCGTAGGCCTTATCTATTAAAGGCTGATATTTCTTACGAGCTATTTCCCTATCCCGTTTACGATCATCCATTAACATTTCCTTTCGCTTCGCATCTGGACCATAACCAGACGCTGACCCACCTGGCTTCTCAGCCAATTCCTCATTAAAAATTTTCTCAGACGCCGTATATGCATCCTCTTTTTCATCTATTTCAGACTGCCATACCTTAATATTGGCAGACTGACCATTAATCCGTTGAACGTAAATGGAATCCAGAGACGCAATAAACTCTCGTTGTTTTTCCATTTTTGCGGACTTTAACTCTACGTTTATCTCGTCTTGAAACATTCTTATCTCCACTGGTTTGGAAATTGTAACGGCAATAATTGCCCCCATGACTAACCGGGGCAACGCACTTTTAAATTCAGCCCAGGTAATGGTTTCCGTACCATCTCCTGTACCCGTACTGGTTACAATGAAACGATCAATATTAAAGATCATCATACCCCAAAGAAAACCGCCAACCACCGACATGATGGCTGTTGGAGTATGTACTGTTTTGATAAACCCATCTGAATGAGGAGCAAAAATGGTATAGAACGCGTACCCGCCGGCCAATCCAGCCATGACACCCGTAGCCAATATAATGCCCCCAAGGGTGAGGTATTTTACTCGATCTGAATGAGTGCTGCGCATAAGAATTTCTTCATTGCCACCTGCAGCCCACCACAGGAATCTGGTAATATAATTCACCTTAACTGGTTTCTGATCCTTGTAATCCATTGCGTATAGTATAAAAATGTTGAGATGTATCTGTAAATTGAACGGCGGGAAGCCGTACGGTAACCCTGAAGTCTACGGATTGAATATTGACATTGTGATGTCCTTTTATTTCTTTCGATAGTTGACCGATTAACCGGTTCATGTCTGGTTTCGGCTGAAGCTCAAACTGGACTTCCGCACCCAGGTTATTATTGCGTTGATCTGTTGTGATATACTGTAAGGATACCTTTTGAGTCACGTTTCCTCCATACCCCCTCGCAGTCAGTTTAAGCCATTTTGTGTGCCTATAATTCTCAACAAACACAATGTTCTTATTATACCCGTAGCTTTTCCCGTTCACTTCAAAACCAACTCCGTTTTTTATCTTGACATAAATGGCAATTGGAAGAGGGTGAATGGCTACATCCAGCACATGAAATACTTGAATTTGAACCGGTTTTCGTAACAAGGTGAAGACTATTTTACGTAGGCTCGAACTAATCTTGAGTCTCCAGTTGCTAAACCTTCTTCGCTGTTTCCATACAAAACGGTTTATGATTTTATCGAACCGGTAACCGGTAGGTATGAAGTCGAAGTTATGCATGGACACCTATGGTCATAAGGCAATCAGGTGGTTGTATGAATTCTCGGCTTAGAACAATTGGAGGGAAAAGAGTATTCATTCGGTTATTTTGTGTGATGCATATTAAGAAAAAATCCAACCAAAGACAACTTCTTGCATACGCCTAAACCAGAGCCATTCACTATCACACCCTTTATAACTATTTTGGATTTCGTAAATCTGGAACTACTTTTGACTCAATCGATTAAATCGAATACAATGAAACGATCATTCAATCCAGTAACTTCATTATTTGCATTACTAATTCTTCTTTCCGGATGTGAGCTGTACTACATTCCACCCCATGTACAGACTCCTACACACGAAAAAAAAGGTGATTTAGCTGCCAATTTGCAGGCTTCATATACGTTTAGCGGCTCCGCGTCCTATGCCATTACCGATCACATATTCATTGGCGGATCATATATGGGATACTCTTCGGAGACCGATTCAATGACAACCGACGATTACTTCCGTACGACCACATTAGAAGGGGGTTATTACAATTTTGATACGGTCAATAATCTCCATTTTGAAATTATGGCCGGAACAGGCTTTGGCCAGGTTGGTGACGCAGGTGGCTTTGAAGTCAATTTTAATCGCTTGTATATTCAACCCGGCATCGCTTTTTTATCAGACAGACGGGTGGTCGAAAACCATTTGAATTTCCGTTTCGCAACCGTTCAATATCAAGCGCAGACAAATCCTCAGGTCAACCCGTTTACAGTAAATTATTTCGAACCTTCCTATACGCTTAGAGTAGGTTCGCCAAATGTTAAGTTTCATGTACAGTTTGGGTTATCGGTTCCAGTAAGCAGCACATCGAGTAGACCAACTAACTACTCTCAAGACCCATTGTTTATCGGTTTTGGAATAAATGCGAAACTAAATGTGTTTGAAAAAATAAATGGTCTGTAAAAATTTGTATGGTAAAATAGGCATATCGTTGAACACACCTAAGTCATATATCACGCACTGCCACTAAAAACTTACGCATGCATTACAGCCTCATTACCAATTAATTACGATAGAAATCCACATGGCATATAATAATATGACAAAGTAATTATTTCTCTGGCACAATATTTTGTTCTATCTTTGTAAAGAACAGTTATGAAACGAATTTTACTTATTTTATTATTATCCGTGAGTTGCTTGTCTTTCGGGACATCCAGTTCTTTTGATTCGGATATTGACGGAGGCAAGATAAAGCTCGGACAGAACTACCCAAACCCTGCCGTTGGCAAGACTTATATAGAGGTAGTTTTCGAAGGCGAAGCTACGCTGACCGTTTACAATGTTGTCGGCAAACTAATCGAAGCACGAACCGTAACATCAAACATGATTACACTTGACGTGTCAAATTATATGGAAGGAATTTATCTGTATACGTTAGAAAGCAATGGTGAGCAAGTTACCAAGCGTATGACGGTCAGAAAACACTAAATATATTTTATCAATACAAAAAAATCCCGTTTGTCTTTGGCAAACGGGATTTTTTTTGTCTGATAAACAGGTTTTAAAAACTTCTTTTGATCTTGGCAATGATTTGAATGGCCGCTTTGCTCAGCACAGTTCCCGGTCCAAAGACAAACGAAACTCCATTGGAAAAAAGATGATCATAATCCTGTTCAGGAATAACCCCTCCAGCAACAACTACAATATCTTCTCTATCTAAGGCTTTCAGTTCCACAACAACTTCAGGTACCAGGGTCTTGTGCCCACCAGCTAAGCTGGAAATACCCAACACATGAACATCGTTTTCAACTGCCTGTTTGGCGACTTCTCGAGGTGTTTGAAACAAAGGGCCAATATCCACATCGAAACCTATATCTGCAAACCCGGTCGCAATCACCTTAGCCCCCCTATCGTGTCCGTCCTGCCCCATTTTGGCCACCAAAATTCGTGGTCTTCTTCCATGCGTCTCTGCAAAATTGTCCGATGCCGTCAATGCTTCCGAAAAGTACTCATCCATGTTCATTTCTTTAGAATATACACCTGAAACACTGTTGCTTACCGCCTGATATCGTCCAAACGACTGCTCAAGGGCAAAACTTATTTCACCCAGAGTCGCCCGGTTTCGGGCAGCTTCAATGGCAAGTTCTAACAAATTCCCTTCGCCATTTTTGGACGCCGTCGTTAAAGCCATTAGGTTTTCGTTAACCTGTTCTGTATTTCTTGTTTTCTTTAATTCATTGAGCCGGTCAATCTGTTTCCCACGCACCTCTGAATTGTTTATCTCTAAAATATCAATCTCCGTTTTGTCCTGAGTCTGATATTTGTTTACCCCTACCAAAACATCCGATTTACTATCGATTCGGGCTTGTTTCCGAGCAGCTGATTCTTCAATCCTCATCTTAGGCACACCGGCTTCTATGGCCTTAGACATTCCACCAAGGTCTTCGATTTCCTGAATTAATTCCCATGCTTTTTCGGCCAATTCGCTCGTCAACCGTTCTACATAATAGCTTCCACCCCACGGATCAACCACTTCTGTAATTCCAGTTTCGCCTTGAAGATAGATTTGGGTGTCTCGGGCAATTTTAGCTGAAAAATCAGTAGGCAAGGCCATGGCTTCATCCAGGGCATTGGTGTGAAGTGATTGTGTACCACCCATTACGGCTGCTTTAGCTTCAATGCATGTCCGCGCTATGTTATTAAACGGATCTTGTTCTGTTAAACTCCATCCACTTGTTTGGCAATGAGTTCGGAGCGCTAATGATTTCGGGTTGGTTGGATTAAACTGTTTGATGAGCTTAGCCCAAAGCAACCTTCCAGCTCTCATTTTGGCTATTTCTGTAAAATAGTTCATACCAATTCCCCAAAAGAAACTTAAACGAGGGGCAAAGGCATCTATTTCCAGTCCAGCTTCTACTCCAGTCCGAACATATTCAAGTCCGTCTGCAAGCGTATAGGCAAGCTCAATAGCCGCATTTGCTCCAGCTTCCTGCATGTGATAACCACTAATGCTTATGGAATTGAATTTCGGCATGTTCGCCGACGTATATTTAAAAATATCACTTACAATCCTCATGGACTCTTTGGGCGGATAGATATACGTATTCCGAACCATAAACTCCTTTAAGATGTCGTTTTGAATCGTTCCAGAAAGACTTTCCTTTGATACGCCTTGTTCTTCGGCTGCAACAATGTAAAAGGCCATAATGGGCAATACTGCACCATTCATGGTCATAGACACGGACATTTTGTCTAACGGAATTTCGTCGAAAAGCAGCTTCATGTCTTCTATGGAGTCAATGGCAACTCCTGCCATACCAACATCACCGCTTACCCGATCATGATCTGAATCATACCCTCGGTGGGTAGCCAGGTCGAAAGCAACCGAAAGCCCTTTTTGTCCAGCTTTTAAATTTCTTCTATAAAACGCGTTGGACTCCTCAGCCGTACTAAAGCCTGCATATTGACGAATTGTCCAGGGTCTTACAGAATACATGGATCCATAGGGTCCACGAAGATTTGGAGCCAGACCTGAAACAAATTGAGCGGTTTCCGGTACATCTTCCGGATTATACATCGATTTGATATCAATCCCTTCTTGTGATGTGTGTATTTCTACTTCTTTTGCTACTGTCGGCTTGAGAACTTCTACGTTTATAAGAAGTTGAT
Source organism: uncultured Chitinophagaceae bacterium (assembly GCA_964482155.1). Lineage (GTDB taxonomy): Bacteria > Bacteroidota > Bacteroidia > NS11-12g > UBA9320 > UBA987. The sequence goes on along the minus strand of CAYZWM010000089.1, from coordinate 2,791 downwards.
GACACAAATATTCAATGAGATACGACCCAGCGGCTGCATCCTTGACCCAATCAAAATGACTTTCGTGTTTTAATAAATGTGATATGTTTCTCGCCCATCGCACGGCATTTTCTGATCCAGATGCGTTAAAACTCTGAATAAAGATTAAATCTGCTCCACCAACCACGGCAGATAGGCTTTGCGTTGTTGTTCGCAATAAGTTTTTATAATCGTCTTTGTCTGCCAACAATGGAGAGCAAATCGTTGTAATGCTTGGGCATTTTCCGTCAAAAACATGCTCAAGGGCAATTCGAAGACTTCGTAAACGAGCTACCTCATAAAAAAAATTAGTACTAACCCCTAATTCGATATTTATCCATTTCTCTGGACTCTCTTCCCCTATGTTTTGGAGATCGTCTCTAAGTTTTATGGCTTTTTCAACAACGTATCTTATTTCCCCCTCCCCAACAATATTTGTGTTCGGGTTGATGATGGAAAACATGCGATTTGATGGATCGCAGGATTTAAGTAAATCTATATTTCCAGAACTTGGTCGTAAGTTAAAATAGGCATTTCGTTGTTCGGATACGGTTTCTTCGTCTACTGCACCACCTAACGCATACCAATGTGCGTCTCGGCGTGAAGGTTCGTCATCTGCAACGTAATCAACGTCTTGCAGAGCGTGTTCAACATCTCTTTCCGGAACAGCTAGAATGAGCTTCCAGTCTGCAGACCCAGATGTTGGAACAGGGCATTCCCAATTGATATCTGAACGATGAAAGAACGGTTGAACATCAATTCCATACCAGTTCGTATTCAGCTCATCAATGGCCCTCCCCTTTAACTCTTTGTTTATTTGATTTATCCAATCCTCTTTCGAAGGAATGGCAAATTCATCAAAAGACAATCCTGACTTCTCCATTGCCGCAAAGGTAAAAAACCATCTAACACTTAGCTTATCATAATCAAATGCCTTGAGAATTGTATAATTCGGAAATCAAATCCATCAAAACCGTATTTTTGCCGCAAATAACCGTCATGTCGTACCAATATATTTTAGCTGAAATTTCCAATCATATTTTGACCATCACGATTAATCGTGAGTCAAAAATGAATGCGTTGAATTCCACTCTTTTGCAAGAGATCAAACGAGCCGTTATTGAAGGCGAGAAAACCTCAGACGTTCACGGCATTATCATAACGGGTAAAGGTCCTAAAGCCTTTGCCGCTGGTGCTGATATCAGTGAGTTTGCAAACTTCGATCAAGACCAGGGTAGAAAATTAAGTGCTGATGGCCATGAGGTGATGAACACGATTGAACATTGCTCAAAACCTACCATTGCTGCAGTAAATGGGTTTGCGCTTGGAGGAGGTTGTGAATTAGCCATGGCTTGCCACATGCGTATTGCAAGTCCAAATGCCCGATTTGGCCAACCTGAGGTCAATTTAGGCTTGTTGCCAGGTTATGGTGGAACGCAAAGACTGGTTCAATTGATCGGAAAAGGAAAGGCCTTCGAGTTGCTAACCACAGCAGATATGATAAAGGCTGATGAAGCACACAACCTTGGGTTGGTCAACCATGTGGTTGAACCGGACGAGTTAATGGCGAAGTGTATTGAAATAATTACCAAAATTGCCTCTAAGTCTCCTCAGGCAGTAACAAAAACGATGCGTTGTATTCAGGCATATTATATGCCGGGAACGGATGGTATGGAGGTTGAAATTAACCATTTTGGCAGTTCATTTGATACGGAAGAATTTAAGGAAGGAACGACTGCTTTTCTAGAAAAACGAAAGCCTGACTTTAGAAAATAACGGTAAAGTCAATTTTGGCACGCGATTTGTTTTATACACAGTGAAAAAGTAACTTTGACTTTATATATTTAAACAACGATACTCTATAAAATTATGAAACGAACATTTGTCACTTTGCTAATGGCTATAGGTTTTGTAGCTTTCACACAAGCACAAGATGCGAAGACCGTAACCGTTGACGCAAACTCTGGCTCAAAAATCAAATTCGAAAAGATTGAGCACAACTTTGGAAAAATTAAAGAAGGAACACAAGCAACTGTAACCTTTGCTTTTACAAACATAGGTAGTGAACCACTAGTACTTAACTCAGTAAGAGCTTCATGTGGTTGTACAACACCTAAATGGACAAAAGAGCCTATTGCTCCTGGAGCAACTGGTGAGGTTACTGCAATTTATAACTCTAAAGGACGACCTGGAAACTTTACTAAAACCATTACTGTCAAGTATAATGGAGAAGAAGGCGCCGAGTTTTTAACTATTCGAGGCTTTGTGGAAACCACACCACGAGAGACTGCACCTCCTGTACAGGTTGCGCCTCAGTAGAGAAACCTTAACAATATTCAAAAACCCAGACGATTGAATCGTCTGGGTTTTTTTTTGGCATGGTTCTGGCAGTTTAGTTGGAAATTATCATTATGAATATGAAACTTTACATACTTGCTGTTGCTTTCACACTCGTAGGGTTTACCAAGGCTAATGCTCAGGGAACCGAAGATAAACCTACCATAGAACTTACCCCTCAGGGTGAATCTAAGATGATTTTACTTGAAACTGAGTTTGATTTTGGAGAGATTAATCAAGGCGATGTAGTCACACATGTGTTCAAATTTGTGAACGAAGGGTCTGCTCCATTGGTCATAAGTAAGGTAACAACACCGTGCGGGTGTACTGCACCTGAATGGCCAAAAGAAGGAATCGCTCCAGGTGAAACTGGAGAAATCCACGTTAAATTTAACTCTACCGGAAAAAACGGTACCCAAATTAAAAACCTTTCTGT
>CAYZWM010000088.1:0-15684 GCA_964482155.1 uncultured Chitinophagaceae bacterium | reverse complement strand
TCGGCTCATTAAAAATAAATTTGAGCCATAAGAATTCGAATAACGGCTAAAAAAATATGGGTAGATCGCAAGAGACATTTGGTAAAAAAGAAGTTCGAGACAAAAAGGCTAAGAAGAAGAGAGAGAAGGAGGCAAAGCGCCAGGCCAAACGAGAACAGGATAAAACAGGCAAAAGTCTTGATGACATGATTGCATATGTCGATGAACATGGCAATTTTACATCTACACCACCAGACCCGTCAGAACGAGAAGAGATTGATCCAGAAACTATTGAAATAACGGTTTCTAAGAAAGAACACATTGAAGAGGATCCAATTCGAACCGGAACGGTTACCTTCTTTAACCACGATAAAGGCTATGGCTTTATTAAAGATGCGTTAAATCATGAAAGCATCTTTGTACACATCAATAACGTGGATGAAGAAATTAAAGAAAACAACCGCGTAATCTTTGAGATCGAACCAGGAATGAAAGGTCCTACGGCTGTTCGTGTAAAGATTGACAGATAGAATCTGTCAGAAACTCCCTTATTAATTTTCTTTAGTATCGTCTTCTGTTGCCGGATTTTTTATTGTGGCTGCTGTTAGAAGAATTACGATTCCTGTTTTGATTTCGGTCACCAGAATTTCGTCTGTTGTTATTTCTTGAGTTATTGTTTCGTTGGTTTTGATTGTTGGTTGAAGCAGGAGTAACCTCCATCTGTTCGGTCGGTTCAAAACCTTCTATGGTTGAAGTTTTTAGCTGATGTCCCAACACTTTTTCTATACCTCGAACCAAATCAGCTTCTTCGGCACTTACCAAAGAGATTGCTTCACCTCGTGCACCAGCTCGGCCTGTTCTACCTATTCGATGTACATAGTCTTCAGGTACGTTGGGTAGTTCGAAGTTAACCACGTGGGGCAATAGGGGTATGTCTAAACCTCGCGCAGCAATATCGGTTGCTACCAGTACACGTACACTTCCTTTCTTAAAACCACTTAATGCCTTGGTTCGGGCATTTTGACTCTTATTTCCATGTATAGGTGAGGCGGTAATGCCATTTTTCGACATTTTTTCAGACAGGCGATTGGCTCCATGTTTTGTTCGCGTGAAAACCAACACCTGGCTCCAGTTACCCTCTTTTATAAGCTGGATGATAAGCGCAGGTTTTTTCTTTTTATCGACGCGATATATGCGTTGTTCAATTTTTTCAACCGTTGTCCTTTCTGGTGTGGCCTCTACCATGGTTGGGTTATGCAAAAAGGTGTTAGCCAGTTGCTTAATTTCTTTCGAAAACGTGGCCGAAAAAAGAAGGTTTTGACGACGGGAAGGCAGCTTGCTTAAAACGCGCTTAATGTCGCGTAAAAAGCCCATGTCCAACATCCGGTCGGCTTCATCCAACACAAGAATTTCAACCTTTGCCAACGAAATTTCTCCCTGACCTTCCAGGTCAAGTAACCGTCCAGGAGTAGCTACAAGAATATCAATGCCTCCTCGTAACGTTTTAATTTGTGGTTTGGCACTAACGCCTCCAAATATAACCGTCGATCGCAGGTCGAGATAGATGCCGTAATTTTTAATATTCTCCTGTACTTGAGCAGCAAGCTCTCGGGTTGGTGTTAAAACCAAAGCTCGAATTGGCCGTTTTCTCAAGGGCCCGCTTTCTGACAACATTTGAAGCATAGGCAGAGTAAACCCAGCGGTTTTACCCGTACCTGTTTGGGCGGAAGCTAATAGATCTCTTCCCTTTAAAACCAGGGGTATGGCCTTTTCCTGAATTGTCGAGGGTGTGGTGTATCCCTGTTTTATTATGGCCTGTAGTAAAGGTTCTGAAAGTCCTAGTGCGCTAAATGACATGTAAATTGTTTAAGACATGACAATGATTTAATGTCATATCGATACGTATGTGCAAAGATACGTCCATTGAACTGTGAAGAATTAACAATGGTATAATAATTGTCTAAATTGAATTCTAAAGCAATACATCAATGAAAAATGTCTTAATAACTGGCGGAACGGGATTGATTGGCCAACATTTGACCAAAAGCCTGATACATAATGGCTACGAAGTTTCCATATTGAGTAGAACCAGACGCATAAGCAACGAGGTCACATCCTATACCTGGGATATTGACAAGGGCGAAATTGACGTGGACGCGATTAAATCTGCAGACTATATTGTTCATTTGTCGGGAGAGAGTATTGGTGATAATCGGTGGACAGAGAAAAGAAAGGCGAGCATACTTAGTAGCCGCATAAAATCGGCGAACCTATTGTTTCACTATGTAAAAATGTACAACCCCAACTTAACGGCCTTCATTTCATCCTCAGCCATAGGCTACTACGGTGCTGTGACCACAGACAAAATATTTAAAGAAGATGATGCCCCTGCAAGTGATTTTCTTGGTCGAATATGTTCTCAATGGGAACAGGTTGCAGATCAGTTTAGTAAGGCTGGAATTCGCACTGTTAAAGTGAGAAGTGCAGTGGTTCTTACTCCACAGAATGGGCCGCTGTCAAAAATGGTTACCCCCACAAAAATGGGAATTGGTTCCGGACTTGGAAACGGGAAACAGTACTTGCCCTGGGTTCATATTGATGATTTATGCGGGGTTTTTATCAAATCCATTGAAGATCAAAAAATGGAGGGTGCTTACAACGCCGTTTCTCCCCATCACGTTACCAATACTGATTTTAACAGAACCTTAGCTCAGGTATTAGACAAACCATTTTGGATGCCAAATGTGCCGACGGTTGTGTTGAAATTGATGTTTGGACAAATGTCCCAAATTTTCTTAAACGGGAGTCGTATATCGGCCGATAAAATACAGAAAGCAGGTTTTCAATTTACCTATCCAAACCTGGAGCCTGCCTTAAAAAACCTGTTGCTAAATAAACCTACTTCTGATTAAATTCCCGTGGATGGGCATATTTATAGAGGTCTTCTTTCGGTAGATTTCTAAAGTATTCGTAGGTTATTTTTAATCCGTCCTGACGATTGATTTTTGGTTCCCAATCTAAAATTTCCTTCGCACGAGTAATGTCTGGTTTTCGCTGCTTGGGATCATCCATTGGAAGATCTTTCAAGACAATTTTTTGGTCGGTACCTGTGAGAGCAATAATTTCTTTGGCAAAATCCAAAATGCTAATTTCATCGGGATTTCCGATGTTTACTGGATGCACGTAATCGCTTAATAACAAACGATGGATGCCTTCAACCAGGTCATCAACGTAACAAAAACTTCTTGTCTGACTTCCATCACCAAAAACGGTAATGTCTTCGCCTCTTAGTGCTTGTCCAATAAACGCGGGTAGGGCACGGCCATCATTGAGTCGCATTCGTGGGCCGTAGGTATTAAAAATCCGAATAATTCGGGTTTCAACGCCGTGAAACGTATGGTAGGCCATGGTCATGGCTTCCTGAAACCGTTTCGCTTCGTCGTAAACCCCTCTTGGACCTACTGGGTTTACGTTGCCCCAATAATCTTCGTTTTGTGGATGAACCATTGGGTCACCATATACCTCAGAGGTAGACGCAATAAGCATTCTGGCGTTTTTAGCCAGGGCTAATCCCAAACAGTTGTGAGTTCCTAACGAACCTACTTTTAGCGTTGGGATGGGTATTTTTAAGTAGTCAATTGGACTGGCTGGAGATGCAAAATGAAGAATGTAGTCCAGTTCGCCAGGGATATGGATAAACTTGGATACATCATGATGATAAAATTCGAACTGCTCCAACGGCATGAGGTGTTCGATATTTTTTAAATCACCCGTTATTAAATTGTCCATCGCAATAACGTGATGGCCTTCTTTTATAAATCGATCGCACAAGTGGGAACCCAAAAATCCTGCTCCACCTGTTATTAGAACTCTTTTCATTTAATAGTTTCCCTTCCAATTGAATAATATGTATAACCTAAACCTTTTAATTTTTCAAGATCGAATAAGTTCCGACCATCAAAAATGAGTTTTTCATTGAGCCCGTCGGTCATGCGCTCAAAATTTGGATTTCTAAATTCCGACCATTCGGTTGCAATTATCAATGCGTCAGCACCTTCGAGTGCTTTATACATGTCGTCAGAGAATTCTATTTTGTCTCCAACAACCTTTTTTACATTTGACATTGCCTCAGGGTCAAAGGCACAAACCGTAGCACCTGCCTTGGTCAGTTCGTCGATTAAGTACAAGGCCGGAGCCTCTCTAATATCATCGGTATTCGGTTTAAATGCAAGACCCCAAAGAGCGAAACGTTTGCCTGTCAAATCTCCATTAAAGTATTTCTTGACCTTAGGAATTAAATACGTTTTTTGGCTTTCGTTAACCTCTTCAACCGCATTAAGTATTTTGAAGTCGTAGCCCACATCGGATGAACTTTTTACCAAAGCCTTTACGTCTTTTGGAAAACAAGATCCGCCATAACCGATACCCGGAAATAAGAAACGGTTACCGATACGTGAATCGGTTCCAATACCTTTCCGAACATTATCTACATCAGCGCCGACCAGTTCACATACCCGAGCAATCTCATTCATAAATGTGATTTTGGTTGCAAGAAATGAGTTCGCTGCATATTTCGTGAGTTCTGCGGATTTTTCATCCATAAAAATCACGGGGTTACCTTGTCGTACAAAAGGGGCATACAGTTCGGCCATCACCTTTTGAGCGCGATCAGAACTGCAACCAACAACTACACGGTCTGGTTTCATAAAGTCGTCAACAGCTACACCTTCTCGAAGAAATTCTGGGTTTGAAACGATATCAAAATCACCGGAATAGTTCGCTGCTACTGCATTGTGAACCTTTTCTGCTGTCCCAACGGGTACCGTACTCTTGTCAACAATGACCTTGTATTCAGTCAATATTTTTCCCAGGTGATCAGCCACTCCTAGAACATAAGACAGGTCGGCAGAACCATCTTCGCCCGGGGGGGTTGGTAGCGCTAAGAATATGATCTCAGCATCTTTAATGGCATCTTCTAAATCGGTTGTAAAATGAAGTCGACCTTCTTTGAGGTTTCGTTCAAATAACCTTTCCAGACCAGGTTCATAAATGGTGATTTTACCAGAACTCAAGCTGTCCACTTTCTGCTGGTCAATGTCAACACATGTTACCCGGTTTCCGGTTTCGGCAAAACAAGTTCCGGATACCAATCCAACATAACCTGTTCCTGCTACTGCTATTTTCATTTATACGTTTATGAAAAATTTAAAACTGTTTGCGTTATTAATTCAAGTTGGTCTGTACTCATCTCAGTGCTAATTGGCAAGGCCAAAACGCGGCTGCAAAGGTCTTGAGTTATAGGGAAATTACCAACTGTTTTATAGGCTTCCTGCTCGTTTAACGGAACCGGATAATAAATCATGGAAGGAATGCCATGACTGCTTAAGTATTCTTTTAGATTTTCTCGATTAACATCGTTTAAAATCAATGTGTATTGATGAAAAACATGGGTTGAGTTTTCTACTCGAACGGGAGTCGTAAATCGTTTATCGTCCGCAAATGCCTTGTCGTAAAAGTCTGCAACAACATTTCGGGCAGCACTGTATTCATCGAGGTGTTTCAGTTTAATATTCAGAACGGCTGCTTGCAAGCTATCCAGTCTAGAATTGACCCCAATTACACTGTGGTAGTACTTTTTCTTTTGTCCATGGTTGCAAATTATCCGAATCTTTTCGGCCAAATCGGCGTCGTTCGTAAAAATGGCTCCACCATCTCCATAGCAGCCCAAATTTTTGGATGGAAAAAAAGACGTGGTCCCAATATGACCAATGCATCCAGCGGATTTAGTTTGTCCGTTGGCAAGGGTGTATTTTGCCCCAATGGCTTGTGCAGCATCTTCAACTACATACAGATTGTGCTTTTCAGCAACCGCCATAATCTTATCCATGTCTGCACACTGCCCAAACAGATGAACGGGAACAATGGCTTTCGTTTTTGACGTAATGTTCTTTTCAATTTCGGCTACGTCCACTTCAAACGTATCCAGACGAACATCTACCAAAATCGGTTTTAAACCCAAAAGTGCAATTACTTCGGCTGTAGCCACGTAGGTAAAACAAGGTACGATAACCTCATCACCAGTTTGCAAGCCCAAAGCCATAAAAGCGACCTGTAAAGCGTCTGTGCCGTTTGCACATGGAATAACATGATTAACCTCTAGATAATTGGCCAGGTTGTCGCTAAAATCACGAACAGGACTACCATTGATGAACGCACTTGAGTTAAGCACTTCTTGCATGGCAGAATCTATTTCATTCTTTATTTTGAGATATTGACCTTTTAGGTCAACCATCTGAATCGACATAGCTTCGTAAATATTGGGTGCAAACTTAATGAAAACTTTACCTTATCGCCTTTAATTGCGTTATTTGCTAGGTCAAATAATGAGAATGCAAAGAATTTTTCGAATAGCCATATTAACGGGGATAGTGGTGTCTCTGGCTACCTTCACAGCTATAGGTCAAAACAAAACGGTTTTTGAGAAGAAGCAGGGGTATCTGTTTGATATTCAATACAATGTGCATAACCCAGGCGGAGACCTTGAAGATCGTTTTGGGTGGAATTCGGCCATTGGCATTGGCGGACGATACAAATTTGAATCCGGATGGACTGTTGGAATCCAATACACCTGGATGTTTGGCAACAATGTTAAGGAGGTCAATATGTTTGACTCCATTCTGGGATCGACTGGAGAAATCATTGACAAAGACGGTTTGTTCTCTGTAATTCGTTTGAACGAAAGAGGTCATATCATGACGGGCAATGTTGGGAAGTTGTTTCCATTAACCAAGTCAAACCGAAACTCAGGGATTTATGTAGAAGTTGGGACGGGATTTATGATACACCGGATTGACATATTTGCTTCTACCCTTAGTGTGCCTCAAATTACGGGAGACTATGAAAAAGGATACGACAGATTAACCGGTGGTTTAGCCTTTTCACAATTCATTGGGTATCAGTATTTGGACCCAAAGAAACGGATTAACTTCCAAGCGGGGTTTGTCTTTCATCAGGCCTTTACCCAGAGCATGCGAACGGTCGATTTTGATACACGTACCTACAATGCCACCAAGCGAACCGATTTGCTTAATGGGTTTCGCATAGGTGTGACCATACCGGTATATACCAAAAAGTTAGAAGAGGAAGAATTCTTTATTGATTGATGCAATGGTTTTATAACTTCATTGCTAACCTTTCGGTATTTATACTGCGGATTGCGTCTTTTATCAATCCCAAACTCAGCGCATTTTATTCGGTTCGAAAGGATTGGAAAAAGGAAATCACGCATTGGCGAAATAACCTCAGTGATCCACGTCCTGTTTTATGTTTTCATTGCGCCTCATTGGGCGAATACGAAATGATCATTCCGATTATCTCCAACCCCGAAATACATTCGAAGTATGTGTGTGTGGCCTCGTTTTTCTCATCCTCTGGATATGAATATGCCAAACTGGATAATGGACTTACCGCGAAATTTTATCTTCCCTTAGATACGAAGGCCAATATGGCGGACTTTGTTCAACTACTGAGCCCTGAAATCTTTGTATTTGTGAAATACGACTTTTGGTTTAATCTTATAACTGAACTTCAACGGCGGGGAAGCCGTTTATTTTTAGTTAACGGTTTGCTGCGCCCTAACCAATTTGTTATGTCATTTTGGGGAAAACCATTACTCAAAAAAATCAGGAGGTTTGAGAAGCTGTTTGTGCAAAACAACGAATCTTACAAACTACTCACGAACAGAGGATTTGATAATGCAATCGAAACCAACGATTTGAGGTACGATCGTGTTAACCAATTAAAGGCACAAACGATAGAATTAGATAAAATAGCGGTATTCAAAGGCGATGCATTGACATTAATAGCGGGCAGTTCGTGGCCAGAAGAGGAAGAAATTCTTGTTCGTTTTATGGAGTCTGCAAGCGACAGGATTAAACTCATTATTGCGCCTCATGATGTAGGTGATCGTCACGTATCAAACGTACTTGCCGCATTTAGTCAATTTGGGGTTAGTCTATACACATCTGGCGAAGCAAAATTAGAAGATAAGGTGTTGATTATTAATACGATTGGCGTGCTTTCTTCGGCATATCGTTATGGTGATATTGCCTTTATTGGTGGTGCATTTGGTAAAGGCTTGCACAATGTACTGGAGGCCGTTAGTTATGGACTCCCTATTATTACGGGGCCTAAAACGGATAAATTTCCTGAAGCCAGCTTATTAGAAAACGAAGGGATATTGACTAAGGTAACAGATGCATCGGCATTCATTTATCGAATGAATGAATTTATGGACGACGTCAATAAGAGAAAACGGATTTCGGCTATAGCGGATGATTGGTTGACGAAAAATGCAGGGGCTTCAAAAACAATTAGTCAGCATTTACTAGACGACTAAATACCATCACCATTTCCAGGACGTTTCATCAACCACGGTAACATTCAACTTCTGGAAATGAGAAATCAGTATTGATATGTCGGTAATGGCTCGTTTAGGAATAATTATGGATCCTGGCATTTTCAAACGCAGAACAAAGTGATTGCGAAGCTCAATTAACGTATCGAATTCGGTATTGTTAATTTTGGATTCGCTGTTCTCCTCTATGGCTTCCAACCATTCATCTGTAAATTTCAACTGAGTGATCGGTTCTGGAGTGTCTTTATGTGTGTCTTTAATATGTCGCGTGTAGTGGTTTGTATATCGCTTTTTGTAAAACCATGGAAATCCGACGTACCATAGCGTTCCCATCCCAAAAAACAACAGCAATCCGGAGATGGAGTTGTCATTAAAAAATAGAAAACATCCAATGAATAAATGGATTAATGGAACAATGAACCTACCTTTTTTAAATGATTTTAAAAAGCGCTCGGATTTAGACGCCAAATAAAGTTGGTTTTCTAATAGGTCTTCATGGGTTAGGCTATAATTGAGTTCTATCATAGCGTGTTTTTTAGTATCCGTAATAACCATTACTTCGGTTCTTTTCTTTTACTCTTTGCCGATCTGAATATAATAAATCTTCCAGTACCTCATCCATTTTTTTATCCAGCTCCTCATCATCGAGGTAGTCATTTCCTGTATCCCGAACATCGGTAAATTCGGGAATTTCTGTCGAATCTAGGGGTAGAATGCCAACATAATCATAGTTCCATTCCGCATCGTTATACGGATCTTTTTTCTTAAATATATAAATATACCCCTCGCCATCCTTATTACTTGCTTCTATGCGTTTTAAGAACTGAACGCTGTCTTCGTCTTCTAGTGTTGAATATTGGTATAAAAGTGATTTGGCTACTTTCTCCTGGGTGAGGCAGCTGTCTGGAATAAGGTCGGCTTTTTCCATTTCATTGAGGGATGTATACATCTCAACCAAATATTTTTCCTTATTGCCAAAATACCCCCAAATACTGTCTTCAACAGGCATACCTGCTTTAAGCAATTGGATGCTGGTCATTAGTAAATCACCATCTGAATTAAGCCGTTTTGTTCGGTTGAAATACTCCTGAACATCGTTATTTTTCTTAAATGGAATCAACAAGGTGTTGTAGGCTCTAAGGCTTTGCGAGTAATTACTGCCATAGCCATAGCTGTTGTACGAATAACTATTATAAGAGGAATATTCGTCATCTACATGCGATTGAGCCATGATTCGTTTTAAACCGTCCTTGGCTTCACGGACGAGATCTTTTCGGTAGCCCTTATACTTCTTTGGTTTCAAAACGCCACTGTCAAGCATTTCTGCCATTAAAACATAAACCCCTGTTTTGTATTCAGGATACCGTGTAAATTTCAACAAAAATGGGAAGAGATCTTCAAAAATTTCCAAACTGTCAGACATGCCTCTGGTCAACGATGAAATGGAAGACTTACTGACGAGAGGTGTTTCGAATTCGAGCATCTTTTGAATCATTTTAGTAGCGGCCTTACTTTTCTGATGAACCAGAGCTTCCAGAACCGCAATTTGCAATTGTGCGGTATCAACACTTCGTTTGTACAATGCCTCGAAGTAAGGCATGATGTCTCGATGTTTGATGAATCCTAATTCATAGATAAGGTGAACTCGTTCGCTGATACCAAATTCCTTATGTCGAAACTTGTCGATGGTTTCAATCAATTGATTTACATGTTTTTTATTGAAACTTACCTCTCCCACGGATTGCAGTGCATAGTCTTTTGCCAGACTGTCTTCGCCATAAAGGTCTTGAAAAAAGAGGTCACCTTTATTCTGGTTGAATGGCAATCCAATGATGGTATCCGATTGGGGTTTAAAACTTTCAAAAAAGGTCTTTCCAAAAACACTTTCCTTCCCAACTTCAGAGACATACTTCATTGTGTACAATACACCTCCGTGTACCTTATATTTTATATGAATGTTCCGTGTACTATTCGTATCAGAAAGCACCAAAGCAAAAGCACTTGAATCTTCGCTGATTTCTTCTGAATCGATATGCAAACTATGCCAGTCATAAACACGGCGTTCGGCACTCCAGAGCGAGTCGTAATTTTCGCGATAATAATAACGAGAGAATTGTCTGAAGTACAAATAGACCTCGTCGTCAGCAATTACATCACTGTAATTGATGTATTCAGAATCTCCGTCGTAGTTTCGGTTGTTTTCTTTGTTTTCAATCCGATCGGCTATTTCACGAAGATTAAAGGCACTAAATCCGGTCCGTTTCGCATTACTTTTTACTGAGTAAAAGTAAGAGGTATCTTGAATGGTAGTGTACGGTCGTACGGATTGAATTTCAGACGGCCCAAAGGATTCGAAAAACGAAGCTGGCCAAATAGTGTCACTGGTTTTTGCTAACAACTGATAATATCTTGGTCCATCTATGAGATACAAGGTATGTACAAATCGGGTGGAGTCTTTACAGGTAGATTTCATACCCGTAAACCCTTTAAAGGTGACAAATTCACGGTTGAGTTCTTTGTGTTTCAGTTCTTTCTGAAACTGTGTGGCTATATAGGATAGTTCAAAACTGTCTTCTTCGATGTAGTCTTGATCCTGATAGGAAGCTCGTTTTACAGAATAAAAGTCTTCACCGTCCAGTGCATAAATATTGACCGAACTACCAAACATGTGTTTCATGTCACTATTGTTTTCATCGGTAACCGGCGTTCCAGGCAAATTGATCTTAAATCCGTACGGTGAACTATGGGTACTCCATCCTTCTGTTTTTCCCTTAATGGTAAAGGAAGAAAAGATATCCTCCAGGTAGTCATTGTCTTTAACATAGTCAAGGGTTCCAGCGACTTTAAAAACGATCATTTCAATGGGCGTAGAAAGAATGATACAACGTTGGTAGTCGCTTTTTTTGGTTCGATTAATAATATCAAATCCGGGGTAGCCGTTGCGTACAATTTCCTTTTGCTCAATTATTTTTCCAGGAATGTTTTCATACAATAAGCTATCAATCCGCTCGATCATGTACTCCTTGGTTCGGTTGTGCATGGCACCATGATGGCGTAGTCGGATAAGAGAATAATTCGTACCGTTTGACATATCCGGATAGAAGTACATTTTGTAATACTGATTGGCAGGCATTTCAAACAATTTGCCTGGTAAGTCTACCTGAATCCATCCGTCGGAGGTGGTATACGTTTGTAATTCTTGTTTTACATACGTTTTTTCTAATTTGTCCCGATAGTTTTTGCTGTAATCTCCTTTTTTTCGGGTTACTGGTCGAACCGTGTACCCTTTGTCGCGCATCATTTCAATCACTCCTTTCTCACCGGCAAGGTGAGCCGCGCCAATACCCGAAAACATGGATTTTCCACTTTGAAGGATTGAATCCATTCGGCGAGCCATGTTTGCATTCCTTTCGTGCAACATATACCGTTGGTGGTTTTTGCTTGGGTTGGTAATTCGTTGCAAGGAATCGACCATGTCCAAATCGGCTCGTCGATACGCATCTTCCAGCATTTCGCGAGGACTTTTACCCGAATTGATAATCTTTCTATAATCGATGTTTTTCGCTTTGTCTTTATCGTCATCTGGAATTTGAGATTTTTGAACCAATCGCTGAGATTCCATGAACCCTTCCAACCCGATCATCGTTTTATTTAATTTTTTACCCGCTTGATGAATGTACATATCCAGGTACGTTTCTTCTTCATAATCAGCAGCATACGTCGATTTTCGATACAGCATCCCATTCATAATTCGATTGCTGAAGTTTAGACTTCTACCTATTATTTTCTTATCAATGTCTTCGACTTTAAAGGCATCGAGATAAAAATCTCTGTAGTATTGAGCGGATCGATACAAGCCTCCAGTCTCTTCCATGTACTCAGACGAAAACATTTCAGACAACCAGGTGGTGGCATCGCTTTCCAAAGCCACATAATCGCAGCTTTCGAGAGCCATAAAAAAGCTATCACCCAGGTGAAAAGCCAGTTTGCTGCTTACGTGCATCGTACCGTATAGGTAACTCGGTTTATCGGTGTTGTTTCCAGAAATTTCCCATAAAAGGGACGGGTATTTTTTTTCTACCTCCTGAGCATTACTATACAGAGAGAAAGAAATAAGGAATGCAATCAGAAGAATTCGCACAGGTAGTTTGGAGGTTTTAGAATAATATGAAGTCATATAAAATACGCGTCAGTAATTTATTGCAAAATACAAATCAATAGGCGACTTTTTTGTTTGGGTATATAACCAAATGGAGGAAGCGTTCATTATTCTGGATGGATGGAATCCAGAAGGATGGTAACAGGGCCATCATTGGTAAACCGTAATTGCATGTTGGCTCCAAAAACACCTTGTTGAGTTAGACAGCCTGATAAACTCCTTATCTTGTCAATAAAGTATTCATACAAGACTTCCGCTTTTTCTGGTCGTGCCGCTTTGATGTACGACGGGCGATTTCCTTTTTTTGTAGAAGCGTGCAAGGTAAATTGACTAACGACCAGAATAGCCAATCCCTTATCGGAGACCGAAACGTTCATCACGCCTTTTTCGTCGTTGAATATTCTCATCCTGGCAATTTTTGAAGCGAGCCAGTCCGCGTCTTTTTCAGAATCGATTTCTTCTATACCCAATAAAATCAACAGGCCTGAATGAATACGTGCAACTTCTGCCGTTTCCACTTCAATAAAGGCATCTGAGACACGTTGAATGACCGCTCTCATATCAGTTGTTTATCCAGGTTACTTTTTCGGCAATCGGAGATCTCTGCTTCTTCATTTCTATGGCATTTTCCTTTGGTTTGCCCAGATAAAATATGCCCAGGCATTGTTGGTTGGACTCCAGATCAAGGAAGGCGGCAAATTCAGGTTTATAGACCAGCGGACCTGTGCTCCAATATCCGCAGATTTCGGGTTTTGAAGCAACGGTTAACCACAGGTTTTGCATCGCACAAGCCACGGCTTCGATTTCCTCAATTTCGGGGAGATTGACCTTATTGCTTTTATTTAGGATGACTACCAGGGCATGGGAAACCTGATCGTTTCTAGTTTCATATTTTTGATATTTCGCGGAACTAAATTTGTCACCCGATGTGTGTTTGTAAGCCTCGGCCAAGGTGTTCAATAATCGTCTCAAACCTTCTTGGGTATACACCTTAAACCGCCAGGGTTCGGTTTGAAAATGACTGGGTGCCCAATTGGCGTTTTCAAGCAATTCCCAAATAATTTGATCGTCGATTTTCTCGCCCGAAAATTGACTTGTATACGTTGAACGACGGCTCTTAATGAGGTTGCCTATATCCATATCAAAAGGTTTTATGAGCAAAAGAAAACAATTTTACGGCGTAATTGGTATCAATACTGAACGATTTAAATAATTTTGTCCAAGTTAAAAAACAAGAATTATGGCATTTGAATTACCAGCACTCGAATATGCGACCAACGCATTAGAACCAAACATTGACACCAAAACGATGGAAATCCATCATGGAAAACACCACGCAGGATATGTTGCTAAGCTTAATGCAGCGGTAGCAGGCACTGAGTTGGAAGGTAAATCGCTAGAAGATTTACTAAAGAATCACAAAGATAACGGTGCCGTTCGAAACAACGGTGGCGGGCATTATAACCACAGTCTTTTCTGGAGCATTATGTCGCCAAATGGCGGTGGAGCTCCTTCTGGAGACCTGGCAGCAGCTATCGATGCTGACTTAGGTGGATTTGAGGCATTTAAAACTGCATTTGCCAATGCGGGTGCTACACAGTTTGGTTCCGGATGGGCCTGGTTGTGTCTTTGCGACGGCAAACTTTGTGTTTGCAGCACACCAAATCAAGATAACCCAGTGATGGGAGCAGGATGTGGAGGAACACCTATTATGGGTATCGACGTATGGGAACATGCATACTACCTCAATTACCAAAACCGTAGACCGGATTACATCGCCGCATTTTGGAATGTTGTGAACTGGGATGAGGTAGCTCGACGTTACGCAGCGGCTAAATAACCGTAGAACAATATTTAGTAAGCCTTCTGTTGGAAAACGGGAGGCTTTTTTATGCCACAATATCACGGCAAATTTGTGCGTTGCTCTAGTACCAAAGACTCTAAAATGAAACGATTTTCCACGTTACTAGTAACAACCTGCTTAGGTTTTACGTTCCTACAAGCCCAAACGGATACTACCTTTTCTCAGTATGAAGATTATAGCTATGAAGCCTGGTCTTATACAAAAGACACCATCATTCGTGTTGAGCCGATTATTCATTCCATTGCTACCTCGCAACTTTCTTTAGATCAATTGATAAAAACGCCTTATAGATCGGTTTGGATCAACCCCTTAGCGCGTATATATGGTCCTGGCAGAGATATTCCCGATACGATTTTGATGAAATTACCAGGGGTTTCGAAGTTTTATTTTGATAATTCCAATGCATCTCAATGGTCTCAATCTCCATGGAAGGAAGAAGTGATTAAAGGCCAGTACATGCCCTCAACGGCCACATTGGACAAGGTGCTTCAACCCTTTTTTATCAAGCAATGGGAGGTGACCAATGCAGAATATCAGATGTTTATGACTGATATGTCTGCCAAACCAGGAGGTGTTTTGTACCCAGATACGCTGTGTTGGATTAACGATTTTGAAGGAGCCTATAACGATCCGATGACAAGACATTATCGGTATCATCCAAAGTACGACGACTATCCTGTGGTAGGGGTCAATTACCATCAAGCAAAGGCGTTTTGTGCGTGGTACCAAAAAAGGTTAAACACGGCCATTAAGGTGGAGGGATATCAGATTGAAGTAGACCTTCCCAATCAATTTGAATGGGCTTTTGTAAACGGTACAGATTTTGGTTTTTGGATGCAACGACGGAATTCGATGTATGTGGTCTGCAACGGCTTTTACGACAACGACTACTTTACCAAGTTGGAGTTGTCGATCGACGAGGATAAACCCATGTTAACCTCTTATGCTCTTCTACCAGGACATAACAGCCGTAAAATCAGTAATTTTATTGATGATGGATATCTGTATACAACACCTGCAAGAAGTGCCAAAAAGATTCGAAAACAGACCATGAAAGACGAAGTAGACGATGTGTTTTTTCTAAACACCAATGTAAGCGAGTGGATGTCTGAAAACTATCAGGACAATTGGAAAGATTTATATCAGTGGAGGCAAACGACCCTCCGAGCTATGGCAACGCCAGATGCCGTATTGCTGGCTGATTTGGAGAAATATTATAATTCCAACAACGATACCGTGTCGGGTCAATTGGTGCGAGGCGGGAGC
>CAYZWM010000087.1:6013-15729 GCA_964482155.1 uncultured Chitinophagaceae bacterium | reverse complement strand
ACCATCGGGAAAACATCTTGGCAGATTATTCCATACGGCCCATGCTTGGTGTAGGTGTTGCTGGGTTCCAACTTGTATATAGCTATGACTTTCCATTGGACAAAAGAGATATTAGTACGAGAAACACACATATGTTCTCGCTGAGATATTTTTACACAATCGTGAAAATATAGCCCAGCTCCAACATACCAGAAATATTATTTATGGCCAGGGGGAAATGAAGTATAACACAGGTCAGAAACAAATAGGGAAGTGGAAAAAAGGTGTATTTAAAGGTTGAGGTTCATCATCCAATATCCTTGAGATATGGCTAAATTCGAATTCTATGCTTGTAAGTGAATTTGGTAAGACCAGTCAGCAGTACACAGGGTTTCAGGTTTGGGAGGTCGAAAGCCTGCCGGCATTTTTTGATGGGAGTGAGGTTCTTGGTGACATATTTCAGGATCAATACCATATGCCTGCTCAAGAGCTAAATCAACGAAGAAATGAGATTGAAGGCACAGACCTGGATATTATGACCAACCTACTCAAACGGGTTGATAATAAGTCGTTTTTCGTTTTTACGCTAAACGATGTAAACCATCTCGAATTAGTGGTTATGCAAAAAAATAAGGCCATGAATTTTGGTATTGACATTCAAAATATCAGAAACGACTGCGTCTATGTTATGATGATGGACGATAAAAGTCAGCTTCCAAAAACATAATAAAACAGGCCTTAGGCGATCTAATCTGCCTAAAGCCCATTTGTTTCCTACCACTCGTTAAACGAGTTTGGTTTGTACAGTTTGTACGGCTCGTTTACGATCGTAAACGAATGACACGGAAATAAGGATCAAAGCCACGAAAGGAACAAAGAATTCTCCGTCGCCCACATTCCAATGTGCCGACGAGGCAAGGATAAACGTAAACATAAATCCGGCATAGGCCAAATACTTGAGTGTTTTAGACTTATTCGTCCAAATAGCGATTAAACCCAGTAGCTTGAGAACAGCAAGGGGATAAACCAGGTAGGATGGAAAACCTAGGGTGTTAAACATGTCTACAACCATTGCGTGGTTGAAGAAATACATGCTTGCTCCAAATAACATAAACAACGTAATGAGAATTGTAGATGTTCTGTAGATAATGACGTTTTTCTTGTTCATAATTGATAACTGTTTTGTGTATGTGTTTTAATTAATATTTTGTATCCCATGGGTTTATTTTCCATGGTAAGTAAATGTGTAAATTTTTTATCCTCGGAGTTTGTCTAAAATTTTGCTCATTTGAATGGCTTCTTTTTCCGTAATCCGATTCATAAAGTCCATCCGGGTTTGATTGGGGGTATTGTCAATCTTGGTGAGTAGGGCCAATCCCTGTGCGGTAATCCGAACAAAAACGACTCGTCTATCCGATCCACTTCGTTCGCGTTCAAGCAGGTGTTTATCCAACATCTTGTCAACGAGACGGGTCGTATTGGGTGCTTTTTCAACCATGAGGCTTTTTACGTCGCTCATGCTAACCCATTTATCTGCTCCCCTTAATATTCGTAGAATATTGAACTGCTGAGATGAAATTTGAAACGGTCTTAAATACTCTGTAAATAAATTGTAAATCCAGCCTGAGGTAAATACCAAATTGGTGACAAACTTCTGTTTGTCGTTCATAAATCGGGTTTTTACTTCTTCGTCAATCGATGCCATGCTGCTTTTTGATACGACAAATGTACAATGAAATTATTTAAATACCATGGAAAACATTTCCATGGTAAGTAAAATTGTATTTGCAAGTTCTATATTCGGACACGTACTAGAAACAAAAGAAGTAATCATTATGCGATTTACTCAGTTAGTTAGAATGAGGTATATAGTTGTGAGTTTGCTTATCCTATTGATTGGAGGCTGGAAGATCAGCAGTAAAGATGCAGAGATTCCAATCACCCTAAAAGGGACCAATTGGGTGAGCCACTTTTATCACTATCATAACAATTACTTTTTTGAAACGGATTCCACCGGATTTTCGGAGGATGGACAAATGGCCTGGAGTTGTACCATTGATACTGTAGCCCTCGGCATTTCAGGAGACGAAATTTTGTATGCAAATCCTGAAAAATTCAAATACACCATCGGCGACAGTACATTAACTATCGAATACCTAAACTGGAGACCTCAGGATTCGGTTTATACACGTGTGTTTTATTTCAGAAGCCAAAACAATGACTGGTTGTCTGACTATGAGTATGTTTATGGTAAAGAGTGTTTGAGGCAAGGTGTCCGGGTTGAAACGTTCCATTGGTAAAGGTCAGTATTAGCCAATATTTTGGATAATCCATGCGTTTAGAGTTTCTAATTCGACACACTATTGGGTTGTGTTTGTGCAGTGAAAGAGTTCTTCGCGTCGCAAAATTTCGCCATACCACTCCTTAAATTTACCTTTGAGATTCTTACCTCTTCTCAAACGGTATTTTGAGAAGCTTTATGGAACAATTTATGGATCCTCTCCATGTAGGAAGACCGACTAAAAAACAAAATGATTACAAGACCCACCCTGCTCGTTGACGAGGCAAAATGTAAAAACAACATTTCCATAATGTCGTTAAAAGCACTGGCATCGGGAGTGGAGTTTCGACCTCATTTTAAAACCCATCAATCGCTCGAAATTGGACGATGGTTTAAAGAAAAAGGAGTTCAAAAAATCACGGTTTCTTCACTAACCATGGCTGAGTACTTTTCTTCCGAATGGAACGACATTACGGTCGCGTTTCCAACCAATATTCTCGAAATTGATACGATCAATCGTCTTGCTAAGCGGATTACCCTCAATCTTTCCATAGAGAATGAAGAGAGCGTGCGTTTCCTGGTAAACGAACTACAGGCTCCTGTACAGATCTACCTTAAAATTGACATGGGATATCATCGCACAGGAATAGAACCTCACAACAGGCAGTTGATTGATAAAATTCTAGAAACTATCGATAGCAGTGATTTAGTCCACTTTAAAGGCTTTCTTGGTCATGCCGGTCACACATATTCATGCACCAACACAGAGGAAGTTATGGCAGTGTATCGGGAAAGTATGACAATTGTTTCGGAGCTTAAAGGGGGGTACTCCAACCGGTATCCAGATGTGGTGTTTTCAATAGGGGACACCCCAGGTTGTAGTGTGGTTGAGGATTTTTCATGGGTAGATGAAATACGGCCCGGAAATTTTGTCTTTTACGATTTAACCCAACACAAGATTGGTTCAAATTCCATAGCACAAATAGCCGTTGCGTTGGCTTGTCCGATCACGGCCATCCATAAACATAGGAATGAAATAGTGGTGTATGGAGGAGGAGTCCATTTTTCGAAAGAACGTCTGGAAGACGACGAAGGAACGATATTCGGAAGGGTGGTCGAAAAACACGGAAACGGTTGGGGGAGGCTAATTCCGAATATGTACTTAAAAAGCCTTTCTCAGGACCCCGGGATTCTGTCTGTTCCAGAAAATCGCATCGATCAATACGGCATAGGCGATTATGTACTCATCCTGCCAGTGCACTCGTGTATGACGGCAAATTTGATGCGGGTTTATCAGACCTTAGAAGGGGAGCAAATTTCTGTATTAAGCTAGTATTCAGTGTATTAATGAATTGCGAGGGTCGTGTTAATTCCACTAATTTTAATATAAGTGAATTGCAATTGACAGGTTTTACCACTAAGTTTGAGTGTTAAGCCACGATTCGAGGGCCCAACACCTTACAAAACCCTTAGGCTTGTAGTCGTGATAATTAAATAGGTAGTTTGAAAAAGAAACTTCTCATCGGTCTTATCCTGCTTACCGTAGTCATTTTGACTATGGAAAAAGGCAGCGGTCCTCCCACCAGTCAGAATGGGATATCTCCCGTGCTATTTGCAGATATGCTGTTTAAAAAATATGACTTAAACTCAGACGGAAAATTAGATGTGGCCAACGAATCTTTTTTAAGAATTCAATCTGACAATGTGCTAAAAGTTGAATCAAGAGGTCCGTTATTTAGTGATGCGGATCAATTTGGGAATGGTGACGGTTTTGTTTCAGAAGAAGAACTGATTAACTATTTGGATGAATTTGATACCGATAACGATGGAGAGTTGACCTCATTTAAGAACATATTTAACTCACTTTTCCGTGGAAAAAGTGAGTGGTCAAAATTTGACGATAAATACAACGAGAAGTTTAAATATGAGACGATTGAGGAGGACTCTACACTCGAGACTAAATCCAAACCCATATTTCAAATGATCAGACTTGAGCAGAGACTACCCAACGTATCAGGAACTATTGTTGACCAAAGAACATGGACGGACAAAAATGGAACTTGGACAGCGATTTATACAGAAGTGATCGATGTGCCCAATGAATTTGCTGAATTCAGACTTTACAAGTTTCGTCAGGACAGTAGGATGGAATGGAATCTAAACGAATTATATGTGGATAGTTTGAGTTGTGGAGAAGGAGATATTGTTGCACAAAATGATTCAAAGAGCTTGTTCATTTCAGACGTAGACGCTAACGACGTTGGAGAAGTTATGTTTGCTTACACATTAAATTGTACCTACGACGTGTCTCCTCAACGTCGGGTTTTGGTGTTAATTAGAGATTCAACCATACACAAATTGGTTGGTAATACACTGGATTTTGGATCTCCGATTCCAGATTCGACTGATTTTAATTTGGAAAAATACCCTAAAAATGATTATGGATCTTGGTTTATTCCGATCACAGCTGGACGATATCATGACGACAATAACTTTGAAAATATACCGGACGCGTTTCTGGTTCATGCGCATAAACTGTGGTTAGATATGCTTACAAGGGATTACGAGTACATGGAAAGAGAAATGAATCGCTAAAGGAACTCATCCAGGTGTGATCAAACCAGTCCCAAACAATTTTGTTATATTTCGAAACTGAATATGGAAATAACGCTAATAAATAACGAAGAGCACAAGCAATACGAAACCGTCGTTGAAGATCACTTGTCGATAGTCGAATATATCGTAGCTCAAAATAAAATGTACCTGACACACACCGAAGTGCCTCCAGCCTTAAATGGTAAAGGCGTTGGATCTGCTTTGGTCAAAGCGGTGTTAACCGATATTGAGAAAAAAGGTATGCAGTTAGTTCCCCTATGTCCGTTTGTGGCCGTCTACGTCAAGCGACATCCCGAATGGATGAAATTAGTCGGTAAGGGAATAAAAATCGTTTAATATTTTGTGATGCCAAACAAACCGAAATTATGGAGGCACTTCGTGACTTACAAATGGGTAAAATGGGTGTATTAATAGACGAATTTAATTAATTTGAAACCATGCCAGAAGTATATTCCGTTACCCGTGATACCTATGAAACTCAAATTTCAAATGGTCGGCATAAACTGATTTCCGATGAACCGGTCTCTGTCGGTGGACAGGATTTAGGATTTAGCCCAAGAGAACTCTTATATGCCTCCCTGGCATCTTGTTCGGGCATTACTATGCGTATGTACGCAGATCGTAAAGAGTGGAAATTGGATCAAATAAATGTTAAAGTCACTACATATCAGGACATCGGTGGTAGTGAATATTTGAAAAAGAAAATAGAAGTCTCCGGAGACCTGGATGAGAAGCAGTTGATGCGACTAAAGGTGATTGCCGATAAGTGCCCTGTACATAAACTTCTGGTTAACTGCATTGAAATTCGCTCTGAAATCGTAAATTGAATAGTTAAAGCATAGAGTATGAAAGACGTTACAAAAAGATATGACAACGGTGATTTAACCGTAGTTTGGAAAGCCTCAAAATGTATTCACGCAGGAGAATGCGTAAAAGCCTTACCGAACGTATATAAACCTCATGAGAAACCTTGGATTAATGCGGAAAATGCAACCAAAGAAGAACTTATTGCCCAAATCAACAAATGCCCTTCAGGTGCATTGAGTTACGAAATAAAAGGCGAAAAAGATTCGACAGAAATTCAGGCAGGGACTCGTATTGAGGTGAAAGAAAACGGTCCTCTTTTATGTTTTGGTACGATCGACGTGGCACATGCAAACGGTACCGTAGAGCAAAAAGAGAAGATTACGGCGTTTTGTCGTTGTGGAGCCTCTTCAAACAAACCGTATTGCGACGGCTCACATGGCAAGATTGGATTTGCTGGGTAATAGGCCCTTTTGAACAATAATAGCCAGGACTATTTTGACGGTTAACGATCGGGTTAAATCAAGATTATAAATGACAGATTTACTAAAAGGCAAAACCAGTAAGGTGTTGCTTTCTATGAGCCTACCAATCAGTATTGGTATGCTCTCTACCTTTCTTTTTCAAATTATTGATACCTACTTTGTTGGGCAACTCGGTCCGGACGCGTTAGCGGCATTAAGCTTTGCGTCTACGATATATTTTCTGATGATTGGCCTATTGATCGGTTTGTCCGTTGGCGTTTCCATCATGATAGGAATGAAGGCTGGTGCGAAGAATATAGATGGTGTTCGACAAACCACCCGTGTTTCATTGTTTGTTGGTTTTGTCCTTTCTGCTTTGCTGTCCGCAGTGTGTATTTTGGCTCGAAAATGGATTTTTACTGCTCTTGGTGCGGAACCCAATATTATTCCCGCTATAGAGCAATACATTGTTCCCATCCTCTTTGGTATTCCTGTCCTGGCATTGGCCATTTTGGGTGGCTCCGCTTTGCGGTCAACCGGAAATGTTGTCAAACCAGAGGTGTTGATGGCACTGGCGGGTGCGATCAATCTAGTGTTAGATTATCTCCTCATTTTTGGGAAATGGGGTTTCCCCGAAATGGGTATTCAGGGAGCTGCCTATGCGACCGTAATTTCCTGGGTGTTTATTTTAATTGGGATGACTTTTCTGTTGATTAAAGACAAGTTGTTAAGTTCGGATTATGTAAAAGAAAAGAAAATCGGAGAGTTGGTCAAAAATATATTTACGCTCGCTTCACCTACTATTGCCACTCAAATTATTGGACCTGCAACATTGATGTTTATGACTCTGTTGCTGGCCAGACAGTCTCCTATGGCCGTAGCCGCCTTTGGCGTATCGGGTAGAATAGAAATGCTTTTAATGATCGGAATATTGGGCTTTAGCACAGCCATGACACCGTTTATCGCACAAAACTCGGGTGCACATATGCAATCTCGTATCGATAACGCCATAGCCATCGGAGGTCGTGCCTCCATGTATCTGGGCATTCTGAGTGTGATTGTTTTATACCTGTTTATTAAACCGATAGCAGGAATTTTTAGTGACGACGCGCAAATTGTAGATTATACGGCAAAGTATTTTTACATAGTCAGTTTATCCTATGTGTTCTATGGTTTGTTCCTGATCACCACCTCGGTGTTAAATGGACTCCAACATACGTTGAATTCTCTTAAAATTACCGTAGTAAAGTCTTTCGCGTTTACCGTGCCTTTGACCCTACTTGGGACACATTGGGGCGTAGAAGGTATTTTTGTTGGTCTCGCTTTAGGTAACGTGCTTGCAGGAATATATTCAGGCTACGAAATGCATAAAGAATTCAAACGAATACATTCGTCCCTAGAAAATCACAGTGTTTGGCAAGACTACAAAAACGATTTCAATTCGTTTTTACGTTTTTTAAGCCGTAAAAAATAGGGTGGAGTCCACAAGGCCTTCAAATTTTTCATAACTTTCGACGATACTTAGGTTATTGGTTGGTAAAGGCATAATTCGAGACAAGAATAAATTGGTATTGCCTATTCAGATGGAGGCTTTTTTTGAAGGTATTTGATGTTGTTTAAATATCACACCGTATGCCGTTCTGTATCTGGCTCGATTTCCTAAGCGGTTAAAAATTTATAATAAAATAGAGGTATGACGAAGCGTGATTTTTTTATGGTAATGCTAAAACTCTTTGGAATCTATGGGATAATCCAAGTGATTGTCGGAGGAGTCCCGTTTGGTATAGTTTCCATATTATTTGGCAATACATTATTTAGTATGGGTGGTTTTGGAGATACCTTGTCTATGATTATTCCTTTTGTTGTCCTTCTCTGGTTGATGTATTTATTGGTTATACGACCAGAATCAATAGTCAAGTTTCTAAGGCTCAACAAGGGTTTTGAAGATGATCGTATGGAATTTGGAGATTTAACTCAATTCAATTTACTCAATGTTGGTGTTGTGATTGTTGGAGGACTTATGTTGGTCGAAAACCTTACGGGATTACTTTCGCAGTCTTATTTTGCATTCGAAGAACAAATAGGAGGGGTTGACTTTGCCATATATGACCGGTTTCATTTAAAAATCTTTGTAGAAAGAGCATTAAATGTGGCCATCGGTTATCTCATATTGTCGAATAGCAATAGTATTGCAAATCGATTGATGCCAAAAGAGAATTAATGTAATCCTACGCTGCCGTGCCGTTGCGTTGGACAATTAAAACGCGAACAGCTTCGGATTATTAATATGGCGTACTCACTAAAGCAGGATGTCAGTTCGACTTGTCAGGACAGCATCGTCCTGGGTGACGAAGTGTAACGCAGTGAGATTGTATCGAGAACCGACTTGTCAGGACAGCATCGTCCTGGGTGACGAAGTGTAACGTAGAAAAATTGTATCGAGAACAATGCCATGTTCAGTTGAGTGTATTACGTTGAAGAGTACCAATACATATAGAAAATTATAATAATGAAAGGCAAAGGAATAAAATGGGATAATGATGTGGACTATAAGTCCATTAACAAAGACTCGTGGAACGTAAAAACGGATATACATTATGACTCAGATTTTTACAACAACGCTGATTTTATAAAAGGAGGGACGTCGCTCCACGACATTGAACTTCCATTGTTGGGCGATGTTAAAGGCAAAAAAGTCCTTCATTTACAGTGCCATTTTGGGCAGGATACCATCTCACTTGGAAGGCTTGGCGCACAAGCAACAGGAATGGATTTGTCTGATAAAGCCATTGCTAAAGCACGTGAACTTGCTAAGATTACCGATGTAGATTGTGAGTTTATAGAATGTGATGTGTATGGATTACCCAAGGTGTTGGACGAGAAGTTCGACATCGTATTTACAAGCTATGGAACCATAGGCTGGTTGCCTGATCTAGACAAATGGGCAGAAGTGGTTTCTGGGTTTTTAAAACCAGGTGGTAAATTCGTTTTTGTTGAGTTCCATCCAGTAGTTTGGATGTTTGACGACGATTTTGACGAAGTAGGTTATAACTATTTCAATACAGGGCCGATTATTCAGAACGAAGAAGGTTCATATACCGACCGTGACGCACCCATCACCCAGCAATATGTGATGTGGAACCACGGTTTAAGTGAAGTAGTCAACAGTCTCATTGGTAGTGGTTTGCAAATAGCCTCGTTAGATGAATTTGATTATTCTCCGTATAACTGCTTTCAACATACCGTAGAGATTGGCCCTAAGAAATTCCGAATTGAACACCTGGAGGATAAAATCCCAATGGTTTATGCCATTGTAGCGAATAAGGTTTAGTGATTCCTTGAGTTTAGCCTGGTTTATCGAACACCAGATTTAGTTTTTCTGTTTAATTCAGTTTGAGCTTTGGTTGCCGTATTGGTACGCCAATTGCACTTATGTTGTACAGAAAATTGGTCTGTGCAAGACGCGTGTTTGAAAGTTTGACCCTTTCCATACGGGATTTAATTGTTAAACTGCTGATTCTCAAATAGATTTGTGCAACAGGTATCCTACAAATCAAAGAATGCTAGATAAA
>CAYZWM010000087.1:0-6003 GCA_964482155.1 uncultured Chitinophagaceae bacterium | reverse complement strand
TGTTTCTTTTTTTGGCTCTTGGCCTTCCATTTTTGGTAATGGGGCAAAACGCTGAATTAAAAAACGGGTTCGGAATTAATCAGGATTTTCATGATTACAATGTCCGTCTGCTGGACAAAAAGCTGACGAGTTTTGATTCATCCCTCTCCCAAAGCATTCGACTTTCCTATTCAAGATATCTAAGTCGAACCTGGGGCTTTTCCGTAGGAATGACCAACGGCTTCCTCCTTAACCAAACTAAAGAAAATCGCTTAGTTCGTAAATCGTACATCTTTGGTGGTGATGTGGATTTAATTATGAAACTGAATAACGGCAGCTTCTTTAAAACGGATGCCCTCATAGCACCGTATTTGTCTTTTGGTTATAACATAAATTATCTCACGGCTTATAATAAAGCTGGTTTAGAGCCCATGGTGGTCAGCAACGAATACGGGATTGGGGTTAATATTCGGCTGGGACCAAAGTCAATGATCAATGTAATGACGGCTCTCGATCAACAGCTGAATGGAGACTTTGATACCCACGTTCAATATCGACTCGGATTTGCTCAAGCAATTGGCAAAAAAGAAACCAGGAAACCAAAAGATCCATTGCTACCGCTTGATTACGACAATGATGGAATCGTAGATTCAGAAGATCATTGTCCAACCCTACCTGGGATTTCGGCAAATGGAGGCTGCCCTGAAAATTGGGCTGAAAGCAACAATAATTATTTGCAAAGAGACTCCATCCTTGCCCGACTGGATGAAATAGATCAACTTATTTTAGCTCTTGAAACCGATATTGAAAACCTTAGAAGAACACACATCGTAGAGGTGAAGTATGTTGAAACGAAGAATGAGGTAGAAGATGTTCCAACCGAACCCATTGATCAATCTGAGCCTGAAGTGGTGGTGATCAATGATGTCGAGGTAGATCAAACAGAAACCAGTGAAAACGAACATACGGATGGGAAGGAAATAGTTGATCAATCAACCGGTTCGGACCCTGAAGATAAAGCGGAAAAGACAGTTGAATCCAAACAACAAGACGAAAACACAGTAGAAGAGAAAGAAATAGTTAAGAGTCAGCCTAATACGGATGTTTCGGAAGAATCCACCACCGAAGGTTTTGATCCATTAACGGGTTACAAAAGATCAACAGATGGTAAGGCGTATTATGTTGTCGCCATTTCTACCAAAGACGTAAAACTAGCCGAACGAGCCGCAGCACTGGTGGCTCAAGACTATCCTGTTGTCAAAATCTTACCCCAACCCAATGGGTATTACCGGGTAGGTATATATGCTACTAAAACGAAGTCAGAAGCTCTTGAAATTCTTGATTACGCCAAATCACACGGCATTCCTTCTGGTTGGATAGCATACGAATAACAGTCATTTGTTGGAAATAAATCCATGTTTTGTCGAATCCACTTTTCGATAAACTTATGTGTATTGTATTTTCGCGTCAAACTTAGAATAATAGTAAATGAAGAACCTAAAAATCTTAGCATTGTCATTCATGGCCATGTTAGTTGCAACTACTTCTTTTGGTCAGTATGAACTGATTGAAGAGGTAAAGGGTGATGCAGAAGGTAATGTTATTGGTTACCAGAAGTATAAACTTACCAGCAATGACTTAACGTTAATCATACACGAAGATCACAGCGACCCGATCGTACATGTTCAGGTGGCTTACCATGTTGGATCTGGACGTGAAAGCAAGCGAAACAGTGGTTTTGCTCATTTCTTTGAACATATGATGTTCCAGGGATCTAAAAACGTAGCAGACGAAGAACACTTTAAAATCATTAGTGAATCGGGTGGTACAAACAATGCATACACGTCATTCGATAAAACGGTATATATCAATACCGCACCAAGCAACCAGACTGAAACTCTTTTGTGGTTGGAGTCTGATCGAATGGGAACACACCTGGATGGGTTTACAGAAGAAAAGTTCAATACCCAGCGTGATGCAGTAAAAAATGAAAAAAGACAACGATACGACAACCAACCCTATGGAATGGTTAGCGAAGTGTTGTTTAAGTCATTGTATCCAAATCATCCATACGAATGGACTCCAATTGGTTATGTAGATGACCTGGATGATGCGAGTTTTGATGATTTACGGAACTTCTTTTTAAGATGGTACGGTCCAAACAATGCGACTTTGGTCGTGTCGGGTGATGTTAACCCCGAAGAAGTAAAGAAATGGGTAAACAAATACTACGGTACCATAAACAAATGTCCAGTGGTAAAGAACCCTCGGGCTCCAAAGCCATTTTTGCCAGTCAATAAATATGTTCCTATGACGGATAATATTTATTTACCATTGACATCTATGGCTTTTCCTACAGTACCTAACTATCACTCAGATGAAGCAGCTCTTAGTTTGCTAGGTCAAATATTTGGTGGTGGAAACAACTCGATTCTGTACAAGAAGTTCGTTAAATCAGAAGACGCAGTACAGGCATCTTCATACAACCGGGCCATGGAAATGGCTGGTTTCTTCCAAATTCGGGTTCTGGCTAATTTTATGGGACTCAGTTTTAACGAAGTAGAAGATAAAATCCAGGAAACGCTTAAAGAATTTAACACTGCTGGGGTATCTGACGATGAACTTGCTCGAACAAAAATGTCTTATAAGTCTTATTTAGTTGATCAGGCCAACTCCATTCAAAGTAAAGCTACCCTGTTGAGTGGCTGGAATATTGACAAGGGAAATGGGTTCAATTTAAATGATGAGATAGCACGTTATGAAAATGTGACTAAGGAAGACATTATGCGTGTATTCCGAAAGTATATCCTGAATAAAAAGGCGGTAATCATCACTGTTTCAAGAGAAGTTCCAAAAGACGGAGACGATGAAATAAGTAAAAGTGTAAACCCGTACGCAGGTATGAAAAAAGAGGTTGACCCTCAGTACATTGGACTCACTTATAACCCACCTAAAGACGATTTTGATCGATCGATTCAGCCTAAAGCGGCCGAAGTAAAGTCAATCATTGTTCCTGAATATTATACAGTAAAGTTTGACAACGGACTTAAGGTAATCGGTTCTAAATCAGATGATTTGAAGAAGGTTTACCTGTATTTTGAAATCAAAGGTGGTCATTTGCTTGAAGCAAGTAAAAAGATAAACAGTGGTACAGCTTCATTAACAGCTTCCATGATGAATGAAGGCACCGTGAGTATGAATTCGGAAGAATACAGCGCT
Organism: uncultured Chitinophagaceae bacterium; assembly: GCA_964482155.1. GTDB lineage: Bacteria > Bacteroidota > Bacteroidia > NS11-12g > UBA9320 > UBA987. The sequence continues at coordinate 2,805 of CAYZWM010000087.1, read as the reverse complement.
GCGTTGGAAAGGTTAGGCAGCAATATCAGTTACTACACCAGTGGAAATACAAGTACAGCGATCTACGTAGAGTCGTTTAAAGAAAATCTGGATGCAACGTTGGCCATTTTAAAAGAAACCATGGAGCAGCCTTTATTTGATCCAAAAGACTTTAGAAGAATTAAGAAACAACGGTTAGAAGCCATTAAAAACAGAAAGTCGAATCCAAGTTGGTTAGCATCTAGTACATACAATAAGGTAGTTTACGGAAAGAGTATTATGGCAGAACCATCGACTGGAACTTACAGCAGTGTAAATAAAATATCTGTAGACGATTGTAAGGCGTTTTATCAGGCGTATTATTCACCAAATGTGGCGAGTTTATCGATTCTTGGACCCATTAGTCAAACGGAAATAATTGGTAAACTTGATTTTCTAAATAAATGGGAGAGCAGAGCCGTCGTTATTCCAGCACTGCCGGAACCTATTAAGCAAGAACAAACGACTGTCATTTTGGTAGACAAACCCTATGCTGCACAGAGTATGATTGTGGCTGGGTATCCATCGTTGAAATATGATTACAATGGAGATTATTTCAAGTCGTATGTAATGAATTTCTCTTTGGGAGGGGCCTTCAGTAGCCGTATTAACTTAAATCTTCGTGAGGATAAAGGATATACCTACGGTGCTCGTACAGGATTTAGTGGTAACGATTACTATGGCAACTACCGTTTTAGCGGAAACATTAAGAAAGAAGCAACTGACAGTACCATTGTTGAGGTTATGAAGGAATTAAACAACTTCCATTCCAGTGGTATTACAGAAGACGAATTGGCGTTTACGAAAAGCTCTATTTTGTTAAGTCAGGCGTTAGACTACGAGACTCCTCGCCAAAAATTGGGTTTCTTTTCGCACATTGTGGGAAATGATTTACCAAAGGGATATAAAGACGAGCAAATCAAAATTGTAAATGAATTGAGTAAAGCGGACATTGATGCTCTAGCTTCTAAATATATTGAGCCAAACCACATGTTGTTTATTGTCGTTGGGCATGCGTATAAAATTAAGCCAGGCCTTGAAAAATTAGGGTATGGTAAGATCAAAGTGATTACAATTAATTAATCGCTTTTTGAATACAGAAAAATCCCAACCACAAGTGGTTGGGATTTTTTTTTGGATACGTTTTTATAATATGGCAAGAAGTTGCCCACCCTGGTACTTAACTAAGACCGGGTGTTTGTCGAATTGCATGCACAACTCTAAATCTGTGTGATTTCCTAAACGAGCAAACCGTTTAGCATGGCTTGCACGGCGTAAATAGCCTATTGGATCATATTGGGCTTTACCGACCAAATCCAACGCCAGTTCCACCTCGTCAGAATTCCAGATATGAGTTTCACTCAAACTTTGGGCGACATAGCCAGCAAATAAGGTGTCTTCCAGGTTTACTCTGTTCTTCCAACCTGAGCAGAACAGAACAACACTATTTTCACGATTCGCAAGGTATTCACTGAGTCGAGCCAAATTGTAAAATGAGCCTACCAAAACTTCATCCGCCTCCAAAGAGGAGTGAATACACTTGGTACCATTCGTTGTGGTCAAAACAACTTTCTTGCCCTTGACAAGATCAGGAGCATATTCAGCAGGTGAGTTGCCAAAGTCGAAACCCTTGGCTTTTTCACCGTTTCTCTCTCCAGCTACCAAATATTCTGATTTATCGTACTGTAACGCTTCTTCAACCGAAATGACGGGAGTTACTGATGTCGCACCATTGTCCAATGCCGCACAGATTGTTGAGGTTGCCCGTAAAATATCGATTACAACTACTATTTTTCCTTTAAGGTCTACTAGAGGCAGTAGTAAAGGAGATAAGACGATTTCTATATTCTTTTGCACAGAACAATATTAACTTTATTTTTAAAACCAAATGGCTAATGAAACGTTATTTTTGCAGCAAAATTGAGTAAATGAACGAAGTTTATATTGTATCTGCGGTGCGAACACCTTTGGGAAGTTTCAACGGAATGTTTAGTGGAATTCCTGCTACTACCTTAGGAGCAACAGCCATTAAAGGCGCTATTGCTAAGGCTGGAATTGACTCGAAAGAGGTTCAGGAAGTCTTTATGGGTAATGTGCTTCAAGCCGGTGTTGGACAAGCTCCAGCTCGACAGGCCGCGATGTTTGCAGGCTTAAGTGAGGAGGTTCCTTGTACGACCATAAACAAAGTATGTGCAAGTGGTATGAAATCAGTTATGTTCGGCGCTCAAAGCATTATGCTCGGTTTAAACGATTGTGTTATAGCCGGTGGGATGGAAAACATGAGTTTGGTTCCTCATTATTTAATGAACTCTCGAAAAGGATATAAATTTGGTGATTTTAAAACCATTGATGGTCTGGCACATGATGGATTGCGAGACGTATACAATGATTATATGATGGGTAACGCAGCTGAAAATACAGCAAGCGAAATGAACATCAGTAGAGAAGCTCAAGATAACTTCGCTATTGCGTCGTATAAGAAATCTGCAGACGCATGGGCCAATGGACGATTTGACGACGAAGTTATTGGTGTTGAAGTTCCTCAACGCAAAGGAGATCCAATCGTAATTACCGAAGACGAAGAATATAAAAACGTAAAGTTCGAAAAAATTCCAAACCTACGACCTGTATTTACCAAAGACGGTACGGTTACGGCGGCTAATGCAAGTACCATGAACGATGGTGCTGCAGCTCTGGTTTTGATGAGTAAGGAAAAAATGAACGAGTTGGGGCTAACCCCTTTAGCACGGATTGTGAGTTTTGCGGATGCAGCTCAAAAGCCAGAAT
>CAYZWM010000086.1:0-15765 GCA_964482155.1 uncultured Chitinophagaceae bacterium | reverse complement strand
CAGCCCCCATTTTTCCTTTCATTCCACTCACCACCAGAGCGTGACCGAACTTTCCTTTATGGGAAAAGGTTGATCTCGATTTCAATTTTATCTTAATATCTTCAGCGGTAACGTAGCGATATTGTGTTTCCTGTTGTTGAATAAACGGTTGATTCAAACCAATAGGGAGAATATGTAATTGACCTGTAAATTGCTCATTATCAGGCTGTAATTGGGCCAACTTCGGAAGTTCCAAGCTTAAGGTGTAACTGGCCTTGACGATATGTGCTGTTGAGTTATTGTGGTTGTCTTCCGTAAATAAACCGGAAGGCATGTCGATAGAAATTACGGGAGAAGAAGCATTGTTTATTGCTTCAATAACGGAAGACGTAATTCCTTCTACCGGTCGATTTAGACCCGAACCAAATAGGGCATCTATGATGATGTCGGTCTTGGTAAAATGCGGTAACTCATCACCTGTTGCAATACGTTGAATTTCCATTCCCATTGCCATGAGTCGGATTTGATTTTTTTCAAAGTCAGACGATCCTATTTCTCTAAAACCAACCGTGTAAACCACTACTTGATATCCTACTTCGTGTAGCTGACGGGCCATTACTAACCCATCACCACCATTGTTGCCCATACCACAAACGACAGCCACATTACACGGACTAAAACGTTTAAGAACCCAATCTGTACATGTACCCGCTGCACGTTCCATGAGATCCAAAGACGAAATGGCTTCCTTTTCTATGGTAAATGCATCGACCTTCTTAATTTGTTCTGAGCTTAAAATCTTCATGAATCGGTAGGTATGCCTACGGCGATAATTTACAAAAAAAGAGACTTAAAGAAAAGGTTAAGGTTAATTCAAAAATTAGGCACTAAAAAAGGCGACCGAAGCCGCCTTATTGTTAGAATTTTATATCTCTTAAAGTGTCGTTGGACACATGTAATCCGTACGTGGCAAATTAGTAGTTTTAATCGCCTCAAAGCCACCAGAGACATCCGTCATATTGTGATAACCTCTTGATTTTAAGATGGATGAAGCAATTATTGACCGGTAACCTCCAGCACAGTGTATGTAAAAGTTGCCCTCTTTAGGAAACTCAGCCAAATGATTGTTTAAGTCGCTCAATGGAGTCAAATGCGCACCATCGATGTGCTCAGAAGTATATTCTCCGTCTTTTCTAACATCGAATATGGCACTGCCTGTTTCCGTCCATTCCTTCGCAAATGCATCCGCTGAAATGGATCGAATTTTATCGAGGTCTTTACCCGCATCGGCCCAAGCTTCGATACCTCCTTTGAGGTAACCGATGGTGTTGTCAAAGCCTACTCGACTTAATCGTGTAATGGCCTCTTCAATTTGATTATCGTTTACCACCAACAACAGAGGTTGTTGAGTGTCTTGGATCATAGCTCCAACCCATGGAGCAAAATTTCCGTTTAAGCCAATAAATATACTTCGTGGTACAAAACCCTGTACAAAATCTTTCTCAAGTCGTACGTCAAGAATCAATGCCTCAGTCTCATTTGCGGCTGCATCAAATTCATCGGGAGACAGAGCCCTGTTTCCATTCGATATAACTTCGTCGATACTTTTATAGCCCTTTTTGTTCATGGCAACGTTCAAAGGGAAATAAGCTGGTGGCGGAGCTAAACCGTCCGTAACCTCTTTTACAAACTCGTCTTTGGTCATATCGGCTCGAAGCGCATAGTTCATCTGTTTTTGATTGCCCAGGGTATCTACGGTTTCCTTCATCATGTTTTTACCACAGGCAGATCCAGCACCATGGCCAGGATATACGATCACCTCGTCTGCAAGAGGCATAATTTTATTTCGTAAACTGTCAAACAAAATGCCGGCTAACTGTTCTTGAGTCATCTCAACCGATTTTTGCGCCAAATCTGGCCGTCCAACATCGCCCAAAAACAAGGTGTCGCCAGAGAATAAACTGTGGTCCTGACCGTTTTCGTCGCGAAGCAAATAGGACGTACTTTCCATAGTATGACCAGGTGTATGTAAGGCAATTATCGTAATATCGCCAATCTTAAACTCTTGATTATCAGTGGCTGTTATACAATCATACTCCGTAGTAGCAGTTGGTCCATATACAATGTCAGCACCCGTTTTTTCGGCCAGGGTGACGTGTCCACTAACAAAATCTGCATGAAAATGAGTCTCAAAAACGTATTTGATTTTGGCATTGTTTTTCTCTGCAGCATCAATATAAGGCTGTACCTCGCGTAGTGGGTCAATAATGGCCACTTCACCGTTCGATTCAATGTAATATGCTCCCTGAGCTAAACAACCCGTATAAATTTGTTCTATGTTCATTCTGCTAAATCTCTTTTAATGCCTTAACAAAGGTACGGCAATACCATGGGGTCAAAAAAAAGTTAACCATCATTTTTTTTGGTCGCTCTATATAAAACCCAGAAAAGGCCTACTGAGTAATTTGTAGGCTAGAATGGATTTGTAACCTGTAGAGTGTTTGTTTGTAACATACAAAACACGGTCATTGTTCATTATTACGGGTCACTTTTGAAATGAAAATCAAAATAATTAACTTGCTTTGCTGCATTGTTCGAAAGCAATGAAATTCAATACAAAAACAATACATGCAGGTGTTTTTCCCGACCCAACCACAGGGGCAATAATGACACCCATATACCAAACGTCTACCTATGCTCAATCGGCACCAGGCGATCATAAAGGTTTTGAATACAGTCGTACACATAACCCAACTCGTAGCCAGTTACAGGATAATTTGGCGGCATTAGAAGGAGGTAAACACGGATTGTGTTTTAGTAGTGGTATGGCCGCGATTGATACGGTTGTTAAACTGCTTGCACCTGGTGATGAAGTCATATCGACCAATGACTTATATGGTGGTTCGTATCGAATTTTTACGGAGATCTATAAGAATTATGGCATTGTGTTTCACTTTGTGGACATGGGAGACGTTGACCAGATTAAGTCGTGTATAAGCGATAAAACCAAGCTAATATGGGTCGAGACGCCGACAAACCCTTTGCTAAAAATCATTGATATCGAAGCAGTTTCAGAAATTGCAAAATCTGCAAATGCGTTGCTATGTGTTGATAATACGTTTGCGACACCTTATTTGCAAACCCCAATGTCTATGGGAGCGGATATTGTTATGCACTCGGTCACCAAATATATAAATGGGCACTCAGACGTGGTCATGGGTGCGTTGGTTTATGATTCGGATGAATTACACGAACAACTGAGTTTTATTCAAAACAGTTGTGGTGGAACACCGGGTCCACAAGATAGTTTTTTGGTTCTTCGAGGAATCAAAACCCTTCACGTGCGCATGCAACGCCACTGTGAAAATGGACGAAAAATTGCCCATTACTTAAATGATCACCCAAAAGTATCGAAGGTATATTGGCCTGGATTGGAATCGCATCCTAATCACAACGTTGCCAGGCGTCAAATGAAAGATTTTGGAGGTATGGTGTCATTTACGCTTCATGGAGATCGTTTGGCAGAAGCCCAAGCGGTGATCAGCAAAACGAAACTATTCACTCTTGCCGAGTCGTTGGGAGGGGTAGAGTCCCTTTGCGGTCATCCGGCCAGCATGACACATGCCTCAATTCCCAAAGAAGAGAGAGCGAAAAGTGGTCTTAGTGATTCACTCATACGATTAAGTGTAGGTATTGAAGATATTGACGATTTGATTAAAGATCTTTCACAAGCCATAGGATAATGGAATTATTAACCCTTTTAGCTCTTGCAATAGCACCCGGTGTTGCTATAAGCGTATACATTTTCTGGAAAGACAAGTTTGATAAAGAACCAAAGAAATTATTATTGTTTGCTTTTGTTCTGGGCTTGATCAGCACGATTCCTGCCGTAATTTTAGAAGTGGGCGTCCATAAGTTAGGGATTATACATTCCAACAGCGTTTTTCAAACTGCAATTCTCTCATTTGTTGGGGTGGCAATTATCGAAGAAGGGGTAAAATTCTTTGTTGTTTTTAAATATATCTATCCCAAAAAGGATTTCAATGAGCCGTTTGATGGCATTACCTATTGTGTGATGGCTTCTATGGGCTTTGCAACACTCGAAAATATTGCCTATGTAGTAGACTACGGACATACTACAGCTATTGCCAGGATGTTTACTGCGATACCTGCTCATGCTGTTTTCGGTGTCATTATGGGCTATTTTTTGGGTCTGGCTAAGTTTGATAACGAACGATCGAATACCTACCTGGCTTATGCGCTATTTGCTCCAACTATATTGCATGCGGCATACGATTTTCCACTCATGTTAGATAAGGGTGTGGTACCCTGGATGGATGAGTATCGAGTTCTTACCGCCCTTATTACCCTGGCTATTGGTATTTGGTTGTCCAGTAAAGCGATTAAGATACATCAATTCAATTCGCCTTTTAAAAACGGAAAGCCTTAAATAAGTGAAGGGGACAGAGTTAAAGTCGTTTTTGGATGAATGGGTTGAAAAAACCAATCGACCAAGTTTTATCCCGAACGACCCCATAACGATTCCTCACCGATTTAACAAGAAACAGGATATTGAAATTGCGGGCTTCTTTGCGGCCATAATGGCCTGGGGCAATCGTAAGACCATTATTAACAAGTGTTCAGACTTGTTAGAACGTATGGATAATGCTCCCCACGATTTTGTGTTGAACAGCTCTAACCAGGAACTCAAACGTTTAGAGGGCTTCGTTCACCGAACGCTTAACGCCACCGATGTATTATTCTTAATTGAATTCTTAAGTCGTTGGTATTCGGCTAACCCCAGTTTAGAACAAGCCTTTTCGTCCACGTTAGATTCCGGAGACCCTACGGTGGAAAATGCGTTAAAGGGGTTTTACAATAAGGTGTTTACCGGCGAATGGATTTCAGAAAGAACCCGGAAACATATTGCATCACCTTCTAAAAAGTCAGCATGTAAGCGATTAAATATGTTTTTGAGATGGATGGTGAGGTCGGATCAAAAAGGGGTAGACTTTGGGATTTGGAAGACCATAAAGCCGTCTCAGTTGGTTTGTCCTTTAGATATACATGTTTACCGCGTAGCGAATAACCTTAAAATTCTGGATCGAAAAGCCATGGATTGGAAGGCGGCTACAGATTTAACAAAGGCCTTGCGGGTGTTGGATCCATTGGACCCGGTACGTTATGATTTTGCATTGTTTGGTTTGGGTGTATCGGGTTTTGCGACATAAAAAAGGCCCCAGTTTCCTAGAGCCTTTCCTATATGTTTATTTTAGAATTACTTTACAGTAACTGGCTTGGTGAAAACACCAAAATCCGTTTTAAGTTGAATGTAGTATATGCCTTGAGACAAGCCTTCAAGACTAACATTTACCGTGTTGTTTCCTACGTTTAAGTTACCCGCGTTCATAGCACTCACTTCTTGTCCAGACGTGTTCAATACAGATATCTCTACATGAGACGCTGCCGTCAATTCGAAGTCGATGTTAGCGTTATTAGTTGCTGGGTTAGGAAAGATGTCAAATTGACTTTCTTTCGTTACTTCAAGCACACCAACATTACTTTGTATAGCATATGTTGCTTGATGTACTTCTTTCGTTGAAATATTTTGAACCCAAACGGCAATCATCAAATCATCAAACTCTTCAACTGAATGTGTTGTGTTGTGGTTAATCCAACTTGAAGAAGATCCATTAAATGGTAGGGTATAGTCGCCTTTAAAATCCCAGGTATACTCTTTGTTAACTTTAGTGCCTTTCTTCAAAGCGCCAAGATTTACACCTACAGCACCAGTCATCATTTTCTTCATTACCTGAAGGAAATCAGTCTCGCCATTCGATTTTTCGTTGTCATATGTAGTCTTTTCCATAATGGCAACGTGTAGTGTGTTGTTTCCTGAGAAATCTGAAGCAGGGTCAACTTCAATCTTCAATTCAATATGTTTACCCCATTGGATAGATTCTGCCGTAATTTTCATAAAAGCAGGTTTAGCTGAATACTCCTCATGCAAAGCAGTTGTAAAAGAAGATGCATTTTGATCCCATCCACCGTCTAATTCCATACGAGGAATAGAGTTAATTGAATAGTAGTTTCTTCGTTCATTAGATTCAGCAGTACAATACGGGTCACCTGTTCCAGGCCAGCTTTGCTGATATTTAATGTAAACACACTCATCTTCTAAGCCGTCAATAACGTTATGAAAGTTGATGTTTCCAGGAGTACATGGGCCACAAGTAGAAGATGTGAACACCTCATACAAAGGCTTTCTAACATACACCTTGTCGTGCACTCTGATGTTTACCTCCAAATCGTCGTTATCTGTATTTCCATCCATCGCACCGTTCGGGTTTGACGTCCAGATTTTAATAACATAGGCATCAGAAACAGATGGAATAAATGGAGTTCCATGTGTGAAGTCGTAATATCCACCGCTTAGGATGTTTAAACCTGTTAAACTCTCAGTTACAGTGTCTCCACCGTTTACGGTGTAATTAAGATCAAAACCAGTAAGTGTTTTACCACCTATGTTTCTCAAATTTCCTTTAATATCAATGGCTCCTTTCGCTAGTTCATAATCAGGAACCATATCAGAACTGTTCATCATGATATCTTCATCAGACTGAGTTCCAGGATAGAATGCATAGTATACGTTATCGGCCGATGTCGCATCGTTTGTCGATCTACCTAACAAAGCAGGAGAACCTGGGACAGAGATAGCAGTAGACCCATTAATTTGGATACCTGCAGAAACGGTCGTTTTACCAGTACATAGAGCACCAGCAGTTGTGACACAATTATTTCGTTGATCAACAATATAGATGTTGTTCGTACCTTCTTCGAGTACAACACTCCAATACGCCCATCCATTTTGAATGTTTGCGTTTTTAGCCGTGTTCATTTGCACCCAGAATTGTCGATTTGGCGAAGAACCAAATGTTTTAGTGATCAAAAAGTCACCTGTTCCAATTTCAAGTCCCCATATAGCAATCGTGTTATTTGGAATACTTGCGTTTGGTAAGGAAGAAGGAGTTACCCCTGGAAACGCATCCACGGTTCCAAAACTAACCATACCAGCTGCTACCTTGCATGTTGTATAAGCGGTATCGTTAAAGGTAAATGTAAATGGTAGGTTTAAGTCACCAGACCAAGAAGATGAAGGTCCAGTCATAACCGTTGTCCAGCCTCCAACTAGGCCACCACCTACGGGAAATTCGGTATCTGTGTTAACATTACCTGGGTTCTGTCCCAGATCCCAGTCGAGCTGGTAATACTGAGAATACCCAAAAACGCTCATTAACAGAGCGCAAGCCAAAAGAGTAATTTTTTTCATTCTAATATACTTTTTATTAATATTGTCTAATGCCAAAAGTAACCATTTTTATAGTTACAAATGAGGTAGAAAATCAACAGAAATGTAAAAAAAAACTTAAATAAATATTACAGAATAGAAAGGAATTCTTCCTGTGAGGCTTTTGTTCTGTCTCTGGAGTACCAGGTATGAAGATCTTTTGTAAAATCGTCTTGGCTTCTTCCGTCCGGTTTGTTTTTGAAGGCCAAAAGCATTTCCTGGGCAAAATGAGGTCGTGGTCCCCAGGTATAAAGTACATTATTGTCTTCGTCAAGGGCGATCAACTTTGGAATAGATTTCGCTCCATTTGTGAGGAAATCGTTCATTATCAAGGGGTTCTCGTCTCTTAGAATCAACTGTAAATCGATTTGGTCAGATTCGTTAGCCATTTTGGCAAGCAAAGGGATGGTTTGGGCAGCATCTCCACACCACGCTTCGGTCAGGACTATCCACCGTTGCTTTTTACTCAGATTTTCAAGCTTTTCAGAAAGTTCCGAAGATATTTTTACGGTTTTGTCCAGGCGTTTGATCCGCTGACGATTCAATGAGGTGTACTCAACCAGTATGTCCGATTGATTTTTCCCAGTAGTTTTGTGATTTTCGACCAGTTCGTTCACTAACTCAACATATTCGCCGTAACTATACGTATTGTTTAGTTGATGGTTAAATTTCATAGAATAACATCGTTTTACACCTTAACAGTTTCTTCTCTTAAAAGTTTGCGTAAGGCTTTAACGGCAAAATCGATATCATCTTTGGTTGTAAATCGACCAAATGAAAACCGAACAGCTTGTCTGTCGGTTGGATGGTTAATAGCGTTAAGTACATGAGAACCAGTGGCAGCACCCGAATTGCATGCAGAACCACCGGAGCAGCAAACACCTTCAATGTCCAATTGAAACAACAACAGTTCGTTGTTTTCCTGTGGAGGTAATGAGCAGTTCAATACCGTGTATAATCCACCTTCGAACGACGTATCTCCATTGAATTGAATCGATGGTATTTGAGTTTTTAATTCGTCCATCATATACTCTTTGATGCCAAATATGTGTTTCTGTTCGTGTTCTAAGTTTTTAAATGCGAGCTCCAGGGCTTTTGCCAACCCAATAATTCCCAAAACATTTTCTGTCCCAGCACGGTGATTACTCTCCTGGCCACCACCTGTTAACATGGCCTTGAAGTTTAACGCCTTGTTTACATATAAGAACCCAATACCTTTTGGGCCGTTGAGTTTATGTGCTGAACACGCTAGAAAATCTGCACCAAATTCTTTTACGTCCAGTTCATAATGCCCCACCGTTTGAACCGTGTCACTATGAAACAAACAGTTGTTCGCTTTTGCAATAGACGATACTGTTTTGTAGTCAAGTAGGGTGCCTAGCTCATTATTGGCATGCATAAGACTGATTAATGAGTTGGGGTGTGCCTCGGCGAGTTGTTTAAGGTGTTCCATACTTACCAAACCTGTATGGTCTACGTCTACGAGATGAACCTTAATAATTCCGTCCGTTTCAAGATCCAGACTTGTTTGTAAAACAGCTTTGTGTTCAATAGGAGATGTGATGATGTTTTTAATACCAAGATCCTTAACTGCACAACGAATAGCCATATTGTCGGCTTCCGTACCGCCTGATGTGAAAATCAATTCTCTAGACTCCGCGTTGATCGATTTAGCGATGCTTTTTCGTGCCGTTTCAATCACAGCTCTTGAGGTTCGACCTAGACTATGAGAAGCAGATGGATTTCCATAAGTGGATTTCATTGATTCGGTCATAACCGCAATAACCTCATCGTCAAGTGGTGTGGTGGCTGCGTTGTCTAAATAAACTTTCCTAGTTGTATACATTCCTACTAAATTAATTTTTTCTTATTAAACGGCGAAATTCTTTGAATTTAATGAACAGTACCCGAGTACTTTATACGCCAATTTTGCTAATAAATATTCACTTCTAATTTGCCCCGCAATGGGACTACATTCTACAATATCGAATCCCATTACCCGTTTGTTTTTGCAGATTGCTTTTAACAAATCAAGCGTTTGGTAATACGTTAACCCCCCGGGTTCGGGCGTTCCTACGGCCGGTACAATGCTTGGATCCAGGCCATCCGCATCAATGGTTATGTACACATCGTCCGTCAGGTGTTCCAGAATCTCAGAGATGTAGGAAGAACTTGATTGCAGTTGATGCGCATAAATCGTCTGAATTGTGCTCGAATCATCAATCAGTTGAGCTTCTTCTTCACATTGAGCTCGTACACCAACCTGACTAATTTTAACACCGAGATCATTCACTCGTGCCATTACACTGGCATGGGAATATCGATTGCCTTTATACGATTGCCGTAAATCCGAATGAGCATCCAATTGAAGGATCGATACGTTTGGATGTTTTTCGTGAAACGCTTTAAAAACACCATAAGTCACGGTATGCTCGGCACCAAAGCTCATCACAAACTTGTTGTTTTTGATATGCTCAGCGGTATTGGAGCGAATCAATTCAATGGCATTCTCGTCTACTAAATTTCCGAAGTCAAGCGCCTGTTGCGTTGCAATGCCCAATTTACGGTAGGTATTGCTTGTCAACTCCTCGTCGTAAAACTCTACATAATGGGAGGCACTCAAGATGGCCTGTGGCCCATTTTTAGAGCCCTTAAGATAGGTTGAGGTGTACTCATACGGCAAAAGTTGCAATACAACCTTGCTCGATAAATACAACGAATACTCGCTTTCCTCAATACCCAGGAAATTATTATGTGAATCGTAGAACTCCAAGTCGCTATTAAAACTGGCCGCAAAAGTAAAACTTACTGCTTTATAGATGGTCTTGAATATTTGATAAAATTCAACTTACTTGCATTTAAACTATAGATATCGAATGAAACGAAATTTATCAATTGCTTTTACCCTTGTTGCGATATTGCTAATATCCAGTTGCGGGAAACGTCAGTACGCTCATTTAACCCACCTAAAGCTTCATACTAAAAAGGAAAACACACGGGTTAAACAGTATTCACATTATGTTAAATCAGAGGTCGATAAGACCGTTTTAGAGCAGCAGAAAGAGGTTGTCCAATCGTCGTTCGATACGTCTGTACAAGAACAGAATATTGTGTTTACGGAGCAACTAAAAGTGCAGGAAAATGAAATCAAAGAAAGCTCCAATCAAACCGTCATTAATCGTTTAAACGACAACACAGAGTTGGATAATGACGTTGCAAAAAATGATCATTATCGATACGCCGCCCCGATAAATAAGAAGGTAAAACGCATTGTAAAGAAGGCTGAGAAACTCTCCAAAAAGTCCGATCAGGGTCTCCTGTATTGGATTTTGGTCGTCCTCCTTATTTTGCTTCTCCTTACGTTACTCAAGGAAATTTTAGGTGCCCTTTATCCGTTGTTGATTTTAGTTGTGCTTATCTTTCTACTTGGCCATCTTCTTGGCTGGTGGTAGACGTTTAACGATTATTTTGCACGCTCAACGTATTCACCCGTTCGCGTATCTACTTTAATTTTTTCACCTTGTTGTACAAACAAGGGTACGTTAACCGTAGCACCCGTTTCTAATGTTGCTGGTTTAAGTGGGTTGTTGGCTGTATCTCCCTTTATTCCTGGCTCCGAATACGTAATTTCTAATACCACATGATTGGGTGCATCAGCCATAATGGCGTTGCCGTCGTCGAGATAAACCGTAACCATCATTTCTTCTTTAATGAACTGCATCGCATCTCCCAACATGGTTTCTTCAAGCTGCATTTGCTCAAAGGTTTCCGTATCCATTAGTACCAGGCTGGTTCCGTCTTTATACAAGAATTGCATTTCCTTTTCATCAACCCGGACTAAATCTATGTTTTCGCCAGAGCGGAAACGATGGTCCATCGATTTTCCAGTAATGGCATTTTTCATCTTGACTTGATAAAAAGCGCCTCCCTTACCAGGCATAGTGTGCTTGTAATCAACTACTCTACACAGTTGTCCGTTATGTCTTATAAATGTTCCCCGTGATAAATCAGACGTGTTTGCCATTGTATTTATTTTTTTAGCAAAAATAGAAATCTCTTTAAGAATTCATAGGCTGGGTTTTGGCATTTCTAAAACACACCTCCATATCCTTAAAACAAGCTTTAGCTGCCGAAATAGCTTCATCCTCTTGAGCAGCCTCAGTTATTTGGTTTAATTCGCCTAAAAACGTTTTCCAATTTGGAATGAGGCCAGGGCCATAACCGCCATAGAAGTCGAAACTTAATCCATTTAAATTTTCGTTTAGGGCAAGTTGTTTTTGAATCACCGCTCCGCCTAATGTCGATCCTTCTATGACATACATTCTACCCATAAATTGAGCATAATCTTTTGGGAGATCTATAGACAAAACTTGAATTTCATTTGGATTAATACCCAGTTTATGTAGATCATTTTTAAGGAGTTGTGTCTTTTTCCTCCCGGTCATATTTAAGGTTGCAGGAAGTTCGAAAGGCAATTTGCCCCATTGTTCTTCCCACCCAGAAACATACATATAATTCGCAATTAGGATGTCGGTGTATTGTGCTTTCGTAAGCGTCCGGCTCATTATTTCACGACCATAACTTTGACTCTCTGTGTTTTTGTGATCTACCGAGGTAGCAGACTTTATTCGTTCGTGTAACATCTTATTTAGATTGATTAAAAATAACGGTGCGATTATACAGCATAATTCAACAACACACACGTAATTTACGGGGAAAACGCCAAAGAATTGTCCACATGTTAACAACCCAATCTTGGTTGTCGAAAATTCTGTGCTATATATTTGCAGTGAATTTGGTTCGACCTCTTTAGGTTGATGAAAATGGGAAAAAGGTGTAAGACCTTTACTGTACCCGCAGCTGTAAGCTCAGTATTAGTGAGAAATATTCTTTGGTCACTGTTTATCTGAAGATAAATGGGAAGACATTTCTCCGAGTAAGTCAGAAGACCTGCCAGATTAGACAAATGCGTGTTTTCGGTGTTAAAGGCATAGCAGGTTTTAAGGTTTTCTACCGTTGAGATTAAAAGGTTTTTTGGGACTCGTGTTCCTTGGTTTAACCACATTTGTACGTGCGCAGGTTTCCACTGTGGTACTTGATAGTGCCGTATTGAGTCCGCGTGGCATTACCCGGGTTTCTACCCTGGATAGTCTGAGTCAATATTCAGGCGATAATATTGGTGAAATTCTGACAGAGAACGGATTAGTCTTTGTCAAAGCAACGGCAGGTGGTGGGCTATCCACTCTTTCGATTCGCGGTGGTAACGCAGAACAATCTACGGTTTATTGGAACGGGATGAGCTTGCAAAATATCCTCAATGGCAATGTAGATATGAATCTTCTACCCAGCCTGGCGTTCGATCAGGTAGAAATGAACTCCTACCAATCGTCCAATAGTGGAAGTGGATCAATTGCCGGAAGTATCAATTTAAGAAATAAAGGAATTGACACCAGCCGATTGCTGATTTCTCAACTTGGTTTTGGCACCTTTGGCAGAATACAGGCTTCAGCGAAATGGAATAGTTATGGAAAAAAGTCTTTAAGGAGCCTCACGCTGTTCACCAACTCTGCCAAAAACAACTACAACTACCCAGCGTTAGGTGGTGATTCGTTACGCCAACTTAAACACGCTCAATTCAGGACCAATGGAGTGTTGGTTCACCAACAGATATTCTTAAAACGATCAAATCCGTTGAACATTCGCGCCTGGTTTCAATCTACTGACCGTCAAATAGCACCAACGATGTTGGAGGCAGTTTCAACCAAAAATCAGATGGAACAGACAATACGGATTCAAGCCGACTGGTCAAAAACAGCTAACAAGAATGAACTGAAGGTCAATTCAGGTATTTTCCTAGAAAACTTTGATTATCAGGACAGTCTATCCAAAATATTTGCAAACTACAAGTATGTAAACTCGTCCTTAATGGGGCATTTTCTGCATAAATACAACTCGAAACTGTCTGTTGGCTTTGATTTGGAATCTCGTTTGTTTCAGGCTTTTGCCGATACGTTTTACGATAGAAACCGAATAGAATTTTCACAGGCTTTCCATGCATCCTATAAAACCAGCAAAATGCGCATTCAGACTTCGGTTCGCATGGTGGAATACACCAACAATGCTGATTTGCCAATTCTGGGATCACTTAAAGTCTTCCGTAAACTATCTAAAAGAATTAAGGCAATGGCTTTGGTTTCAAGCAATTATAGAATGCCTACGTTCAATAACCTGTTTTGGAATCCGGGCGGTAACGAAAATCTTGTTTCGGAAAGAAGCGTCAATTCGGAATTCAACCTCATGTATGAGGGAAAGCAACTGGAGATTCGATTTACGGGGTTTGACAACTACATAAAGGATCAGATTAGATGGTTACCAGGAAGTAGGGGCTATTTCGAAGCAACCCAGGTTCGAGGTCAGACACAATGGAACAGAGGGTTAGAGATCAGTGGAACCTGGTCTGTTAAGCCCTTCAATCTATTTGCTAATGCGACCGTAGTTAACTCCACATTGGCAGATACATCGTTATGGTCTGGCTTACAACAAACGTTTGTTCCCAGGTTTCAAGGTAATGCAGGACTGCGTTACACGGTTAAGAAATGGACGTTTGAGTATTCCAACTGGTTTATCTCAAAACGATTTACGGACAAGGAAAATACGGAGTTTCTACCATCTATATTTATAAACAGTATACGGGTAATGCGAAAAGTAAAAGACTTAACTATCTCATTATCAATCAAAAATATTGACAATCACTACTATACCGTGATGCCTTACATGCCAAACATGCCAAGGAATATTGAACTTAAAATTTCACATCAACTCACAAAAAAATGATACAACAAATGAAAAACGTTTTTACCTTATTATTGACAGTTCTGTCCACCATGTCTATGGCACAAATTGGATGGATGGCAACGTTTGAATCGATTGATTTAACCAAAACCGATACGTTCTGGAATGGCAGTGACGAATCTGGGGGTTTTTTAAATGGAGAAGTATTTTTTAAAAACAACTACAACACAGCCTGGAAGTCCTGGGATGGAGTTGCTGTTTCGAATATGACAGACTCTACGACAGAAGGGTTTGTAAATCAATACAGCGCCAGAACAGCTCATGGAGTGAACTTTACAAATAATTATGCCGTTATAGGCGGCCAAGGTGTTTTGGTGTTGACCGATGCTCAACAAATTGAAGGATGTTACGTAACCAACTCAACTTATTCGTCTAGAAGCATGGAAAAAGGAGACCCGTTTGCCAAAAAATTTGGCGGGGTTTCTGGAAACGACTCAGATTACTTTAGAATCATAGCGAAAGGCTATCAGGGAACGTCTGTTAAAACCACCAGTTTTTATCTGGCGGATTTTAGGTCAACGGACAACAGCCAGGATTACATCATTTCAGATTGGACGTATTTTAACTTAAGTGTCTTAGGATCAGTCGATTCCATTACGTTTTCTATGGAAAGCTCAGATACCGGACAGTTCGGTATGAATACCCCGGCTTTTTTCTGTTTGGATCATCTAAACGCAGACTCCGTTGACCCCGTTGGGATTAATAACCTGGAAATGGAAGGGTTAATTGGAGTAGACACGTTCGAAAATGGATCGAATTATGATGGAGGGTTTAAGCTTCGTCAGAGTTTTTTCGTTAATGAATACAACAAAGACTGGAACAGTTGGTCAGGCTGGTCGATATCATCAAAAACGGATACATCCACAGCAGATTTTACCAATCAATACAGTGCAATTACAGGCAAAGGTTTTGACGATAGTAAAACCTACCTAACTGGTTATGAACGAACCACTATTTTATTCCCTTATACCGATGATGTTCGGTTTAATAGTCTGAAAATCAGGACGTATAATGTTTATGTAACCAACAGTACGTATGCCTACAAAACCATGTTGGATGGCAATAATTTCGCCAAAAAATTTGGTGGAGTTAGCGGAGATGACAAAGACTATTTGGTACTCAAAGCGGTGGCCACAGACGATAAAGGCAATACCTCGGACACCGTAGAGCATTACCTGGCAGACTTTAGGTTTGACGATAATTCAAGAGACTATATTTCGTCTGACTGGACGTTAATGGAGTTAAGGAACATTATGTTGGGTAAACCCGTTGTCCGTCTTGACTTTTGGATTGAAGGTAGTGATACAGGGCAGTTTGGTTTAAATACTCCGGGTTATTTCTGTATGGATCATTTATTCCCAGTTGAAGGAAGTATAAAAACTCAGAAGAAAATCAACGTTACTGTTTATCCAAACCCAACCACATCTAAGATATACTTTGATACGGAAACTTCGATTGTTGCTGTAAAGGTTTATGATCTAACGGGTAAATTGCAGCTTATTCAAACTGGGTCACAACGTTTTGTGGACTTAACGAATATGGTAAACGGCGTCTACACTCTTCTAATTAAAACAGAACAAGGGGAG
>CAYZWM010000085.1:0-16297 GCA_964482155.1 uncultured Chitinophagaceae bacterium | reverse complement strand
GTAATGTCAAAGCCGAGCAATACTAATTACCCGTAGACTTATATTTTTTTTATAATTTATTTACTTTCAGCTATTGTCAATTTACTACGATATTGTTCCGCACTTGAGCGGATAAAGATTTTTAGGTGACTATATCGAGGGTGTACACCTCTTCCCTTTTCGAACAGAGAAGTTAAGCCCCTCAGAGCTGATGATACTTGGGTAAAACCTGGGAAAGTAAGACGTTGCCGATTCATTTAAGCCTGTCCAATTTGGACAGGCTTTTTTTATGCCTATTTTTTTGAGTTGTTCCCACCTAAATCTATCTTTGCTCAGACACATCTTACGCAGTGAGCCTCAAAGAAATAATACAAAACCTGCCTGCTGATCCAGGCATATACAAATACTTTGATAACCAGAGTGTGGTCATCTATGTAGGTAAGGCCAAAAACCTAAAGAAAAGAGTATCCTCCTACTTTACCAAAAAACATGATAATGCCAAAACCCGGGTTCTGGTTTCTAAAATTGATCATATTGAAGTCGTCGTAGTCGAAAACGAAACCGAAGCACTTCTACTCGAAAATAGCCTGATTAAAGAGCATCAACCCCGATACAATATGATGCTTAAGGACGATCGATCCTTTCCACTAATCCGAGTAACCAATGAACGATTTCCTCGCATATTTGCCATTCGTAATCCAAAATATGACGGCTCCAAGTTCTATGGCCCATATACCTCAGCCAAGTCCATGCACATCGTTCTCGATTTAATAAAATCGCTTTATCCCCTCCGAAATTGTAACTATAACCTCAGTGAAGAGAATATTCAATCCGGAAAGTTTAAAGCATGTTTAGAGTATCAAATTGGGAATTGTAAAGCACCCTGCATTGGAAAGGAAAGCGAAGAGGAATATATGCAGTCTATTCGTAGTGTTAAAGATATCCTGAAAGGTAATTTCTCGAATGTGAAGAAACATTTGACAGGACAAATGTTACAAAGTGCTGAGAATCTCGAATACGAAGACGCTGAGAAATTCAAACGAAGAATGGATCTTCTTGATATGTTTAAAAACAGATCAACCGTGGTAAGCCATACCATTTCTAACGTAGATGTATTTTCTACAGTTATCGATGGCAATCGAGCGTTCGTTAATTTTATCAAGGTGGTGAACGGTATGGTGGTACAAGCCAAATCAATTGAGTACAAACTGCGCATGGAAGAAACTATGGCAGACGTACTCGCCCTGGCTGTGCCCGAATTAAGGCAGAAATATAAAAGTGATTCAAAAGAGGTCATCCTTCCTGTAAAATTGGACATACTACAAGATTTGAAACAGACAGTTCCTAAAGCCGGCGATAAAAAGAAATTGCTGGATCTGTCGATCCGAAATGCCCTGTTTTACAAAAAGCAGAAATTGGATCAGTACGAAAAACTTAACCCAGGCTTGAAAGCCTCCAGGCTGATGGAGAAAATGAAGGATGATCTTAGATTGACCGAAGAACCCAGACATATTGAGTGTTTTGACAACTCCAATTTGCAAGGAACAAATCCCGTATCGGCTTGTGTCGTCTTTAAAGATGGAAAACCCGCTAAAAAGGAATACCGCCATTTTAATATTAAAACAGTCATTGGCCCCAATGACTATGATAGTATGAAGGAAGTCGTAAACCGTCGATACTCAAGATTGGTAAAGGAAGGAAAGCCCTTACCTCAACTCATCGTTATCGATGGTGGAAAAGGACAGCTAAGTTCGGTAGTAGAAACCCTGAAGGAAATAAACCTCTATGGGAAGGTATCTGTAATCGGAATAGCAAAGAGGCTTGAAGAAATTTACTATCCTGGGGATTCCTTACCTATGTATATCGATAAAACTTCCGAAACCCTGAAGGTAATCCAACACATGCGTGATGAAGCACATCGGTTTAGCATTACACACCACCGTAATAAGCGCTCTAAGGAGCTAACAACCTCTGAGTTGCATACCATTGAGGGAATAGGAGATAAAACGGCTCAGACGCTGTTGTCGAAATTTAAGTCCGTGAAAAAAGTCAAAGAACAAACTCTAGCCAACCTAACTGCAATTGTCGGAACAAGTAAGGCTCAGATCGTTTACAAACATTTTCACAACTAATGGTGTCAAATTTGGATAGTGATTTTAAGCGACGACTGCTCAACTGGTTGAGAAATCAACAGGACGTGTTTATGTTTAACAGTTGTGCCGAAGATGATGTACAGGAGCTTGGCAGCTATGACCTGGTAATCGGAGTTGGAATCCAGGAGTCGGTTGAAATGGGAGTAAATGATCATTTGGATCTGGATCGCCTTAAGAAGTTTGCCAATCAAAGTGAGTGGAGATTCTTTGCAGTCTCCTACGATTTTAAAAATGCGCTACACCGTTTAAAGAGCCAGAAAGAAGATGTATTGCAATGGCCATTGTTCTCGATGGTCAAACCAGTACACGTTATTACCCTAACCAAAGACAATACCTGGGAGGTGTTTTCAGATCAAAGAGAGCAACTGCTTAAAGACATTACCGATACACCTGTTGAAGACATTAAGCCGCCATTGAATGTTACGTTTTCGAGGTCAAGACAATCCATGACCAGGGATCAGCATTATCAGAAAGTCGAGTACATCAAAAAACAGATTGAGGAAGGGAATTTGTACGAAATGAACTTGTGTATGGAAACCGTTCTGGAAGACTTTGCATGCACCGATATGCAACAATTATACGAACGGCTTATAGACCTGTCTCCAACCCCATTTTCGGCATTTGTAAAATTGAGTGAAAAACATCTAATTTGTGCGAGCCCAGAACGATTTATAACAAAACATGACGGTAGAATATACAGTCAACCCATAAAAGGAACATCAGAACGGCACGACGATGAGGCAAAGGATAAGATAAGCCGAATCCATTTGGCAAATTCTCTAAAAGAACGCGCAGAACACATCATGATCGTAGATCTGGTTAGAAATGATCTAAGCAAAGTCAGTATACCTGGTTCGGTTAGCGTTGATGAATTGTTTGGCATTTACGGCTATCGCCAGGTCAATCAAATGATCAGTACAATCTCAGGAGAATTGAGGGAAAATACCGACCTGATTGATTGTCTTTTAGCTGCGTATCCAATGGGAAGTATGACCGGCGCACCGAAACACATTACCATGGAGTTTATAGACAATATAGAAACGGCTTCAAGAGGTTGGTACAGTGGAACAGTAGGATACATAAAACCTAATGGTGATTTCGACTCGAACGTAATTATTCGTAGTTTGCTCTATGATGATAAAAAGAAGGTGGCAAAATTCGCTGTAGGCGGAGCAATTACATATGATTCCGACCCGGTTGCAGAGTATGAAGAATGTTTGTTGAAATCGTCAGCAGTTAGACAGATCCTTGGAATAGATTAAGCGTTTTCTTTTTCTGCTTTGATCTTCGCACCGTAGTTAGACAATAAGATGTGAAGATCTTCAGCCTTGTATGGCTTACTTAAGAAGTCGTCCATTCCGGCATTCATGTAAAATTCTTTACTCGACTCGTTAGCATCTGCCGTAAGAGCAACGATAGGTGGCCGTTGATTACCGTACTTTTCTATGATTTCTTTGGTCGTTGTCAGTCCGTCTTTTTCAGGCATTTGGATGTCCATGAGTATGATGTCGACCTCGTTATTTTCCATGATTTCGAGTACTTCAATGCCATTTTCGGCATGAAGGAAATCATCGTATCCAAACTTGCTTAAAAGTTTTTCAATAAACATCTTATTGAACATGTTGTCCTCGGCAACCAAAATGTTTAACGGGAACTTGCCGCTTATCTTCTCTTCAACATTTAAGGGGTTGACCCGTTTTAAAGCATTTACAGGCTGTTCAGAAATGTCAGTAGCATTCGGAATCTTAACATTTAAAGTGAAGAAGAACGTGGTTCCTTTTCCTTTGGTCGATCTTAATCCAATATTACCTCCCATCAACTCAACTAATTTTCTGGAAATGCTTAAGCCCAGACCTATACCACCATATTTACGTGAGGTGGATTTGTCTTCCTGCTCAAAAGCATCAAAAATAGTTTGTTGTTTTTCCCGGGTGATCCCGATACCATCATCTGAAACAGAAAATTTCAGTTTTGCATTTTGTTCATTTAAACCAGGAGTACGCATAAACTCCTCCAATTCTACGACAATGTTTATGGTACCATTTTGAGTGAATTTCACCGCATTACTGACCAGGTTGATCAGCACCTGGCGAATACGTAAAATGTCACCTTTAAAATATCGAATATTGGCTCCACCAATTTCATGGCTCATAACAATGCTTTTTTCCTGAGCTTGTTTAGAAAACATGGTGGTAACTTCAACAATAAGTTGTTCCAGATCAATCAACTTAGATTCTAAGCTCATTTTTCCTGCCTCAATTTTTGAGAAATCAAGTATATCGTTAAGAATAACAAGAAGGTTTTGACTACTTGTTTCAATAGTCTCGACATACTTGGTTTGTTCACCGTTAAGATTAGAATCGAGTAGGAGGGAAGCCATACCCATAATTCCATTCATTGGTGTTCGGATTTCATGACTAGTTACGGCCAAAAAGTTTGACTTGGCCATTAAACCAGCCTCTGCTTGTCGTTTTGCGTCATCTAAAATGGCGTTCATTTTTCTCAGCTCATCGTTTTGGTCATTAATGATTGAGTTCCGTTCAGTTAATTTTTGGTTGGCACCACGTTTGTTTTGCAGTTGTGCCCACATAAGACCTATTACGGTTAATAAAAGAAGAATGGCCACTGCAGACCCATACTTCAAAAACGTCGTAAATCGATCGTCTTTTTGCAACAACGCATTGTCCTTTTCCGACAGTTCTTTTTTTACTTCACGGCTTTTTTTGTCAATGGCATTCTTAATTTGAATATACGATCGGTAAAGCCGTCCAATACCTAACTCATTTTGTAAGGCACTTAGTTCTTTCTCCGTATCTAATGTACGTTGAAAATCACCTTTGGTTCTATAAATATTGGTCTGAACTTCCAGGCAATGCAGTAGAAGCAGTTTATCGTTTTTTTCGATGGCGTACGACTTTAACTCTTTAATTTTCTTAAACGCTTTATTATTTGAACCCTGTTTTTGCGCAACATTCGCCTCATTCAAGTCGGTCCATTTCTGAAGAATTTGTGACTGACTAAGCTTTCGTGCTTTGGACAAGTATTGATTGGATATGCTGAAGTTTTTAAGAGAGAGGTTCAGTTTTGACAGAAGGACATAATTGGTGGCAAGTTGATGATCATACCCATTGGCCTTGTTAATTCCTATGGCGTCGATTAAGGCCAGTTGAGCTGGCTGTAAACGATTCTTTTCATAATGTAAAAGAGATAAGTAGTACAGATATTCGGAGCGTAACGCACTGGAATGGGCAGACGGCTTGAGGTAGGAATTAGCCTTGTTTAAGAATTGTTCCACCATTTCGATTTCTCCAGATAAAAGTAATATTTCAGCGATGGCCAAAAACGTCCTGGTCTTAGAAATGGAATCATTCTTTGAATATTCAATGGCAAGTATGTAATATTCAAGAGCACTCGACAATTCGCCATTTACGCGAAATAATAAACCAGTTTGAAGGGCAATATTCGCTTTACGTAAATTATTGTTTAGTTGGGTAGCACACGAATTAATACTGTCGATTGTATGCTGATAAGTAGATTGTTGGCCCAAATGAGTGGTGATGAACCCTTTAACCAAACGTTGGTTCATCCAGTTGTAAGAGCATGGAGTTGACTTACGAAGCTCAATGTCCAGTTGTTCATTAGCTGCATTAAAGTTGCCTTGTAAGAGTTGGAGTTCAATGGACTTAGGTTCCTCTTGTTGGACAGGAATAGTGGTCTGAGCGAATGTAAAATTTAGACACGAAAATACACCGAAGACAAAAAACAATGTTACGATCCGGAGCACGGTCATAGTAATTTTATTAGATCCATGTGTGAATAAATCCACCAACTTTCGTAAATAGCAGTCTACGAATATCACTATAATAAGTTAATTTAGCAACTAGTAACTAATATACAAAGGTGCAAGTACGTAATTTTCAAAGGTTTAACAAATACAAAATAGAAATATGATTAGCATACCCTCATTAGATTTAAATACATTTATTCATGGAGATTCAAGTGAAAAGAAGGCATTTGTTGAGGTATTGGGGCGGGCATACGAGGAGATTGGGTTTGCCGCTATCAAAAATCATTTATTGTCAGATCAATTGGTAGACGATATGTATGAACAGTCGAAGGCATTTTTTGCCATGGATGTTACCGTTAAGAATAAATATTTTGACCCTGAAATAGCTGGTCAACGAGGTTATACAAGTTGGGGTAAGGAGCACGCCAAGGGGAAAAATGTAGGTGATCTGAAAGAGTTTTGGCATTTTGGTCAATATGTGCCTAACGAGTTGAAATCGGATTTTGGGTATCCCGATAATATAATGGTTCAGGAGTTACCAACATTTAATGTTGTCGGTGAGGAGGCTTTTAAGGCCCTGGAGGATACGGGTAAATATATGCTTCGTGCGATGGCACTCTATCTTAATCTTGACGAGTTTTACTTTGATTCGGAGATTGAATATGGAAATAGTATACTGAGACCAATTCACTATGCGCCCATTACGGAAACACCTCCTGAAGGTGCTATGCGTGCTGCTGAACATGAGGACATTAATTTAATCACGTTGTTGATGGGGGCCAGTGCCGATGGACTTCAAATTCTGGATAAGGATAAAAAATGGGTGGCCGTAACCTCATTAAAAGACCACCTGGTCGTTAATGTAGGCGACATGTTACAGCGACTAACCAATAATAAGTTCGTGTCAACCACCCATCGCGTGGTTAATCCGCCTAAAGAATTGTGGCATCAACCAAGATTTTCTATACCCTTTTTTCTTCATCCGAAAAGTACCACACGTTTAGATTGTATTGCTTCTTGCGTTACCAGCGATAAACCGAAACAGTTTGAAGATATTTCAGCGGGGCAGTATTTGACAGAGAGATTATTAGAAATCGGCCTGCTTAGCAAGAATGATTCTAAATAGCAATATAGAATAGTCATTATTCCCATAATTAGAACAATTTGTCTATATTTGGGTTGTTGAAAGCGCAAAGGCAGTGATTGCCACCGTATTTGCAACAGGCAACGTTATTTTTTGGACTGTGTTTAAATCCATAATACTTGAATTTGGGTAATGCGACTACTACTACTATAATCCTATAAACGTTGTTGGCTTGTAAAGATATTTAACATAAAATGCTAACAGTTCAAGAAACAAAAAAAAGGTGGATACAAATGTTCCACCTTTTTTATTGCCTTATTCCTTTGGGCCTGCGCCAAAATCATATGCTGAACTTACGCTCCGCCAACGGTTCAAAACCTCTGTGAAGTCGGCAGGTAGTTCACTATCAAAAATCATTTCTTTTTTGGTCTTTGGATGAATGAATCCAAGTGTTTTGGCATGCAAAGCCTGTCGTGGCATTAGTTTAAAACAGTTTTCGACGAACTGTTTATACTTGCTAAATACCACTCCTTTCAATATTCGGTTGCCTCCATAAGTGTCATCAGAGAAAAGCGGATGCCCTTTGTATTTCATGTGAACACGAATTTGGTGTGTTCTACCCGTTTCAAGTTGACACTCAATTAAGGATACATAGGTGAAGTCTTCCAGTACTTTATAGTGGGTAATGGCATGCTTCCCCACACCTTCTTCGTGTGTGACGGTAAATATTTTTCTGTTTTTACTACTGCGAGTAAGGCTTTCCTCAATAGTGCCTTGCTCTTCTTCCATGCTTCCCCAAACCAATGCCACATATTTTCGGGTTATCGTGTGTTCCTTAAATTGCTGTCCTAAGAATCGAGTAGAGTCCTCATCTTTGGCTACCAGAAGTAAACCACTGGTGTTCTTGTCAATTCGATGTACGAGAAACGGATGTCTATCTCCTTTGTGAATTTCATTGCCCAAATAATACGCAAGTGCATTACTCAAAGTCCCATTGTAATTACCTACTCCGGGATGGACAATCATACCTGCAGCCTTGTTAATGACCAAAACTTGGTCATCTTCATAAATCACATCAATGTCAATATTTTCTGGAACCACTTCGTAAATTTTGGGTTCTTCGAAAGACAGAACCTCAATGTGATCTTCTGGTCGTACCTTATAGTTGGATTTAACGTACTTGTCGTTGACCCAAACTTTCCCTTGGTCTATGGCCTGCTGGATCTTATTTCGTGAAGCATTTTCAATTCGATCGACTAAAAAACGATCAATTCTGACGGGTGATTGACCCTTGTCAGCGTGAAATTCAAATCGAACGTAAGGTTTTCTATCTCGAGGATTCATGAACAATTATTCGTAACGGTTGGAATCAATATATTATAACATATGATAACCCACGAAAGTTCACTTAAAGAATTTACCACTCAATTGAGTTACGTTTTGGAAAATTATAAACCACATAATTTTTCATCTGAAAATTATTCGAATGTAATACTTGGTGGTTTAGGTGGCTCGGGTATTGGAGCCCAAATTGTCAAAAATTGGTTTTTTGATAAAGGAAATATTCCAGTTGAAGCAGTTAATGATTATCACCTGCCAGGATATGCGAATGAGAAGACATTTGTGGTCCTCAATTCGTATTCTGGCAATACGGAAGAAACTCTTAACCTGTATGCCGATGCTTTATCGAGGGGGTGCACGATAGTTATGATGTCTTCCGGTGGACGACTTACCGCACTCGGTAATGAAAATGGCAACAAAGTTTACCCGTTAAAGCCCGGTTTTCAGCCTCGCCAGACCATTGGCATGGGGCTAACTTATTTAATGTTAATCGTCGGTGAGTTCTTTGGGACTGATTTAACAAACGATATTAAGGAGATAAGTAAAAAGCTCGATGAAAATCAAGAGGATCAAATTATTTCTGCGGAACGGATTTTTTCTTTTTTTAAGTCAAGCTTGAAAAACAAGTTTATCATTATTGCTGATCGGGAAATGTTGCCTTTGGCCATTCGATTCTCGCAACAATTAAATGAAAACGCCAAATTGGAAGCATTTGTTCATGCGATTCCTGAAACGAATCACAATGTTTTAGAATCCTATATTGACCGACTACCGAGTAATTTTTTGATGCTCTATACGGAACAAAATGTTCGCGTAGGTTCTCGTTTCGATTTCCTGGCTGGACATCTTGAATTGGACAATAATCGGGTTTTACCGTTGAATATCCCTGAATACGATTTATACACCGTCTATGACGTGATTTATCGCCTGGATTGGGTTTCTGTATTTGCAGCCAACGAACTGGACGCAGACCTGATGGATGTACCAAGTATTACCTCATTAAAAGAATTTTTAGAGAGTGTTGAAGAGGTTGCGCCCGAAGACACCGAAGAGCCTGGGGAAATGGATTAATTACTCCTTCCTAGTTCTTAATGAACTTCGCTACCGAAGTTCCACCTGCATTATTCTTGAATCGAACAAAGTAAATTCCCGAAGTCAAGTGGTCAACATCAACTGTATGACCGTCCATTACCTCTAACGATGATACGCTTCCTGAAGAAGTGATAATTTCAATCGTATTGCCAGACATCTCACTGATCGTAATGGTATGACAAGTGGGGTTGGGGTAAACCAATACCTTTTCTTCCACAACCTCTTTAACAGACGTGTTTATGTCGTTGTTGAGGGTGGCAGACCAAACGCCTCGACCAAAGGTAAAAGCAAATAGTTTGCGATCAGATTCTCTTAGGCGAATCTGAGAGATATACACATTCGGAATTTGTTCTTCTCGACTCCAAAAACGTCCACCATCCGCAGTTACATAAAGCCCGTAATCTGTGGCCACCATGATGTTGTCTGAATTGGCAGGATCTACCTCAATCCAATTCACAGGAAGCGAACTGGGTAAATCACCACTGATATCGACCCATTTAGGACTGGCTGTATTCGCGTTCTCTACCTTCCATATACGTGGCTGTGTACTGAAGTTAGACATAGCCAAATAAATGGTGGAATGATCGTTAGGATCAATTTCTATGTTGCCTATGAAACCGCCTCTTGCAATGGCCGGAGCCAAGGTAAACATTTTGAACGCTGAACCTGGGCTAGCTGTCTTGGCCCCTTCAACTCGATAAAGAATACCACTCTGACCACCAAAGTACAAATCTGGGTTGTCTTCTGGCGTCATAGCGAGACTAAATATACTACCTGGTATGGAATTAGTTAAAAGCTGCCAGTTAGTCCCTTGATTGGTGCTTCTGGCGATGAAATTTTTTGTAGGGAAATAAACCTGTTCTCCATCGGTTGGGTTGATCTCAAATGGGTTGATAAACCAAAAGTCCGAAGAACCAACGGTTGCTCGTAAACTGTTGTAGATATTAACCCATCGCGTACCGCTCCATCGGCGGATGTTGCCATTTTGTGAGGATGCATAAATGAATTCGCCCGTGTGGTCAATGGCATTAAAAGCCCCATCTCCACCTAATACCTGAGAAAATTCTGAAACGCCATTGGTGTTTGTACTGGTCCAGTTGTCCTGGGCACCGACCAACACTTCATCGCCAGTGGGGTTAAACGATCCGGCATATAGTTGCGTAATGTTATATCCATTGTTGCGATCCGTTGCAAATGAGCCAGCGGAGGCGGTATTGAGTTTGTATATGCCACCGTCGTTAACCATGTAAAAGTCATTTGTACCTGGAACAAAAACTGCGTTGTGATAGTCGGAATGTCCGTTGGCCATTTTTTTCCATGAATCTCCACCGTTAGTACTGTACCCGGAGGTTACTCCCGAACAAATAACAAAGTTTGGATTGGTAGGATGTACATCCAGGACCATATTGTGCCAGATTTGGTTAAACCGAACTCCTATGGATTGAGGGCTCGCCAATTCTTTCCAGGTTTCGCCTCCATCAATAGATTTATAAACTGCTTTCAAGCTTTCTCTATCTGAATTAGCAAATGCGGTGTAAATTATTTTGGGTGAGCTCTTGGATGCTTCTACAAGGCATCGGCCATATCCTGTAACAGGAATGGTTTCGAATCGAGCAATGGACGGTGTGTCCTTTTCTTGAAATGAATATATTCCTTTTCCATATACACTGAAATATACGATTCCGTCTTCTGTAGCATCTACATCATTTATGGCACTACTGCCAGCTTTGAAGATTTGATGGAAGCTAATCCCTTTATCGGTACTTCTAAACAATCCGTTTAAGATGGTTGCTACATAGAAGGTGTTGCTATCAGTATAGGAATGAGTAATGTCCCAGGTTTTGTCAAAAGCGACAATGTCTGAAGAATCAAGTTGTTTAAAGGATTGCCCTCCATTGTTTGATTTGAAAATTCCGTTGCCGTCGTAATTGATGTGAGTTCCGTTGGTAAGTTCCCCAGTACAGTAATAAATCTCTTTTGGGTTGAAAGGGCTTTGGGTAATTCCGGTAATAGACAGCGTAGAAGCCTGGTCGTCCAGGGGTGTCCAGTTCGCCCCACCATCAGTACTGTTCCAAATACCGCCAGATACTCCTCCAGCAATAAGATGGTTTGAATTCTCAGAATCTACGATTAATGATCGAGTCCGACCACCTATGTTAGAAGGGCCAATTTCATTAACCTCGTTAAAGAATTCAATTTTTCCATGAAACTGAGACGTTTGTTCAACCCATTGCTTCCACATTGAGCGAGGTACCTCTCCGTTTTCATTTTGCTTCATTTGATAAAACTGATCAGCATACCCTGGCTTAGATTCTAGCAAAACGCCAGAATCAGTGTTTATCGAAAGTAGTACAGAACCTACAAGTAACAAGCAAATTAAAATGTACGATAACCGTTTATTTTTAACCAACATACAGTGTTTTTAAGTATTCTTTTTATGTGTTTTCTTACACGGTTTTTGATAGTTTATGGCCGCTAAGCATAATGTTTAGAGTCCATCTAATCTTTGACAAATTTGGAAACCATTTTATTCCCATCGTGATCTAAAATCTCAACAAAGTAAACCCCAAAAGGTAAGTTTGATACATCTATGGCAGATTGTCCATTAATTTCTGCCGCATACTGTTTGCCAGTTGCATCATATATAACAGCCGATTTTATAGTAACATCCACAACTCGAATAACCTTAGACGAAGGGTTGGGATAAATGAGAACGCGTTTGCTGTCTACCTGTTTGACAGATGTATTTATGTCATCGTTTAATGTGGCCGTCCAAACACCTCTTCCATAAGTGAAAACAAAAAGTTTTCGATCCGATTCCCGCAAGCGAATCATAGAGATGTATACATTGGGAATCTGCTTTTCCTTATGCCAAAATCTGCCACCGTTGGCCGTTACATACAAACCATAGTCTGTTGCAATCATAATGTTATCTGAATTGGCAGAATCTACTTCAATCCAGTTTACTGGAAGAGATGTAGGAAGGTTTCCACTTATATCTTCCCATTTTGGGTTGTCGGTATCGGCATTTAATACTTTCCAGATTCTCGGTTGGGCACTGAAGTTTGAATATGCAAGATAAATAGTTGATTGCACATTTGGGTCAACTTCTATATTGCCTACAAAACCACCACGTGCAGTCGGTGGAGCAAGGGTAAACATTTTAAATGATGAACCTGCAGAAGCTGTTTTTGCATTGTCAATGCGGTAGAGAATTCCACTTTGTCCTCCGAAATATAAGTTGGGATTGTCTTCTTCGGTCATGCCAACAGCGAAAATACTTCCGGATATTTGCTCCGTTATACGAGTCCAATTAGTACCTCTATTTGTGCTTCGTGCTATGTAATTTTTCGTTGGAAAATATATTTGCTGACCATCTGTTGGGTTGATTTCAAATGGGTTAATAAACCAAAAGTCAGCAGATCCTACCGTCCCACGAAGGCTGTTGTATATGTTCACCCAACTGGTTCCGCTCCATCGACGAATATTTCCGTTTTGAGATGAGGCATAAACATATTCACCTGTATGATCTATGGCGTTAAATGCTCCATCACCTCCAAGTACCTGGGTAAATGTAGAGGTTCCATTTGTATTCATCGTAGTCCAGTTGTCCTGAGCTCCAGCGATAACCTCGTTGCCATTAGGGCTATACGAACCTGCATAGAGTTGGGTAATGTTAAACCCGTTATTCCGGTCAAACGCGGTAAACTGAGCGGTAGCGGTGTTGTATTGATAGATTCCACCATCGCAAAGCATGTAGAAATCATTCGATTTTGGAACGAACGTGACGTTGTGGTAGTCGGCATGTGCATTTGCCATGGTCTTCCATGTTGTGCCTCCATTAATGCTAAAAGCAGATCGTTGGCCTGAGGATATGACAAAATCAGGCTTCGTAGGGTGTACGGCCAGAGTAAAACAATACCAACTAAATTTGTGACTAATCCCACTGGATTGGGGATTGCTCATTTCGACCCAGCTTTCACCACCATTGGTTGTTTTAAATATACCTGTTATTCCATCACCTCCTACTGTTGCAAATGATGCATAAATTATGTTGGGATTACTTGGAGACGGTTCAACCAAACACCGGTCATATCCCGTTACACTAATAGAGAACCTGTTAATAGCTGGTGTATCTGCTTCATCAAACCAATAAATTCCTAGACCCGCACGGCTAAAGTAGACACGACCTTCTGCGGTCACATCAACATCGTGGATGTCGCCCGCGGATTTGTAAATTTGTTGAAATGATACGCCCTTATCCTGAGTACGGTATAAACCACTACTAATCGTTGCTACATAAAAGGTATTACTGTCTGTTAACGAGTGCACGATATCCCAGGTTTTGTCAAAAGCGGGTATGTCAGACGAATCCAATTGAAAGAAAGACTGACCACCATCTTCAGATTTAAAGATTCCGCTGCCGTCGTAATTGATATATACACCCGTCGAACGCTCTCCGGTACTGTAATATATTTCCTTGGTGTTAAACGGGTTTTGGGTTATGGCTGTAACTGAAAGTGACGAAGCATGGTCGTCTAAAGGTTCCCAATTTAAACCACCGTTTGAGCTGTTCCAGATTCCGCCTGAAGCGCCACCTGCAATGAGGTGGTTAGAATTGTCTAAATCGACAAGTAACGCACGTGTTCGGCCACCAATATTTGAAGGCCCTAATTCAGTGACTTCGTCGAAATAATCAATTTTCCCATGTGACATAGCCGTTTCAGCTTGCCATTGTTTCCACATAGATCGTGGAATTTCCCCTTTCTCATCTTGCTTCATTTGCGCAAACTGTTCCGCATAATCTGGGTGTGTACCCGGAAATTTTGCTTTCTCCGTTTTTACGGAAATTGAAAGTGAACCAATTATTAGAAATGCCACTAAGGCATATGGGTACTTTCTACTTTTTTTTGACATACTTATATGTTACAATCAATCCTTTTTTCTGTTCAAGGCCAATGCACTAAGCATCCACCGTGGGAGGGGTTTATTGGCATCTCGTTTTTGCAAGTTTAGATACCATCCCAGTTTTTTCATGATCGGAATTTTATGCGTCTCGACAAACTCAATCAGGCACCCATCTGGGTCTTCAATATAAGTAAAGTGTCCAGCAGCTTCCCCCATGTCAAAAGAGTTAGAACTGTCAACCGTAAACTCAAAACCAGCAGATGAGCAACGCTTTTTTAAAGCGGCCATATTCGTTACGTCGAAGCAAAGATGTATAAAACCAAGATCACCCCAATAACGTCCGTCGTATATTTTACGACCTGCTGACGTTGTTCGTCGTATTAGTTCAATTTCCGTCGGTCCCAGCAATTCACTAAAGCCTCCTTTACGTTTTTCACTATGTTTTAACAAGACGCGTCTATATTGTTCGCCTTTCTTCGCAACTCCTGACAAATCATCAAAAGTCCCAGTTTCTTCATACACTACGGTATCTTATCCCAACACATCGCTATACAACGTTCTCGCTTTGTCAATATCAGTAACCCCGATTGATGCACCTAAAACACCACCACTTAAGGCATTGGTCGATTTGAAAAATGAATTGAATTCGACAATTTGAAAAATATTTCCGTAGGGGTCTTTTACAAAAAAATGTTTGTTTCCAGAAGGGTCATGTTGAACATGGTCACTAAGGGTTACTCCTTGTGCTGACAAGAAGGCAAATGAAGCATCGACGTCCTTGCTTTTCATTTTGCAGATATTAAGCCCTAAATCTCCTAATTCTGGATCAAAAGTCGGCGGTTGGGGTGTTCTACTGGTGTATTGCCAGATTTCAAACCCGCCACCCCCTTGCATACTAAGAGCTAAAATAGCGTGTCTGTCGTGTGGTTGCCCACCGGTATAAGGCAGCATTAAGGCGGCAGTCGCGGCTTCCTCAAAAATTGGAACGTCCATGCCGAGATGTTTTCTGTACCAGGCCCATGCCTCATGCACATCCGGGATTCCTATCCCCATTTGCTGTATTCCACTTATCATTTTCGCTATTTTCCGCGAATATACGCGTTTCGAAAATCAAACAAAAAAGGACTTATTACGGGTTATTTAGGGTCGATATTTGGCGCAATCTTCCAGAACAGTTTCGGTAAATATTTATGTATATAAACCAAAAGGATTTCCTTACCACCAATCCACGCTTCCCGTTTGTTTTTCTCAATGGCTCTAAGAATTTTTCTTGCACAAATATCAACAGGCATCCCATGTTGTAGTCCAGGGTCCATTTCATGAGTGGCTTCACCCTTATGGTTCAATGCGTTTTTGGAAATGTTGGTTTGAATTCGTCCTGGACAGATCATCGTAGTTCGAATATTGTCCTTTACCAACTCCAGTCCCAGGGTTTCGAAAAAACCGAAAAGTGCATGCTTCGTGGCCGAATATGAAGCTCGAAGTGGAAAACCAAACTTACCGGAGATACTGCTGATCGCTGTAATGTTGCCACCACCTGTTTCAATCATCCAGGGTAGGACAGCCTTGGTTAAGGCAATGGTGCCAAAATAATTGATTTCGAATAGTTTACGATCAACCTCCATGGGCGTGTCCAATATCCGACTTCGTTGGCTTATGCCTCCATTGTTTATGAGGATATCGATTTGACCGAGTTGTTTTTTTAAATCTGTAACGGTCAAATCGAACGATTCAGATTTGGATAAGTCCAGAGGGACTACAACTACTTTATTGCTTCCTGTTCTACATTTAATGGCAATCTCTTCGAGCACATTTTTACTTCGCGCAGAAAGAATAAGGTTGTAGTCTTTTTTAGCACATTGATAGGCAAGCGCTTCTCCAATTCCTGAACTGGCACCCGTTATCCAAACGGTCTTTTGCACCACGATTACTTTAGTTCGAATGTTGTCGATC
>CAYZWM010000084.1:0-16300 GCA_964482155.1 uncultured Chitinophagaceae bacterium | reverse complement strand
ATTTTTGAAGCTGTTGAGGTGTTTTACGTCTTGACATAACTACTATTACTTACTACTTAAAATTGATGAAATGGAACTAAAACAGGAACCCAAGATTGGGTTAGAATTTAGACTTCAAAAAATGGTGGTCGTTGCATCTATCTCGGCCGTATTAATCACTATTAGTATTTTCGTTTACACTAACCTGGTCTCCTCTACTGACACATTTGCATCAGGCAAGGATAACATTACCATATCTGGTAAAGTGTTTTGCGATGCAAACAAAAATGGGAAAAAAGACAAAAAAGAAGCGGATGTAGAACATGTGCTACTCAAGTTGTACGACGATGCTGATTCAGACGGGGTTCTAGATGTAGGAGAAAAACTACTCGATTCAATTTATACCAAAAAGAACGGGGACTATAGTTTTAAAATTAAGCCACCTTCTTCGGGCTCTACTTTCTACTACATTGTAACTGCAGACTCTTCAAACTTTTCAGGTACCTCATTTTCTACCTCATCGTTGTATGCCTTTGCGTTAAAGAAGAAAGCCAAATCGAAAGCAAATCATTTTGGTCTTGTAGGCGCATGTAGTGCCAAGAGTAAAGGAAAGAAGAACAAGATTAGAGGAAAAGTCTTTAACGACAAAAACAAGAATGGCAAACGAGATGGCGGTGAAGGAAACAAAAAAGGGGTTAAAATTTATCTCTATAAAGATAAAAACGTCAACAAAAAGAAAGACACATCGGATGAGTTAGTCGACAGTACCACAACAGATGGTTCTGGAAAGTATGACTTTGATGTAGATCATATCGATGCCTCTAACGTCACATTTACTTCTTCAATATCCAGTGGAAGCAACGATGCTCAGGAGAATTCAAAGGGAACTGTCACCCTTAATGGAACCTCATTAAATATAAATAAGTACGTGGTTGGTCTGTACTACCCTGGAATTACTCTTCCTCAAGGGGCAAAAATCACATCGGCCTATCTTACTTTTACCGCTGATGTTACCTCTAACAAAAAGTGTGATCTCAAAATTTACGGTGAAGACAGAGACAATGCATCTGCATATACCTATACCAAAAATAATATCTATAATCGAAAGAAAACCAGCAAGTATACGAAATGGAGACCACCTAACTTCACTGGTGGAAAAGCATATCAAACAGATGAAATAAAAGAGATTGTTCAGGAAATAGTGAATCGTTCGAAATGGAAAACGGGTAATGCTATGTCTTTTATGATTAAAAAAGACAATGGAGGATATAGGCCCATAAAATCCTACGATGGAAATTCCTCTAAGGCCCCAGTCCTGACTATAGTTTATGAGGGTACGGCAACAGGATCTAATCAATTTATTACCGAAATCGTAGTCACCTCGACCGTTACGACCGAAATTGCAACGGAATTTACCGTAGGCGGAACCGAATCAACTGAAATTGAATCAGCTGTGTTTGACCCCTCAACACTGCCTGTCGAATTTATGTACTTCAAGGCTGACTATTCGTCTGGCCAGGCCGAGTTAACCTGGGCAACCGCTATGGAAAAGAATAACAGTCATTTTGAAGTTCAACGGAGTGTAGATGCAAGCACATTTGAGGTAATCGGTTCAGAACCTGGAAATGGTAATGCACAAAACGTCATTGAATATTCGTATAACGATCCAAATGTTCCTCAGCAAGGCAACCCCATTTATTATAGATTGAAGCAAATCGATTACGATGGTGGATATGATTACAGTCCAACGGTGTATATACAATCTGAAAACGAATTAAACACCAAAGTGTATCCCAACCCTGCCACGAATTTCATAAACGTATCTAAAACAGGTTTTACCTTTAATGCCACGTTGATGGATCATACAGGTTTACCCGTTGAAATAAAAAACTCTCAGGTAGGCAATACCCAATTTGCTCTAAGCAACGTGCCCAACGGAGTTTACATACTCGAAATAAACAGTATTCAAGGTTCTGAAAGCTTTAAGGTGCTGGTTAAGCATTAATATGTAAGTTTAGTTTTATCAATAAAGTTATTGTATATTACTCCAATATGGGTGGTAATCAATGCTTTAGGTTGGAATGTTCATTGTCTATTTTTGTCTATTTAGATTTTTAGACAATGGACTACTCCCAACCAGTTGTTTATTCTGCCAATGAGGACATCTCCAAAAATTGGTTTATTGAGTTCTATATATACAACCATCCCAACCGTCCAGGCGAAAGCTTGAGATTTAGAAAGTACGCGGGAATCAACAAATTCAATACCATTGCAAAGCGACTTCGTGAAGCCGAAAAAAAGGTTCTTTTCTATGAGCAAAAACTAGCCTCTGGATGGACCCCAACCATTAAACCAAAAATGGTCCGGCCTATTGATTGGTTTGAAACCATAAACAGTTTTTTAGCCGTTACAAAAGATAACAATGCAATTGGGACCTATAGAACTTACAGGTCACATTTAAAGATATTTACCTTGTGGCTTAGTGACCACAAAAGGCGTGTTGACATTCCCTACTTTTCGTTAGAAGAAGCCAGAGCTTTTAGGGCTCACCTTAGCCGACACAAATACGCATCAAACACCATTATTAAAACAATTACGCTGCTGGTCCAGGTGGTTGACTATGCCATAATAACTCACAACCTCCAAATCAGGAACGTGTTTCAGTTCGTCAAAAAACCGAATTCCTTAACCTCAGTTAAAACGATTATTAGTGATGACGATTTGGAGACTATTAGTTCCTATTTGGACTTTAAGGACCCGACACTAATGATGTTTATCCGTTTCGTGTTTTCGTGCTTTATACGCCCATGGCAAGAGCTTAGAACGATGCAAATTAAATGGATCAATTTCGACGATGAAACGGTTACAATTCCGGCAGGTCCAGACAAAACGAGTAAAACCTTAACCGTGGTCATCCCTAAAGGTCGGTTGCTCTCTCAAATCCAATTTTTGAGAAACCACCATTTGAATGATTACGTTTTTACACTAAATGGAATTCCAGGACCCGTACACATTGGTAGAGATACTTTCAAGTATAGGTTTAGAATGGCTTTAGAACATTTGAAACTAAACCCCAGATACAGGGTTTACGCATTCAAGCATACCGGAGCTATAAAGTTGGTAAAAGCCAAAGTACCAATTAAATATATTCAATTGCAAATGAGGCATAGTTCCGTATCAATGACCGACAAATATTTGACCTCCATGAGCGCGAAAGACAGCGAGGAACTTAGGAATTTGTCTTATGATCTTTAGACATATTGGAAGGATCTGTATCCCATAATGTATCGAATTTAAGATATTCCCTTTCGCATCGTTCACATTTGAACTTTTTCACGATTAACTTTCCCCTCTTTGATGTATTCTTAACCCCTATCAGTTCGTACCATTCGTAATCAACTAGTGTTGGTTCCCGATGAATTCCAAGAAAACGACATGCCCAATTTCGTTTTTTCATAGGACGTAGTATTTATAATCAATCACAACGAAATCAAAATCAGACATTGAGCCTTTTAAACCACGTTGTAGGCTATACGTTTTACCGTCAACCATTAAGGTATAACCCCTCCATAAATCTGCATGATGTTTCCCCTGAGAAAAGCCCAAATTAAAACCTTCAATAGTCTCGACGGGATGGGCTTTGTCAATGTGCTTCTGTACGGCTTGCCCTGGGTATCCTGTTTTATCTTCTGTGCCTGGTTCTACCCAAATAATCTCACCATTAAAGGTGCTCAGGCTATCCCTCTCATTAACATGTATTAATTGGTCATCCACTCTAACAACCTCCCCATATCTAATAAAGGAGTAATCTGGTAGTGAGCCTAAATTTAATCCTAAATCTTTTTGTTCTTCCGGGTCCAATGTTTCGGGGTTCGACAAATCCAGTGAATGATTCCACATACTGGATACTTGAGGGTTTCGAGAATGTTTACAAATACAATAACCAAAAAACATGTTAAATGCAGCTATACCCAACCAAAATGGGGCTAAGATTTGAACTAACACTTTATATCCAAAATGGTAACTAACCAAAAGCAACACACCAACGGAAAGCATAAAATGTAGAATACTCAATGCAAAAGCGTGTCTTTCTCTCCAATTTTCCATACCTCAAAAGTACCATTTTTTGGAACTAAAAAAGACGACCTGGTTACAGACCGCCTTTAACGAGTATGAATATTTTAATACATATTTAGGACAATCAGGCGTCAAAAAGGTTCAACGAACGTATTTTGTCACCTACCTGAAAAGTAACGACCACCTCTCTTTTTAAAGGATTTGATTTCCATTCAACCGACATTATAGATTCTTTTACTGATGCAATTATTCCAGGAATTGGAATATCGAAATACTGTGATAAAATCATGGCTGGAATGGTGAATATACGCGTTCCCATATATTCTACATTATCAACGGTAAATTGTTCTTCAGTTTCATTAGCACTTTGATTTGTGGTTAAAACCATGAATGGGTAATGCAACCAAAACCCCTCATATTCCTGGTAACTGAATTTATCACCTTGTCTAAGATTGTCTGCCATGAGAGAAACCTTACTTTGTCAATTCCAGTTCCATAAGAAATTGCCATCCATCGTCCTGGCTGGTAAAGACTAGTTCGCAAAGAATCTTTTTGGTCGACTCAGAAAACCCATCGTATTTGGTTCCATTAACCGTATAACCGTCGGCTCCCTCGAAGTCATATATATCGTCCGGATCTGACGCGTCAACCTGTTTAGGAACGTCAAACACAACCCCGTTATCAACCAAAGCCGTTTTGTCTCCATAAAACAACAATTCGCCGTCAAAATAGAAATCAATCCGGTCCGTGGCAATATTGGATTGCGCAACGGTCATTTCACCCGTTACAACATCCAAAACACTATTGTCATCTAAATCATAGGTTGTAGCCCTTACGCTAAACGTCCCTTTGAGTTGTACAGTCGGGTCAATTGGTTCGGGCGTTGGGGTCACTGTATCATCTGTACAGCCTGTAAAACCAATTGTACCAATTAGGAGTAATGCGATAGAAAATAATTTGAGTTTATTCATCTTTTTTGTTTTTTAGAATAACAAATATACTTTGCATTGATAACTAGTTACTAATCGCTAATAATGGAAAACAAAAAGGCCGGTCGAATTGACCGGCCTTTAATCCTTGTTTTGAGACAGATTTACTTTTTCGCAGTGGCCGCTTTGACAGCCCACATTGCGCCCTCTTCAAATGCCGTTTGGGCTAATGAGGCCAGGCGTGGATCATTCTCCTTTAAATCTTCACATACATCAATAAGCTGTGCCGCTTGGTGTTTGATACTCGTAACCATACTATTGTCAGTCACATTAAAATCCGTTCTAACTCTTTGTTCTCCTAATGTCTTTTCCATTGTGTAATTATTTTACCCCAAAAGTACCATTATTTGGAACTTGTTTTGCCCGCGCTCCTTTCCAGATCCACCATAGAAGAAAAAATCAAACACTCCGGCAAGTATAGAAACTTTCTTCTATGGATGATCAATATTACCGCCCTTTCAATATGGCTTTGACCAATTGTTTAGCCGGTGAATTGTCTATCTCTTTGGTTGACAAATAATAGTTGCTCTTATAGCGGCCAGGATCTAAATACTTTTCATAATCCTTGTATTGGGTCTGAGACATTCGGGTTATCGTTGTTTCAAACATACGGGCGAAGATTTCCCACGGCAACTTTAGATAATTTGCATTTTTGTACCCCTTCAACCCATCCATGTATTTTTTGTTGTTTGTAGCAATCTGGGTTAATGCAACAAAACGTTTCGTAGCTGGTTTTTTTGAAGCCTTTATCGTTCCGACTCCCAAAAGATGTTGGCCAGCGTCAATGGTTTGACTTGCAAAATTGACGTTTGTTGTTAGGTCCGACCGGCCCTGAATAAAGTCAAGAAAGTGGCCGTACTCATGGACAAAGGAAGATTCACCTTTTAACACATTTTTATAATCGGACTTTCGACCTCGATTCAAATTGATAAATTGACCCTCTGGGTTATAGTGAGCGTTCGCCTTTGGCCGGCCATCTGCTCCAAAACCAATGGTCAGAACTCCACCGCCTAAATCGTTAGAGCCTTTTATCTTAGCCAGTAACTCAAGCTGTTTGGAAACCTTGAATAAAAAGTAATATCGTTCCTCCTGGGTGACGTAGTTTCCAAACACAAACCCTTTTAATTTGTACTTTTTACAAATCACGATTGGGTCCAGTAACTTAAAGTGGTCCACACCGTACTTGTTTCTCAAAAACCGTTTGAAGTCTGGACGAAGGATCAAATGTCGTTCGGCGGCCCCTATATGGGTTGTACTGTCAATTATCTTTATTCTTGTCATAATTGACATAAATTAGGATCAGTACAACAATAGCCAGTACAGTAACAAGTAACCATTTGTTACCGCCTGGCATGGGGTGATCTGCGATGTAGGTAGGTATAGGGGGTTTTTTCATTTTGCTTTATTTAAGTGTTAAGAAAATACGAGACAGCTTTTGAGATTTCCGATCGATCATAGAAGGTTTAGTCTATGGAGGACCTGGTACCCGATAGAAGAAAATGTATATGCTCGAGCTTTTAATATGCTCCCGTGATCACATAGACACTTTCTTCTATGCGATATCTAAACGTGGCCTAATTTCAAGCCATTCCTTTTGCGCCCTAATCGAAAAACTGGATGTTTCCGGATACGATGCCCAACGACTTGAGCCTTTTTAAATTCGGCCAATGCAACGTTTAATGGAACGCCTTGAGCTCCACTGTTTAAGATCAGTTGTTTTGCCGGATGATCAATCACATGCACCGGATTAATGCCAATGGGGTCGGTTTTGAGATCCGGATCAACATAAGCACCCACGATGCCCGTTCCCTCGATGATTGGGATTAATTGGCTTGGTCCAGGAATACCCGTATTGCCTTTCATTGGTTTGTAAATCCCAGTACCCGGAATTGCTGATTCCGTGACTCTATGTAAATCCTCCGGAGAATCATCCTCGATAGGCTCCGAATCCTCCTTTTTTTTCATTTTGGAATAAGCGATCGCGGCTATTACTATAATAACCAGTACAATCAATATTTTCTGTGTATTACTCATGATGATAATTTTAGATTACGCGAAGTGTTGAAATAAATTGTCCGTTTCTATATAAATCAAAGCGAAATAGGTTCCCGGTATCCCTGGACTTTAAAACCCAACCGCCCCGGTATGGTATACTCATTCCCGAACCTGGACCAAAAGAGTACATATCTCCACCGAAACTGAAATAGCCAGTCCTACGGATTTTGTCAAACCTCTCAATTGAAAAAGAAGGATTCACCTGGGTACGGAAGTAGTACGCAACCGCAAATACCAGTAGAATCAAAATTAAAATTCGCTTCATAATATCTTTGTTACAATTGTTATAATTCGATCAACTAACACACCCGCCGCGCCGCCTAATAGGAAGCTGTTTCGCTTATCGCGTTTGTTTTGATCTTTAAGTCTTTCTATCTCTAAGTTTTGGAGCGTGTCCTGGTTTCGGTATAGCTCCAATAACGTGTCCCGGGTTAAAATTTGCTTCTTAAAAGAATCGACCAACAGGATACAGCTGACATAGTTGTTTTTATCTATACTGCAGCTATCTCTGGGGGTTTCTGTAGTGATCGAGTCCGCGTTCAAATCTTGCGATAATGCTATCCTTCTGCTCAATACTAAGGCTGTCAACGTCATTAACAGCAGATAGATAAACCTCGTCGATCGTTTTAATTTTTTGTTCATATTGTTCAATTTTTCGCGGATCTATCATATAAATAGCCGGTTGCTCTTTTGGACTCCATAAGGCAAACAAAATCAAAGCCAGCAAAGCCGTTTTAATCCATTCTATTTTAATACCTGGCCATTTCATAAATCGTGCTTTTAGGTCGTATCTTTTGGATAACCCGGTCCCCTTCTCTAGCTCCTCCATCGTTTGTATTTCCTTCTATTCCAATTAATTTATCCGGTAACATTTTTATCACACCCCCAACATGGGCAACTCGTTTTTTCTTTGAAAAATAGATCCCATAAACTAACGCCCCTTCATCTTTAGGCCAATCATCACCCGATCGATATACAATCTTGCTTTTAGGCAGTAGTGCCGGGCTCCATGCTGATTTGGGGTTATCAATTTTACATTGACCCAATGACCAGCTTTGAAGTGCAGCACACCAGGCGTATCCTTTGGAAAGTCCTGTATAATTCAAGTATTGTTCAACCTCAATACCTTCATTATTACCAACCTCGACAACGCCCAATTGAGAAGTCAACATTTTTTTAAAACAATTGACCTCAATCAGGTTATCCTCTTGAAATATTCCAGACTCCGGAACCCGCTTTTGATCGGTCGTGATCCTTAGTCCATCGCAATGACTAAGGCCACAAAGGCCAAGAGTAACAGCGAAAAGAGCCAAAAAGAAATTACGGCTTTGTGCCATGATGTTAATACGTTAAAATGTTCTCTAAAATTCTCTAAATAATCATCCAGTGGACCCCAACCCAATTGCATTGTCATTTTGACAAATCCCATTGCGATAGTCAACGCAAAGGCCGCAAAGGCTACCTTAAATAAATATGCACCATCCCACACTTTGGCCGACGGGTCATACAGCCTAATGAGCCAGGGTGATACCCATAGAATTGCAACGGCAATTCCCAAAAGCCAAATTTCAGTTGCCCACTTGTTTAGTTTCATACTCGACTTCGTTTAG
The DNA here is from genome assembly GCA_964482155.1 of uncultured Chitinophagaceae bacterium. Taxonomy (GTDB): domain Bacteria; phylum Bacteroidota; class Bacteroidia; order NS11-12g; family UBA9320; genus UBA987. The sequence goes on along the minus strand of CAYZWM010000084.1, from coordinate 7,590 downwards.
CGTTTTCAATTTCCACACGTTTCAAATCCTCGTTTAGCTCTTTAATCTCAAGAGCGTTTTCTTTATTTTCAGAAATCACTACATCCATCTTAACCTCCAAAGAGTTGATCTTTAATCTGATCTTAACATAGACGGCGATTAACGCTACAATATTGGTTACAGCTGACAGCACGAAAGCGATTATAACTTGATCCATTTCTTATTTCATTTACTATAATTATTCGTATACTCTTTAATTTTATCCTTGGAAATCTGATCCAAAAAATCGGTAAGCTCCGAGCCCATCAACCGGCCAAATGCCGGAGAGCTCACATCTCCCTTTTGAATTCCGTATGCCTCTCTCAAGGCTTGTATTTCGTCCATCTCGCCGGTCATAAACGACACAGCAAGTTCTATTACGACATATTTCTTATCATCGGTCCACTCGACCAATAAAGGCGTTCCAAATTTCTTTTTGTACTCTATGGCCACTTGAGCCCATGTAGGCGTAACCGGCCCCTGATCGTCCGATTGGAACGAATATCGTTTAGCCAATTGCTCGGGCAATTGGGTGTATATCTGATCAGTCGGTATGGGTATAAATACATTTCCTCTCATAGCTAAATTCTTGCTAGTCCGTAATCTTCACATTCTGAATTATAATTGTGCTCAACCTGAGCATCGGTCAACGATTCATCGTATATTCTTAGAACCATGATTTCACCAAAAAAGTAATCGGTATCATCGGTTCCAATATTGTACGTTGCATTTAATAAATTGTTGATTGGAGCCCCAATGTTCTCATTGTCCAAAACCCCATTGATGTAGAGTTTGTTTCGATCGCCGCCAGAAGACATAACGACCACATGACGAACATCGCCGGTAATTGCTCCGGAGGTGTAACTTGAGTTAACAGCCCCGGCGTTGTAATCGTAAAATATGGTATCTCCTAAGCCAGATCCGACAACCAAACTAGGTTCGGTCGGCAAGGAAGAAAATACCGGGTTGTTTTGATCTTTATTAACCTTAATCCAGAATTCCAACGACGTATCGGAGGTCCATCCAATCGACGCGGTTTTGGTAATGACCAACCGACTCCGACCGTTCATATTTAAACTGTCTACAAATTTTGTATTTACGATAGCAACATCTAAAATGTCTTTGGTTGGATCTAACCCCTCAGGCAGTATCTCCCCGCCAACCTTTTCGTTCCAATCAACCAGAGCCATTTGCATAAACGGAAACTCGTTTTCGTTCTGCCAGATTGCCCCGTTAATCGTTCCATGATTCAAATTACCGCTTCCATCATAAGCCGTCGCGTTAATCCCGGCGGTCATTGGCATATACAATTCAATGTCGGCAGCATCGGCCCCGGTAGGAATAATTTGTTCCGGGTTCTGGTAAAGCTCCAGGATCTCGGCGGCGGTTAATTCTGTATTAAATACCTTAAGGCCTCCCGTTTTTCCAAAGAAAAACTCTGCCCCGACATGGGTTCCAATGTTCCTGAAAAAGAAATCCGCGGTACTTCCAGAAATTGCCCGGGTTGTGTCTAATACCCCATCAACATAAAGTTTTAATTCCGTTGCACTTATGGTAATGGCCATTTGATAACTCACATTGTCAAAGCCAAATGGGGTTGGGATTGCCTCAGCAATCGATTGGTTTTTGTTTCGGATATAAACGTTGTTCCGGTCCATATAAACAAAGTATTGAGACGCGTCCGCTACGTCTGCACCAAATACATACATACCCGGAGGATTGGCGTACATGTTTAAATTGATAATCCAGGTTCCCGTGGCCTGGCTCATAGGCGTGGTTAATGCCACGTAATCATTTATGCCGTCATACTCCAATACCGTGGCCGTGGATAAAATACCACGGTGGTTATTGGGTGAATAATCCACTGATCGTACATTGAAAATTTCCTCTTCCAGGTATCGATGCCAAAGCTGTAAATCTGCTTGAATTGGTGACAATTCAACGCCGTTAAGTGCTGAGATATACAAGAGCTGGGAATAGGTGCTCAGGCAATCATTATACGTGATGTCAGCAATATCTAACGGAACGGTAATACCTGGACCTTGAGCAATGATATAAATCAATTCCTTGTCTGTACTCCAATTTTCTTTGGGTGTAATCGAGCCTAAAGCAATGGCAGGAACGTTGCCTTGTAGAATATTGGCGATGTAATACCAAAGCTCTAATTCAGTAGGCCAATTTGCCTTGTAGGCTAGTTTCGAATCTGAAAGCGATATTCCCCCACCGTTTGCGCCTAAATTGGCAATCACATATAAAAACTGCGTTTTGGTTGGCCAGCAAGCTGAGTTCGTTGTATCGATACTCGAAATATCCTCAGTCGGAGGCAACGTATTGCCCTCAGATGTATTGGCGATAATCCAAAGTAAATCCAGATCCGTATTGATGTAAGGAGGGGACGATATGCCGGCGGTTGTTGGCATTAATGTTTTTTAATCATTTTTAATGCCATGGCAACAATTACGATGGTAATCACTATGATAATGGCCGTTTTAACCAGGTTGTCCTGGTCCACCTTTATCACGGTTTCAACCTCGGGTAATTCGGTGTTTTTTAACTCCCGTTTTATGGTGCTCCAAATACTCATGATGTTGATCGGTTACGGTAATAAAGATTGAAAAATTTGACAATCAAAAACGTTAGGATTAGCACCTTAAGCACTAACAATACTTTGTCGCTTCGATCGTATTTAGCCTGAATCGAGGCCGATAATGGAAGTTCTTTTTTTTGCTGGTCCAGGGAATATAAATTGTATTGATCCATGATGCCGATCAACACTGAGGCGTATTGAGAATTTGAAGCATAACCGGCCTTTGCGATTGCTCGCATTTGGGCTTTTGCTGTTAAGGCTCTGAAAACGCCGCCTCGAGTATAGCGTTTATTGTCTATGAGGAATTTGTTCCGATCGTTGTAACTATCAATTACCGAGTCATAGACTCGAAAACATTCATTGGGCTTGTCATCGCTTGCCAACATGGTTTTACCCTTCCAGGAGGAATGGCATTTGATACCAAAATGGTTGTTACCCTCCCGGGCTAAACGACTACGGCCATCGTAGGATTCAACTATGGCTTGAGCCATTAAAACAGAAGGGAATAAACGAGTTCCGGCGGTTGCTCGAACCGCTAAGGGTGAATATTTATCGATATAGGCCTGACGTATTGGATTAGACATAACATTGGGCCGGTTAGTTAGAATATGAGCGATCGTAAACACCACGAGAACGATTAATCCCCGCGGCAATAAATTTTTTGATTTCAATTAAAGCTGTTGACGCGTCGGCTCCCATATCCATTAGGTAGGCCATCGCTTTTTGAGTATTGGGTTTAGCGTGGTTTGCTCTCTCAGCGAGTACGGCACGTAAACGCTCCGGGCTGGTCGAAAAATAGTCGGCCACACCAGCTTTTACCTCTTGAGGTGAAATTTGGATTGGACCGTCCTGTAGATCATCATCGTTCTCAGGATTGCGAATAAGTTGAATCGCTTCTTTGATTTCCTCGGCATAGAGGATAACAATGATCAAAATTATTAATATAGCTGCCTGAGAAATTTTCATTTTCTAAAATCTTTTTAATTCAAAATCCTTGACATAAAAGTTCCGGCTCTCTTCCTGGCCGTCCTTATTTACGTACTGAACATTTACCCACTTTTGGCCCGTTTCTTTATCGGTTCCACCTGTACCCAATCCAATGAGTTTGCCTCTGTGTTTTCCAAGCCAAATCAACTTGGTTTTTGGTAATGAGAAGTATATGTAAGCCAATATGACCAACACGAAAAGGACAGTAATTAATACGCTCTTTGTCTTCATAACTAAATCTCCATTCCTGTTTTATCCCAAACACTTTGCATTTCTTCTTTATCCGACCCCTTTAATTCCTCATTATACCAACCGAACAAATCCAAGTCATTGCCAAAAATTATGGCTTTGGCTCCAAACGTATTATCATAAGCCACGACACCAAAGGCGTTGAATACCCGGATCAAATCTGCCCCGTTTAAGTTTCGGATAGAATCAACTAAGATTCGTTCCTTAGTTCCCGGTCTGCTCATGGCAGATAGTTGGGTTTTTGCTTTTGAGCTGATTTCAGCTTTAGACAACATCGGTTTTGATCCATCGGATGTATCCTTTACCCGTTTGCGAGCATTGGCATCTTTGATTTCCTTTGAAATCTTTTTGATGATGATCAACAATATGATCAACGTCACCACTGCCATAGCAATGGCAAGCGCTGGACTTTTCTCATAAAGGGCTTTGAACTTGTCTATCATAACAATGGATTATACTTTGTTTCGGTTTTTCATATAGAAATACCCAATCACAACCACAACCACGACAATGATTCCAATAATCATTGGGTCCATACCCTCTTTAACTGGCGGTATTGGTGTTGGATCGTCTCCATTTCCTCCGGCTCCTGGATCAATTGGGGCTTGTGTTCCACCGCCTCCAAAAAGTCCACCAAGTAAGTCTTGAGCTCTATTAGCCCATGCGTTACCACCGGCAGCCGCTACACCTGCACGAGACGCGCCGCGAGCTCGGATACGCTCAAGTTTCTCCTCTTGTTTCGTTGCCTTTTTATCGGCTTTTCGCGATCTACGGTCTACTCGACGGGCTTTGCCCTTCTTTCCCCAAAAATTGGTTTCGTATGCTCCTGAATTGTGCTCGTACATAGTCTCTCTTTTAGTGTCTTTATTTTTTTTGCCGTCCTTCAACCTCAAAGCCAATCGGTATGCCCGGTTTGCTCGTTGTTTGTGCTCCGGAATACTCTCATCCAATGATCCGGTCATTGCGTAAATGGCCTGGTCGAGGGATTTTCCCTTTTTAAAAAATTCTTTGATGGCAAACTCATCGGCTGCAAACTCATCGAAGGTGTTTAGTTTGTAGTGTCCTAACTCGTGGAGAGCCACAAACTCTTTGTGAGCCTTTTTTAGTTTGTCCCATACCGGGCGATTAATCTTTAATGCTCCGGTGTGTATGTTTGTCATCGCAGGGGATTTGCCCATGTTTCGGTAGTATTCTACTGAGGTAAACCCGCTAAACATCTTTCCTTTTTTCTCTTTTGATCCTGGTTAAAAAAAAGGCCAGCCACATGGGCTGGCCTTTGTATTTGATTCGTATATGTGTCTTAGTCGCCTGCGAATTCCGCGGGGATGTTGTCCAGCTCACCAATGAACATGGTGATCGTTACCGTGGTATTTGCAACCAACTGGATACTAAACTTCGTTTGATTGTCCATTTGATCGCTAAACGGTACCGTTACCATTTTATCGTTTTGTGCCATCTCCGTGGTAAACGACCCCAACGAGTAAGCCATTTCCTTATCCTGGCCGGTAAAGGCACTTTCTTTGGAAATAAAGAATTGCTTTTCTAACTGGTCTGCATCCGTACTCTTGATTTTAAAGCCAAGGAACTTACCCGGTACATTTCTTAAGAAATGCAAGAAATAATCCGTTGTTTTAGGAGAACCTGCACAAGTGAACACACTCGCAACTCCCTCAGCATCCGGAAACTCACTAAGCACTGCTGCTTCACGAATTACGCCGTTTGCTGGCGCGGTCTCATTCCATACCACACCTGGCATGATTATAAGTGTGTGAATACCCGCAATGTTGGCTACGGTCAGATTAAGGATGTACTCCTTTGTTCCGGCTGGTGGTCTCCAACGGCCTCCGGTCGGTCCGACAAATCCGGCGTACTGATCACCAGTAAAACCGGCAAGGTCTTGTTTTGCCGCCTTGGATAACATTGAGAAATCCATGTCTCGGTTAATTCTTTTATGTCTTCTATTTCGATTCATCTGTGTGAAATTATTTTGTGTTTATAGCCCTGTTGAATACTCGTTACTTACTGAAAATGGATTTAGTCCTGAAACCACAATTTCTTGCGAATCGTACCGTCTTCGTCCTCAGTTTCTTTGGTCGCAAGTGAGATAAGGACCATAGCTATTACAATGGTGACAATCCCGACAATTACTGTTTTATAGTGCGCTTTTACGATGTCCATACTGTTTGAAATTTTATATAAAACTAGATTGAGCTCCCGGCTCAGGTGGTCAATTTTGACAAGTTTTGAAGGGTTTTAGGGGTATTTTGTTCCATTTTATGGAACGTTTTACGGAATTGATCACCCATAGAGGGTTTAATCTATGCCGGATCTGGTACCGTATAGATGGTTTTTTCTATGCCAGCTGTACCGGGTACCATAGAAGAAAATGTATATAGGGACCCCATAGAACAATGCTTCTATGGCTGCAGCTATAGAAGAAAATGTATATGGGATCCACTGTAGTGGTTTTCATCTTCAGTATAGATGAAAAACGCTATACTGGAGACATAAAAAAAGCCCTTGGACAATTCCAAGGGCTTAGCTTATTCTTATATATCGGTGGTCATGTTGCACGGGAGGGATTCGAACCTTCAACCTTAGGGACAGAAATACCAAAGATTACCGTTGTATACCGTGCAATTTGTCCCGAAAGAGTCTCACCCCCCCGGGACGTGCTGTCTGCGTTACCTACACGCAAAACAACAATACTATTTTATCTCGATAGTTCCAAATTTTGGAACGTTTAAGAGGTGCTACTAATTGGGGTTTCAAAATCCAGGTGGTCAACACATTTGCGCAAACTCAAGCAAACGGTTTCGGCTACCAATGGAATCATAGAGCCCTCAGGTTGTTGTAAATCTAATATCATTGAGGGGCTTTCCATACTCATGGCCAAACAACGGGCTCCGGAGGAAAGGACTTGGCTTGGAGGTATTTTTTTAAAAAGTTCTCGAATTTCTATTCCTACTTTTAACAGCTTGGATAGTTCTTTTTTTTCATCATTGGTTAACTTTTTGTTTTCGAACAATCGGTTTAGCATAAAAGGTTTATTTAAAATGTAGAATACACGCAAGCCCCACTACAAAACATCCTGAAACAAAATAACTCACAAGACTACATCCTTAAAGAAAGTAAAATTGATGCGTTGTAGGCGGGTAAAAAAAAGTTTCAGCAATTAGTATTAACGATATTTTTTTGAAAATATTTCAAAACACTAGCTAGTTAAATTTAACTAACAAAAAAAGGAGGGCCTCGCAGCCCCCCTTTGTTGTCAAATAAACCATCCAAAAATTACAATCTTACTCTTGAGTTTCTTTCTTTTTGGCCTCACTCCCTTCATTAGAAGTTTCGGTTTGTGCTGGTTGATTAGTGCTTGAATCTTCTTCACTTTCTTGAGGTGGTGAATCCTCAATAGGGCGTGCAACCCATCGGTGAAACTCAGCATCGCCGAACTCGATAACTTCTTCGCCCGGGAGCTCCATTTTAGTAACCAACTTTCCAGCTTGTTTAAGACTACGAGCCAAAACAATTACCGTTTTTTTCTCACCGCCTTCAACGATGTACCTCACGCGGTATTCGCGCATTTTAACTAATTGTGACATATATTAAATAAATTAAGTTATTGACGCTTTAAAAATCCCTTTGCTTCGGATGTATCGAACCACAACCACGAACAAAACCAAAACGATTACCGTGGTCATAAATGCCCGTTCTGTTGTCATCCGCTCCTGGGCCTGTTGGAGTTTATC
>CAYZWM010000083.1:0-16330 GCA_964482155.1 uncultured Chitinophagaceae bacterium | reverse complement strand
GCTGCCTTCTCTCAGCTCATACTCCCCGGTAATTAATCGTAACAGGGTCGTTTTCCCTGTACCATTTTTTCCAACTAAACCAATACGTTCACGGGGTTTAATGTGCCAGCTCGTGTTTTTGTACAGGTAATTCCCGCCAAACTCGTAGGATATATCGTTAAGTGCAATCATGAATTAAGAAAGAATGTACGTTTATGCCTCTTCTAATACAGCAGAAAGACCTTTTCTGCATAGGGCTTCACAGATTGGAGCCAATTGTTTTGAACCACCGTGTTTTACCACGCATTTGCCTTTGTAATGAATAATAATTGAGCATTGCTCAGCTTGTTCTGGTGAGTGTTCGCAGTAATCCATCAGGCAGTCAATGACATGATCAAAGGTGTTGACGTCGTCATTAAATATGATTACAGAATGATTGCCGACCAGGTCTTCAATGACCTCGACTTCTTCTATTTCAACCGTCTTGTTATATCGAATATCGAAATTCAAAATTGTAAATTAGCTTTCTTGTTTCTTTTTAAATAGAGATGTTTTCTTCTCCTCGCCCTTCCAAATTCTCACCATGTTGGCTCGATGTGTGTAAAGGACTAATATTACTGCAAAGATGCCAAAAATTTGGAGAACAGGCTCGTCCAAACCGTATCGAATGTAACTAAGTATTCCAAATGACAGTGTCGTTAGAATTGACCCAGCAGAAACCATCCTGGTGATCATCAGAATTATCAGAAAAATAAGGATACACCCAAGGGCCAAAATAGGATCTATTGCGATGACCAGTCCCAACAAAGTTGCAATTCCTTTTCCCCCTTTAAAATGTGCTAAAACTGGATAAATATGCCCGAGAACGGCAATCATTCCAAACGCTATTTTAAAAGACATCACCGAAGTTAACTCACTTACATTGGGCAAGAAATACACCAGATTAGCCGCGGTTATGGCTTTAATTATATCCAACAACAAAACGGCACTACCTGCCTGTCTTCCAAGCACACGAAACGTGTTTGTTGCACCGGCGTTCATGCTTCCATAATCGCGAACATCCATCCCAAAAAATGATTTCCCGACTAATACAGCCGAAGGAATCGATCCTAAAATATAAGCCGCCAGGGCCAAGCCAATCACATGTATTGAAATCATTCTTCTAGCGCATCTATCATGTCTATATGCCGTGTTACTTTTAACGGCGAACCCGGTCGTACTACATATCCTCTTTCACTCACTTTACCCGACCGTTGACGTAAAATCATATTGAATTCTTTATCCGTCGAATATACATAGAGGTTTCCACGTTGGTATTCGAAATAGAAATAATCGTATTTGCTCAGTTCAAAATACAACACAAAACGAGTCCCACTTCTTCGTTTTTCAATTAAAACCCGTGCATTCAATTGTTTCTTCACTTGCTTGCCGTGTATCGTTGCCACCTTGATCGGTTTACTTGACACAAATGCTTTTCTGGTATGCGAGTAATAAAACTCCATATCCGTAATTAAGAAGTCCTTATTTAACTCTTCAACCGCTTTAACCTCACCGTATTCTTCAAGCTCCTTTTTTACTTTTGCAAATTTCTTGTCAGAGAGTAATTCAGACAGGTTTCGTTTTACATCCTCATCATCAACACTATAGCTCGGAGCATCCGACGCTTTTTCGTCGATGAGTACGTGTAATCGAGTCCAGCATTCCTCGGGTAACTCCATGTCTAAAGCAACTAAGGTGTTCATAACGAACGTAGAATCGTCTTTCGTTTTTACAGCTTGCCCAATGGTCTGTGCGCTAAAATTTTCATTTAAGTCTAACCCAAAATCAAATACACCTTCAGCGCGTATTGTGCCGGTATTATCATTAAAGCTAATTATATTACCTCGCGTACTGCCATTGATTAGTTTATTGCTGTCTCCAATAACAAACTCGTCACTGATTTCATCATAAAAGAAAATCCCTGTGTCTAATACAATGTTTAAGTCTGTGAATGCCTTTTTAAGAGCAAAGAAGTTTGGATATACATTGATCGAATCTGCCGGCGATAAGCTTAGGCCTATCGATACTTTCCTACGATCACTATTTCGAGGCTCGTGAGCGCTTACAATGATGTCACTGGGGTCTGGTTGATCTTTATACCTAAACCATTCACTATGGACATCCGTAAAACTGTGAAGCGGTATGACATAGCCCTTAAACGATAGAAATTCATCCTTACTGTTTAGGTCTGCTGTACCTTTAAACCCAATTTTAGGGCTCAATACAAAATTGAACGAATCTGCTATGTATCCACTTGCCTGAATGGTAGACGTATCTGCCAATACCCTCATTTTGTCAAAGAAGATTACCTGACCGGTGTTGTGTTTGTCTCTGAAGGTGTAATAACCATTTCCTGCAATATCAAGTCGGCCCTCAATAAACAACTTACAGTCGTAAATCTCGTGATATTTATTGTCTCTGTTAGCCAACAACTTTGCATTTTCAAGAGGTCTAAGAACGGCATCTTTCTCTATGGTTACCTTGCCATCTGCTGGGAACACGCGTGAATCAGCTACATCTATATACGGCACTTCTTCCGCATAAATTATCCCTTCATTCATGTCAAACAGTGCTTTGGTGCTTTGAAAAACCAAACCATCCTGTGAAGATTTTTGAGATCTAAATACGTAATCTTCGCTTTTTTGTCTTCCTGTTGGTGTTAGCAAAATGGTCTTCCTGTCCATATCCCACTTAAACTCATCCATGGTAGATGCAAACTGATTGTAAGGGAATTGGGTAATATGATGACCTAACTCATTGGCTCTAAAGTCCCCGGTTCGCTTTTCAAAATCTATATGCGATTGCACGTTTGCCGATACAAACGAGATTTTTCCTTCATCTACATCTCCAATTTGTATGGCGGATACATCGGCATCTGCATGGATGGGGTTAAACGCCATATCCATGGATGTGAGCACTGCATTATCCCACCTCAATTCTCCATTACCCGACAGACGACTCGGAGTTTGTAAAAGGTTGCCTTCAAAAACCTGTCCATCATCAAAAATATCTACGTCATGTCCGTTAGTGTTGACATACATTTTATCTTCTTTTGGTAGCCAGTGTGTAAGCACATCAGTAGCCAGTAGCCGAGGGTATTTTTCGTTCCGTTTGATGGAGTATTCATCTGCTTCCGCATTGGTCGAATCTGGCGTCATCACAATCTTACTCGACGTCAATTTTGCTCCTTCATAGTCGATTTCTCCACTCGCCCAGAAACCCTCTTCACTCATACTTATATCAATTTCACCATGTCCTTTGCCGCCATACATGGGATAGCCACCAGGCGGATTCGCCTTGGTAAAACCTAAGGAATAATCTTTCATGATCGAAGCTTCGTACCGAAAATCTGGGATAATGCCCGCAGACACAAAATTTCCAGGGAACTTTAATCCTTTAATGGTAAAGTTGTCCAAACTATCTATCTCAAATGGATCTACTTCGAACCTAAACTCGTCTTTATTATAGGCCCCATTAAAAATGCTCTTTTTGTCATACGCAATTACCGAAGGTGCTCTACTAATAAATTTTGGATACTCCGGAAAGTCGGTCAATCCAGATTTATTATTTGGCCTGTCTATATAGAGCGTACCATGAATATCGCGTAATACAGATTTAACCGGAATTAAATATTTCTGATTAATGGTGTCTGGGAACCACAGTTTTAAGGAGTCAATTTTTTCACTGGTAATGGTGAAACTCTCATAGCTAAAATCGAAGTTATCTCCAAAGAAATCAAAACGGCCTGCCGTGACCTTTCCATTAAAAATTAACCTTCTGTTGTTCTTTAAGGTGACTATCTGATCTCTTGGATAGGCAATAACGTATTGCGAGTCGCTAAATTGAAAGCCTCGGATACCCTGCATTTCCAAATCATAATTCACCAAATTTAGCGTCGCATTTGGTCTAGCTGCAATAACCGAACTAAACCGAATAACGTCGTAATCAGCTACTTTGAGGTAGTTTTTGTAATAGTTGAGAAGTTTTTCCTTGATTTCAATCTCTTCCGTTTCCGTATCGTAGTAAATAAGTCCCTGATCTGCCAGACCGATAACCTGTGGGTAAAGATTTTCCTTTTTGGACCCTAAAAAACTTGCATAATCGGAGAGTTTTAGTGTCATTGATTTGGTCATGACATGATACTTATATAACCTCTCAATCGGGTGGTATCGCATCATACCACTTCTCGTAATGCGCTCGTAATTATATTCCTTAAAGTAGTTTTTTGAAACAAACTTGGCACTTTCTTCATCACTGATCATGTCAAAATCAATCTTTGGCTCTTCCATTTTCCAAATGATTTTATCCACTTCTATTTCTATATTGTGGTCGGAATCGAAAAAGGGAGCCTGCTCAATTCCTTTCTGTCCTCTTCGTAAGGCCAGACGTTTATCTTTTTGATTGAATGTAAGACGTACTCTAGGGTGGTATATTTCACCACTATCAGTATATATCGTCGTTTCCGTTTCTAATGACTGAATTTTTCCGTCAGCCATGGTAAATACATTGGCCCTGGCTTCAACAATAAGTTTCTTTTCATAGTAGAACTCAAACGATGCCTTGTTGAGCTTGCTTCCTCGTCCCTGAATACGACTGCCATCCATAGCAAAACCGCCCTTAAATACAATATCTCCAGTCGCAAAACCATCGATGGAAAGGTCGTCGCTAAACGACACAAATTTCGGGTATCTGGAATCCTCAAAATTGTCGTCTTTTTTATGGAGGGTTCTTGCCGAAATTCGATCTTCTAAGCTGCCTAATATTTTACCCTCTATGACACCGTGATACTGGAATACGACCGTATCAACCTTAAATCCTCTTTGGGTGAGGTCTATATTATATCCATCCAATTCAGCGAAAGCCTTGGTGGCGGAAATGCCTACTCGTTCCCAATCTACTATTCCCTTCTTACCTACCCATTTCTCTTTCAATATGTCGTAAACGCCATTGGTTTCTCGGATAATGATCTTATCGTCCGGCCCTTTACACGTTAAATCAATGTTGGTTAACTGAAGTGAAATATCTGGACCGTTGAAGTCGAATTTGTAATCTGTTTTACTAAAAACCCAGGTTTTCCCAGGTGCTGTGTACAATGTGTTATCCTTAAAGATGTTATACGATGTTTCCAGCACTTTGAGAAAAGAGCGCCGGTTCTTTTTTATGAGTTTATATTCATTTAATAACCAATTGTAAAATTTCTCCTGCGAAACTCCGGAATTGGAATCCTTTGCAGCAAGGAGGGTTCGCATATACAACTCAAAATCTGGTTTTATTTTAAACTTTTTGAGGGCCATATATTCAGCAAGTCGAATAACGGTACCTTGTTCATCTTCAGAATATATACCACTTTCCCATTGGATTTTAAACGCGTCATACGTCTTTTCAACCTGCTTGTCCTTCAGTTTTTTGACATGTGCACCTAATTCTCCAATAAATATTTCTGGATTTTTACTAAACCCCCTGGTTTGAGCATCGGCAAAACAAATAGTTAATCCACTCAAAACGAGCACACTAAACAACCTTAAACCCAATATTTGAAAAATATTCCTCATTAATTTCTTAGCTCATTTTTGTATAAAGTAAACACTCCCAGTCTCCCTTCGAATTACTTCGAGTTACTTTAAATCCCAGACCTGATACCAGGTTATCAATTTCCTTCAAATCAAAATTCAAAAACCCTGCCAATATTAGAAGACCATTGTTTGATACATGTTTGGCCAGGTGAGGTAAAAGCCCCATATTAATGTTTTTTGTAATGTTTGACAAAACCACATCAAATTTCTGTGAAGGAATCGCTTCTTCACTTCCATTTAGAAAACTAACGTTGGTGCACTTGTTATATTTTACATTATCTCGCGCATTTTCCACCGAGTTTTGGTCGATGTCAATACCAATGACCGAATCGGCTCCCAACTGGCTTGCAAAAAACGATAACACCCCTGTTCCGGTCCCCATGTCTAATACCAATTTGTTCTGCAAATCAGAGGTTAACATCATTTCCATCATCAGTTGAGTCGTTTCATGATGCCCAGTTCCAAAAGACATTTTAGGTTGTATCACAATTTCATGTTTGACCTCTTTATTTCCCTTATGAAAAGGAGAACGAACATAAACGCGGTCATCAATCCAGATTGGGTCGTAATTCTTTTCCCACTCTTCATTCCAGTTTTTATTTTCTATTCGGGTATAAGAAAAACTGTTTTCTCTAGAATACTTACCCAACATGTCGTAAAGTTTCTTGTGTTCGAATTGGGCGGTTTGAATATAAGCAACCAGCTCGTTGCCCTTATCCCATGTGCCCTCATAGCCCAAGTTAATAAGCTCGGCATTTACGATGTCTTTTATATCGTCCAATAAGGGAATGGTGACTTCTGTATACTCCTCCATAAATCTATAGAGCAATAATAAAACGGTCGTTTCTTTAAACCGCAGCGCTTTGCTTAAATGTAGATAAGTCCTAGTTATTCAAGAGCGTAAAACGACTCGTAACGGTTTCATTGTTATTCGAGCAACGAATAAAATAAACGCCTTCTGGTAAATCAGTTGATTTGATTTCAAGGGTATACCTCTGCCAGGGCACTATAGACTTCTTTTCAAAGACCACTTGACCATTTTGGTTCAATATTTCCAGGTAATCCGGTCTAAAGTCTGATGAAGTTTCGATGTTAATTAACCCAAAACTCGGGTTTGGATAAACGGAAATGATTTCACGTCCCAATTTATCAATTCCAACGGTGTTTATGGTTATGGGTTTAATCACCGTATCAATACATTCAAAAGGAGATTCAACGGTTAATGAAACATTGTAGGTTCGGTCCTCGTAAAAGTGGTGCGTAACATCAGTTCCCATGGAGGTGTCGGTTCCATCGTCGAAACGCCACACATAATCGCCTTGGCTAATTAATTTGGAAGCGAATACGACTTCTCTCCAGGTTATTTGGTAATCGTAATTTGCATCTGGCATAATTCGCCAGGTAATATCATGTTTTTTCTTAGCTGTTATGCAACCTCGATTATCTATATGGTGCCAATAGCTTTTATTTTGTGTAAACGGGTCGGTTACGAAATTTGGACCAGTAAACAGAATGTTATTCCCGGTGGAGTCATACCATACAACATCACCAACATCAGAATTTATTTCAAGAGAAGGAATTGTTCCATCACAGGCTTGAGTATCTATGGTTTCTGAAAGCACGGTACCATAGGCTATCGCTTCATAAGTCCATTTATGTCGGACTGTATCTTTACAACCTCCTTGAAACGGTTCTAAGTAAAAAGTCTCATTCGTTAATACATTGTCAAAAATACGAAAAGTTCCACCGTACACTTTACTACCTCCTGTTGACGAGGCAAACCAGTCAATTTCACCATCAATAGATTGATAATCAAACAGTATAATTTGTCCCTGGCAGGCTTCTTTGTCTGCTAAATCAGGTAATTCAGGGAAATGGTTCACATCAACGTCAATGGGCAATCTACTGCTGGCACATTTCCCATCGTAGGCATCAACATATATGGAATGTATCCCTTGCGTTGTTGGAGTAAACGAAAACGTACTACCTGTTGTCAAAGCTGTTCCACCAGCTGCTACGTCAAACCATCGTAGCGTATGAGTTCCAGATGCTTTAAGTTGAATATCACCATGAAGCAGGCAAATAGTTGTGTCGTTACTCACGCTAGGTTCTTTAGGCGCAAATGCACTACTCACCAAGGCCTTAACCCGTACTCTACCTGGGTGTGTACATGCTCCATTTATTGCTTTGGCAAAAAAGAAGGTATCTTTACTTAGGGGACCTACTTGTAAAACACTGCCCGAATGAATCGTCACTAAGGTGGTTGAGTCGGTATACCAGCGTATCTGACCCGCATTTGTCGTGGCTATTAAGTTTGCGACTGAATTCAAGCAAATAGAATCGTCTTTTATAGTCGGTGCATTAGGTGTCGTGTTTACTTTAATTTCTTTACGTATTCGTTTGCTCGCACAGTTCCTATTGATCGCATTGGCAAAAACTACATCGTTGACCATTAATGCCGTATCCGACTCATAATCAGGCCCTTGAGCAAAAGCCGTATCTGTAGTGCTTCTGTACCAGAAAATTGCAGCATCGCTAATACCCAAAACGTGGGACATATTTCCTGAGCATATGTTATCGTCGCCAATAAATTTTACCTCAGCAGGTTGATAGTTGAGCTGTTTGATTGTAGTGTCTAAGCACGTTCCACCACCTCTATAATGATACAAGGTACTGATCATTCGAATTTGCTTATTGGCAGGCGCAGTATACTTTTCAGATCCTTCAACCTCATTCACTGTAAAGAAGCCAATACCTTTATCCCACCGATGACAAAAACGATCGTATCCATAAAAACTATAGCGGTTGTACATTTTACTAAAATAGAAAGGAGATGCCGTGTTCTTAAATTCAACTGTATCGTTGTAGTCGTAGCAATCCGTGAATGTAAAGTCGTTGTATACCTCATAACTTACATGAGGTTCGATTAAGATGTCACAATCCAAGGTGTTTCCGCTAATGTTCAAATCGAGGCAGTGATACCATCGACCGCCGATCGTTCCACATGCTACATTTTCTGCACGACCATCATTATCAATGTAACTATTGATGCCTACAGACACTCGACTCGTGTCGTTACTCATCACAACCACAATGTAGGGTTTATTCATTCTATAGGCAGCAAATGTTGCTCGCTTTTGAAGTAGGCTTAACGCACCAGAACCAAAAGTCGTATCAACCGTAATAGTATCTGCACGGAGTGGAGGGCCAGAAGGAAGACTGTCTGCTCCTGCTTCATACAAATGACAAATCACATCTATCTTTATTACTGACTGTCCACTTGGAACCCAGGCATAAAAGTCAAAACCAGATATCGTTACGTCTCCTGGGGTTTCATAGTATTGTCCGACTCGATAGCCGTATGAAACGTTTAATGCCGTCAAACTTGTCGCTTTGAATCGACCGTATTCAAGGGTATCGCCTGAACAATCTACTTTGTTTCCAGCGGCTTTCCCATGGGTAGAACTACCGGAATTGTATATGAGGTCATCGGTCAATTTTACCTTTACGGATGTGAATTGGGCCTGAACAACCTGAACCAACAAAACCAGGGCTAATAGAGTAAATGTTTTTTTCATACAATAATCCTTTTGGTAAGCGAGGAAACAATAGGGTAAATTTACAAAAAATATGCTGGCTTTTTCTCGTCGGTTTAATGGACTAAGCACTATACTTGTATATCTTGAAAAAGGAAATTACTATATACGGTCTGGTTTCAATTGTGCTATTGCTCATCTTAAATACGTCTCACTACACCTTATATTTTGGGGTGTCCAGATTGGAAATTTATCTGGCTATTTCTGCTATCGTTTTGGTGATCATTGGCTTTTATACAGGCTATCGATTTTTTGGAAAAAAAGACGTCATAAAGGGGACAAAATCTATATTGGTAGTTAAGGGTGAAAACAACACCATTGGCCTGAGTAAGCGCGAGTTAGAAGTTTTGGAATTAATGGCAAAAGGCCATACGAATCAAGAAATTGCTGACCTACTTTTTGTGTCTCTCGCAACGATCAAGTCGCATGCTTCAAATATCTATGACAAAATGGATGTAAAACGACGAACCCAAGCTGTTCAGAGAGGTCTGGATTTGGGTTTGGTTACGCATACTACTTTAGTATGAAACTGGAAAATTCATACTAAAGAATGAACCCAAAAACGATCATTTGGTTCAATTTTGTTAAATGAAAAATGATAATAATATGAAAAAGGTTGTACTAACGTATGGTTTAATCACCGGAGTTCTATTCTCAGTAATAATGGCATTTGGTTGGTCACAAATGAGTGAGCATGCAAGCTATGGGTGGGCTGAGGTTTTAGGTTTTTTAAGCATGTTTGTTGCCCTTTCGGTAATTTTCTTTGCCATCCGTAAACATCGAAGTAATTTAGGAGGTGCGATTTCTTTTCAAAACGCATTTCTGGTAGGCATGTGGATTTCGATCATTGTCACAGTAGGCTACGTCGTTGCATGGATGGTTACCATGGCTGCGAATCCAGGAGTCATGGACCAATTTTTTGAAATGCAGATAAAAGGTTTGGAATCAAGCGGTTTACCCGCAGATCAAATTGCCGAAAAAATTGAGAAATCTCAACAGATGAAGATTCGATACGTAAGCGATTCCGTCTATAGAATAAAAATGACCATTCTGGAAATCTTTCCAATTGCTATTGGGATAACCTTAATTTCCAGTCTCATTTTGTCGACACTTCTTAAAAAGAACAAAAATCCCGAATCTTCAGTAGTGGCTTAACGTCCGTAATCGTCATAATAATCTTCCGCATAGGCCTCATATCGTTTTATGAGGCTTATGTTATATCTCTCTATGGCTGTAAGCTCATTTCTAACATCGGTTGAAAATGGCACGTACCAGTCGTATCTTTCAAAAAACTCACGAACATCTTTTGTCTTAAACGAGTAGCCGTGTCTTGCATAGATTATGTTTCTAAGAATTCTCAAACTGTGTTTTGACCGAACTTCTACATCGTTTTCATTCAAACTGTCTGTCGAAATATTTTTTCCAAAGTATTCCCTATCAAAACTCCACTCCTCCCCTCTGGGGCTGTAATTAAACTCCGAACTGTGTAACACCAATTGTTTTACAGGAGGTCCTTTGATATAGGGTGTAAACTGCCCGCCCAGACTATCTCCATTTAAGAACACATCAACGGTAAACAATCCATCATATCGATTATCTCCGGGCTCTCGTAAAACAAGTTCATATATGCTATCGTTCTTTGGGGTTACCACTCCTTTTATCTCTCGTTCATTACCTGCACAAATACTTGTACCAAAAACAGAGTCACCCTCAATCCTGGTAAAAATTAAACTTATTGCGTTTGGGTGCCTAAAGCCATAGTCCCCGTACAGTGGGTCTAAATACATATAAGGTTTCATATCCTCCGTTAAGTTTTCATAAAACTCCCTGGCTACACGGCCATATTCGAACATAACCACTTCATCATCCATCGTATCGGTAATTCCTCGAAGTTTACTTCTCAATTGAGCCGTAATTGGGTTTACCTCGAAATTTCCGGTAAATAGGCCAAGAATGCTCTGTAAATCGATCAGCTCTTTTGGCCGGATCGATTCGACCTCAATATCCTTCATAGACGAGCTATTTGAAACTTTAACGGACTGATCTATCGAACCTGTTTGATCACTTTGCTTGGTGCCAGACGAACCGCAAGACATAAAAAGTGCTACAACACTAAAGAAGATTAATTTTTTCATACTTTCGAAAGTACGTGAATCGAACGAAAAGAAAATATCTTATCCAATGGTTTTTAGGAATCGTCCTTGCCATTTTTGTTTTCCTTATGCTCCGTATATCTCTAACTTACAGCACCTTAAACACGGATATTGGTTTTCTTCGGATCAAACAACAGTATCTCGAAAACACATTCTGGCTGACATCATTTTTTATTCATTCTCTGACTTCCATATTTTGTTTGTTGGCGGGCTTTACTCAATTTTCTAAGCTGCTGCTTAAAAACAGGCCTCACATCCATCGAGGTTTTGGGAAACTCTATGTGTATTTCGTTCTCTTGTTGTCAGCCCCAACCGGTTTGGTTTTGGGTGTATACGCAAATGGAAGGCTTCCAAGCCGTATTGGTTTCGTTTTACTTGCTCTATTGTGGTTTGGATTTACGTTGAAGGCGTTGCTTCAAATCAAGAATAAGAAAATTTCGTCCCACCGACGGTTCATGATACGGAGTTATGCATTGGCTTTGTCGGCGATCACCTTAAGACTGTGGAAGTTTGGCCTGGCCAACACCATCGCTCCGAACCCCCTTGAACTTTACCAGATGGTAACCTGGCTTGGTTTTGTTCCCAATATGATAATCGCTGAGATCATCATTTGGCAATCATCAAGAAAAATAGCAATTCCATCTAGCGAATAACGTTGACCATACCGCTTTCATAATTACTCATATGAAAGCCTCCCTTTATAAGTTCTTTAATTTCAGCCATATACATATATGCACCCATCTGTACATCTTTCCCCATGTAGGTTCCATCCCAACCATCTATTCCATCATAAATCAACTCACCCCAACGGTTATAAATCCGTAAACTGACGAGTTCTTCAAAGGAGTATAAATGTGGTTTAAAGCGTTCGTTCAACATGTCTCCATTCGGAGAAAATGCGTTTGGAATTAGAATCGGGTTATCCTTTCCTCTAATTACTTCTACTCGAACCGTATCACTGTCAAAACAGCCAACTCCGTTATCAACCTCGATGGTATAGGTACGTGGCAAACCAGCCGTATAGGTCGGAAATGGACAATCGTCACAATCCAAAAATTCCGGTGGTCTCCATCGCATTGTTGAGTTCTCTGGCAGTAGATATTCAGGTTCTAGTTTTACGGATTCTTTGTACTCTACATATACCAATTTTTCGACCGTTTCTACAAAAGGACTTTCCGTGGCCAGAACAATCGCACGATCTGTGTTATTGATATATCTTTCGGTCCCAAAACCAATCTCATTATTGATTTGACGAATACCTGATTGGGTGATCTTGGTCCATTGGTTTTGCCAATCTGCCATGGTGGTCCAAACATTTATGCTGCCCGTAACGATTCCAAAATCTGCGGTATTATAAAAATCCGAACCGACTATGTGAAAATATTCATCATTCACGGTACATAGACTATCCTGTAGAAGATCAGTATCAAAATTATAATCGCTTGGATCTCTGTATAAAAATGCCGTTCGAAATGTTCCCCGCTTTGTTTTCTGAAGAACTATTGGCCTGTAAAAAACCTTCCCCTTTCGGTTAACACCTAACGGGAATGTACTGGGCACGGTCTTCCCCAAAGTAAAATCGCGATTCAATCGTCCCAATATATCCGTAGAGACAAAACCATCATCTCGATCAATTTCCTGAGATTTGACATCCATCAATGTCGTGTTGTTGTTGCATGCTAATTCAGCGTCGTTTAAATCCAACGATTTCTCAACGCTTATATCATTACCAAGAGATTTGACGGCCAATCGATCTCCTTTAAGATTTAAAATGTAAAAATCTGTCGGATCAGATCCGCCAATTTTTTGGTCGTTTCCTATAAAATTAAATTGCCCAATTCCGGAGGTAAACGCATCGTTGTTCTCCCAATTCAATCCAAGCTCTACGGTGCTTTGTACGCTTGAATCGCAATACCAGGTGAGTTCATTATAAATGGAGTTGTCTACTAATAAATATCCTTTGTGCGTTACTTCACCATTGTTTATAAAGTCTGTTCCCTTTACCGCAACAATGCCTCCCTCTTCAATATGGATTTGTGTCCCATTATTGAACAGCTGAGCGCTGCACAAAGAGCTCGTTAGTAACATTATATATAGCGTTATTCCCCGCATTAGTTATTTCCTTGAGCTTCTAATTTGTTTACTTTTTTCTGAAGATCCAATAACAAATTCATCATCATCTCATCTTTTGCTTTCAATTCTTCGTTTTCCTTTTTCAGCTCGTCAATTTCCTCTTGCTGCTCTTGAGTAGCTTTTACCAGAGGCACTACAAACTCTGCATATCGAAGACCATAATAGTCGTTTCCGTTTTTTGGTGCGTCTACTCCGCTAAATGTGAAGCCTAGAGATTTCGCTGCTTGTTCCACCTCCTGGGCCAAGAATCCAGTTTGTAAAGTGACGTTTTGTATCACTTCAACTTCAGACATCCTGTTGCTTTCAGACGTATTTTTAAAGGCTGCGATTAAATCCATGTCATAGTTATACGTTACTGGACGCAGTTTCATGATAAACTCGAGTCCGGGAACGGTTTCTTTTACATTTCTCTTGAAACGCGCGTCCGAAATTGTTGTCCATGAAGTCTGCCCACCAATAGACGTTACGGATGAACTACCCAGTCTTATTTGATTATCGGCCGAAATGGATGTTGCATATCCGAAGGCAGAAGAATTCGAATAACTTCCACTGTTGTAAGCGTCGTAGCCTACTGCTGTGTTGTTACTCTTATTATCAACGTTATTCAACGCTTTATACCCAATGGCTACATTATAATCTCCTGTTTTATTCTTGAATAGTGCTTCCTCCCCGATTACAATGTTGTATTTCCCGCTTGTGTTTTCATACATCGACTTCCACCCTAAAGCAATATTATGCTCTGATTTGGTGGCATTAAAAAGGGCGTCTTCACCAATAGCAATGTTGTAGTACCCTTCTTTGTCCTTTTGCATCGAATTATAACCTAAGGAAACATTGCTGTAACCTGTTTCCATTTTTTTCAAACTATTCGTCCCAATTCCGATGTTACGATTGTCGGTGTAGTCATCGTCAAAGCCAGCATCCTTACCTATGTAAATTGAATTACCTGTATTAACTACCTCTAAATGACCGGCATCCATAATGTAATACTCGGTGCCTTCCATATCAAAGCGGATAATATCTTCATCTGTGCTTTCTTCCACCTGAACCTTGGTGTCTCCGTCAGCATCTTCCAGTTTATTAGAGCCACCACCGCCCGAAATGGTTCCCCAACTAACGACGCCAGTACCATCTGTGATTAATGTTTGTCCATTCGTACCATCTACTTGAGGGAATTCATATTCATCCTGTATACCAAGCGACCCATATATCTCCACATCATTATTTGCAAAATCACCGTAGATAAGGGGTGTATTGGTATTGCTATTGTCAATAAACAACTTATCATCACTGTTTGAGTTATAACCTGCTTGATTTCCCAGAAATACGTTGCCATCGCCATTGGTTGAGAATCCGGCCTGATAACCCAATGCAGTATTATTATCACCCTCAGATTCATTTAAGGATTCAACACCTACTCCAGTGTTGTAGCTACCATCGGTCCCTTCTTCAAGTGCATGGCTTCCAATAGCTGTGTTTTCAATACCCGTTTCGTTTTTATGAAGTGTCCGAGAACCGATTGCCGTATTGTCATCTCCAGTTTGGAAATTGTGCAAAGCGTGATCACCTAGGGCAATATTGTCTTTTCCAGTGGTTAGTTCACCCAATGCCTTTTCACCTAACCCTATATTCTTTTCTCCTCCATCAAGATTGGCCATTGCATCTTTTCCGATCGCGATATTCTTTTTACCATCAGTATTGGCGTTTAAGGCGCCTTCTCCTATACCAATATTATCTCGATTGTTAAAATCATCATCTGTTCCGGCGTCTTCTCCGATAAATATGGAACCACCAGTATTAACAACTTCTAAATGCCCTGCATCCATTATATAATACTCAACACCCTCCATGTCAAATCGGATGATGTCTTCATCTGCACTTTCTTCAACCTGAATTTTCGTATCTCTATCATCATCGATCAGCTCATTAGGTGAAGTCATTGTACCCCAACTTACAACCCCACTACCATCTGTTACCAATGCTTCTCCATTTGCTCCATCTACCTGAGGAAATTCATATTCGTCTTGAATCCCTAAGGATCCATAAATTTCCACATCGTTGGTATTAAAATCACCGTAAATAAGAGGAGTTGCTGTATTGCTGTTATCGATAAAAAGTTTGTTACTGCTGTTTGAATTGTAACCAGCTTCAAATCCAATAAATACGTTTCCGTTTCCTTCTGTGGTGTAACCTGCGTTATAGCCGATAGCTGTATTTTCATCACCATTTTTCACAGAATACAACGAGTAGTCTCCAAAAGAAGCATTTTGGTTTCCATTTTGCGCCAAGTATTGAGCGAAGCTACCAACGGCGACGTTGTTTCCATTCTGGGCTCCATATAATGAATATGCTCCAATGGCCGTATTATTATCTCCGTTTAGATTATTGGCAAGTGCCTCGTAGCCTAATGCCGTGTTTTCAAACCCTGTTTTATTTTCTTTCAATGCGTCGGTTCCAATACCGACATTTTTATTGTTGGTAAAATCGTCATCTTCTCCTGCGTCTTCGCCTATATACACCGAATTACCTGTATTTAGAACTTCCAGGTGACCAGCATCCATTACATAGTATTCGACACCTTCCATATCAAAACGGATAATATCTTCATCATTACTTTCTTCTACCTGGACCTTTGTATCTCGATCATTATCAATGAGTTCGTTCGTATTCATATCTGTCAGTAATACGTAATTACCGTCTTCTATGTACAAGGTGTCATTACTTAGTGTAAGATTTTGATCGTCAGTACCTGCATTGGTCAAATCAACCGTTACGCTGTCGCCGTTCTCGATTTCGATCGTCAATATGTTCGCAGCAAGAGTTGCTGATGTCAAGTTCTGATCGTCCGTACCTGCAG
>CAYZWM010000082.1:0-16466 GCA_964482155.1 uncultured Chitinophagaceae bacterium | reverse complement strand
GATGGAAATGATGCAATATGCAGCCATCGTGAAATCACCAAATACCGAAATTCCAAGCAGAACAATTATCGTATCAATAATGAGCATAAGCTGATTAAAAGGTAGTTTTATTCTTTTGGAGAGAATTCGCACTAAAATGTCATTTCCCCCAGTGGTTGCTCCTTCGTTCATTACAACAAATACGGCTAGTCCAATAAGAACTCCACCAAATATGGAAGACACCAAAACGTCGTTAACCAATATTTTACCTGAGGTGAGTTCAGATAAGCCATCAATAAACAAGGAACACGAAATCATGGAAAAAGCAGTTTTTAATCCGGTTTTTTTACCAAGGACCTTTATTCCCCAAACCAATAAGGGCAAATTAACGGCAAGAGAAATTAGGCCAATTGACAATCCCGTTAATTCATGAATTACGATGCTTAGCCCAATGATTCCTCCTGGAACAATATTGTGGGGGACAATGAACAGCACAAATGCAAGGCCCAATAAAAAGGAACCAAAGCATACCAGCCCATAACTTTTGAGTTCGGCCAATAGCTTTTTACTATTTATGTTATATGTAAACGTCATTTATCTTTTGTTATTTTTTGTCAAAAAAAAACCCTTTGATTTGCAAGAGATCAAAGGGAATTGTTGTGTCGTTTTATTAACGAGTTAATCTATTCTCTTTGAAAAAGAAACTTACATATATGGGTACGCATACACCATGTTGCATTCATACGTTTAATTACCGTGTGTTTCATTTTCATAAAATTTAACTCAAAAAAAAAGCGTTCATCTAATTTTAGAAGAACGCTTTCGATATATTTTTTTTTAAATCTACGTCCTATCCATTGGAAAACTTCCAATTCATCTTAATACGGAGATGTAGACATTTCTTGTTCATAACGTAGGTGCAAAGTAAGGCCTATTTTTTAATTTGATAATGGTCATTTTTAGTTTTCTGAAAAAAAATTATTCCGACACAAAATGGATGAGACAGTCTCAAAACATCCACATGGATAGCTGGTGACATTTTTCAATACCAAAAAACATTGACCAAATACTACCTTTGGCAATAGTCCGTTAGATTAACAAATAGCATACTGCGTTTTGAGACTAAAACCAACGAAAGTCTTTCCATTTTTCTGCCTTTTAATTGGCCTGTCCTTAATAAGCGGTATTGGTAGACACGACATTTCTTTATCTCGATATCATAAATTCGCTCAACAACCTACATTTAATTGTGTTGGTGAAATCTACCACAATAAGTCGTTTCAACAGTCTTGCGTTTTACTGGACAGCACACATATTTTGACTTCTGCCCATGCCTTTTACCTTGATAGTGGATCTTCCTATTTTGATAGCCTATATATTGAGGAATCTAATAGATGGATTTACGGGAACCTGTCTGAAAAACAAATCATCGGTCCAGCAACCGAATACTCTATAAAACTTGACGGTAAGACCTATTTAATTAAGAATATTTTCGTTCATGATTCATTTCAGAATCAAAGACTATACAGAGATTCATTCGGTCTCCATTTCTCAAATTTGGGCCACAAGTTTGATATAGCCGTAGCAGAATTAGCAGCCCCCGTTCCAGAAATAACACCTGCAATTCTTTATGAAAACTTCGACGAATTGAATAGTCATGCGATTATGGGTGGATACGGGGTCGTAGAAAAAGCGAACGATTACAACAAATCCCTCGCATTTCATCGTAGAAGGAAAACCGGGGGAGAAAACACCATAGACTCTATTGGTGGATTTATGGTAGGCGATTTGTATGGTGAATTATTTTTAGATTTTGATGCGCCGAATTCAGACTGTTGTAACAGATTTGGGAGTCCCATCCCTCTTGGATTGGAATATATGATTAACGGAGGTGATTGCGGGAGTGGTCTATTTATCAAACATCAAGGCGAATACCAGTTGGCAGGATTATGCTCAAGCGAAGATATCCCTTCCGACTACTTTAACTATGCCGATATATATGGCAGCTACTATGGATTTACGTTCACCTATTTACGGATCGTCGCTTTTAACGATTGGATACAACAACACTTAGATTGATATGTAAACCTAGGTTAGCCAACCATGTCTCATTTAAGGTTCATGCGTGCCATAAAGACCGTTAAACCGGAATAAAAAATCCAAATTACAGGTTTGCTTCTTAGATCTTCATTACCCAAATCATAAATTGACACGAAATCAACAGTATTGTCCATGTTTAGTGCGTACTTGGTGGCCAGAAATGACACGTAACCTTTTAGCTGTTTTAGCCCTTATCCTTTGGTCCTTCGATCTTATCGCGCAGGACAGGTATGAAGGTATTGTCCATGATCTTGGAACGAGGGAAAACATAGGCGATGTCTCCATCACCCCATCCCATTTCGACACCACTGTATTCAGCAATGCCAACGGAGAATACGGATTAGAACTGAGTCCGTTTGTTCGGCTTCAGGAAACTACCCACGTTTTCTATTCGGTGAGTAATCGCACCGTTTATTTGAGCACGACAGAGGCGGCTACGGTTGCCTTATATGGGTTAAACGGGTCTATCTTGTTTGAACAAAAATTGATGGGCAAACAAGACGTACAAATCCCCCTGCAAAAACAAGGTTATTATTTCCTCCTTGTAAATAGCCCAACCGAAAATGCCCGGTTTTATCTCTATTCTGATGCACAGTTGATGTACCAAATCAAGGATGATGATGTATACTCCTTTACCCAACCCTGGGACAGCTCGGTTTTGTTTTCCAAACCTGGATATTACTCAAGGAGAATGGACGCCGAAGACTTATACCAACCCAGCCAGGTAGGATTGTTAAGCATCGCGTACGATAGTTTGGATTACTTTCAAGAGATGATTAGGCACGAAGCTTTTGAAATGCTTCACAGCAGCCCTCCAACCTCCAATTTTGGTGAGGTTCAATCGGTTAAGATCCTGCTCAACTTTGAAACGGACGAAATCTATTACATCAATACAAAGAAGTACAACAGTCACCTAAAATTTGCTCAAGCCATCTTTGGATACGACAAAGGGTCTTTAACCTTTTTTCGAACGCAGTATGGAGACTTGCCGGAACGATATCTCCACCTTTTTACGATCAATTACCACGAGAATATCGATAAATACATTTTTCAGTTTAGCCCCTACAACGTGATCGATTGTGCAGACATTAAATTGGCTTACGATAAACTTTTGGAAACCTCTTTTTTTGGTGACAAGCTATACTTCTATACGAATAACCCAGATTGGCAAAAGTGCACCGGAATTCGAAAGATTTCCGCAGAAGAAATTTTTCTAGGTCAAAATTACCAGGCCTTAAATTTGGAGGAGTCCTATGGCTACCTTCGAAAAGTGGACATTGATGACCTGGATAAAACACATCTTGGTCGACACGATATTTTGCTTGTTAACAGCATTCCGAATAGTCTGTCTGTCGTTTCTGGTGTAATCACAACGGAGTTTCAAACCCCGCTGAGCCATATCAATGTTTTAAGTCACAATCGGAAGACGCCAAATATGGGTCTACGAGATGGCTGGGACAATCCAAAGCTGGACACTTTGATAGGAGAACTGATCTACCTTAAAGTTGAAAGTGATTCGTTTATTGTTCGGAACGCTACTTTGACTGAAGCGAATGCATTTTGGAACGAGCGAGAGCCTCAAACACCCATTACCCTGACCAAAGATGTAGAAACGCAAGGCCTCGTCAATCTCGCCGAGCAAGACATCACCTCGGTCAAAACGATAGGAGGTAAGTCGGCCAACTTTGCTGAATTGATCAATCTAAAGCGGATACCGGTCCCTGAAAATAACTTTGCAATACCCTTCTATTACTACGATCAACACTTAAAGCGTACCGGCCTGGATACGTTTGTATCCAATATGATATCCGATAGCGCATTTTTAGCCAATTGGGTCGTAAAAGAGGCTAAGTTGGAGGAATTGAGGGCACGTATTGCCTCCTCTCCTATTGATCCTGCTTTGGTTGCTTTGGTGTTGGCCAAGATTGACAATTTTGATGAATTTGAATCTTACCGATTCCGGTCTTCGACCAATGCCGAAGACATCGAAGGTTTTAATGGCGCAGGTTTGTATGATTCGTATTCGGCCAAAAAAGATCATCAAACCAAGACGATAGAAAACGCCATACGCAAGGTTTGGGCAAGTGCCTGGAACTTAAGAGCGTTTGACGAACGGGCCTATTTTAAAATCGACCAGAACTCCATTGCCATGGGTATTTTGGTACACCGATCTTTTCCAGACGAGGATGCAAACGGGGTGGTGATTACCAAGAATTTGTATAATGTAAACCACGGGTTTACATTCAATGTTCAATTCAAAGAAATCAGCATCGTCCAGCCTGAACCAGGCATTATCCATGACCAGATTTTGGTTTATACCTTTAACCTTCAGGGCCAGAGCTATACGATTGATTATTTATCCAAATCGAATGTGCCTGAGTTAAACGGCAAAACGGTTTTGACCGACAACGAACTCTATGAGCTTTCAGACTATTGCTCCATCATTAAGAAACATTACTACAACAACATCCAGCAAAACTGCAATTGTGAGTACGAAGACTTTGCCGTGGACTTAGAGCTTAAAGTCGACTCACAAGTAAAACAACGAAAAATCTACATTAAGCAAGCACGGATCTTTTAGAATCTGGTTTAGAATCTGTGGTATTTGTAGCTCAAACCTTGGGTTACTCTCTTCTACCAGGTTAAAAAATTAGAACCGTAAAGCATCAATTGGATAGTCAGGGGTATGTGTTAACTTTGACTACCAAAATTAATTACAAACAACTATGAAACTTCGGACTGAAGCACTTGTCACCTTTTTATTGATTTTGATCAACTTGTCTGTTAGCGCTCAGACAGTAACCAATCCAATTGGATCGAATTACGCACTTAACTCGGTGAGCACCTGGGGGGACAACTTAATCTTAACAGGTCGATCCGACGTATTTGGAACTCCACTATCTGGTTTTGACATCATTGACTCAAGTACGGGGAAACTTATTTCTTACAAACACGACATTCAAGGTGCCACGTACAGTTCACTTATGTTAAATGACAGTTCATTTTTCCTTTCTGGAAGAGACTTTTCTGTCAACGGCGTTCGTACTTCTTCGCATCTCGTATTGGTCAATCCTAACGGGGTTATTGACACCTCCTTACACGTAGTCACCGAATTTATGGACAAGTCTAGTTCCCCAGACCGGTTAATCCCGGGTACAATCGGTACGATTATTAAACTGGGAGACACGCTTATCGTTTCTGGAACATTTTCAAGAATCAATAAACATGTTCGAATGAATGTTGCGGCCATTGATCTTCGCACGAATACCGTTCTTGATTGGAGTCCCAAATTGGGTTATTCCAACGGGGTGCGGGTAAAACGGATAGAGAACCTTCTCTATGTTTACGGAAATTTTATTGAAGTAAATAACCAATTCAAACCAAGTCTTTCTGTCTACCAGATCCCGAGTTTAAAATCTGTTCGTTCACCCGGCCCGAATAAATCTATCCAGGTCATTAAGCAGGACTCTCAAAACGTATATGTTACAGGATATTTTGACAAATATGGGTACCCAGCAGGTCGCGGTTTGGTATCAAATAGTTTGAAGTTGACCAATATTGCGAACCCACCTAACATCGAACGGTCTTTTAATAATCCGGAGATAAGTGCGATTGCACTAGACGACAAAAAAGGATATTTCCTGGGTGGCGATTACGACGAAATTGGAGATACCGCATACCGAAGCCTGGTTTATATTGACTCGAATCAAAACCTGATTACTGCCCCTCTCGATTATGTAATTTCCCATATTTACCACCTCGATCTATTCAATGATACCTTACTAATTGTAGGAGTTTCTTCTGAAACCACTCAATTTGTTCACTACTTCAACACCAAGACCTGGAAACAAATAGCCACTCCATTTACATGTAGTCGTACAAACTATCCAGACAACTCGATTTACAAACCATATGGTAAGCACCACTTTATTCTCAGTGAAATTGATACCATTAATGGAATTTCCATTTCTGGTAATGTGTTAATAAACAAGTCTACTGGAGACTGGCAGTGGTTGCCACGAAGCAAAAACTACGACCTTGTTGGGGGCGTAATGTATTTTACCAATAATAACAAACCTGCCGCTTATCAAAGTGGCCCGATAACCTGTTTTCAACCTGGTGATTCAGTCCCACGTATAATCAGTAGAATGACGGGGTCAATCCAGACCATCATTCCTGATGGTAAAAATGGGTTTTATGTAGCAGGTGATGTACGTAAAAATTCCAGATACGAAAAAATCGTTCATATTCTTCCCGACGGTTCTGAAGACAAGGCTTTTGACATTCCGATGTCGGAGTCGGCAACTGTTAAAGATTTGAAACTGATAGGAGACACACTTTTCGTTGCAGGGGATTTCTCCAGTCAATGGACATCCTCTACTGGGAGTCTTTTTCTCATTGATGTTAGCACCAACACCGTTATTTCAAACTCCATCAAGGTTAAAGGTGAAATTCGGGAACTTTCCGTTAAAGGCGATACCCTGTTTCTAGCAGGCGAGTTTACATCGATTAACGGCAATGCTGTATACAATAAATTAGCCGCCATAAATATTAAAACCATGAAGGTTTTGTCCTGGACCCCGAAAATAAATGGTCCAGTAACCAGTTTAACCGTTCACAACAACTTTGTATACGCAGTTGGCGATTTTGACTCTTGTTCTGGTAAGCAAGTTGACTATGTATGTAGATTTAAGTCTAACAACTTAAATCTTGACACTGGATTTTCACTGCAGTTCGATTTGATCTACCCAACTAGTAAGCCCACTTTTGAAGTCATTAAGGCTTACAAAGACAAACTGTACATTGGAGGAAAAACGAACAAAGCCAAAACAAATGGAAAAGACCTTCAATCACTCATTCAATACGATCTAGCCACTGACAGTGTATCTGATTTAGGGTTGGAACTCAACCACTATTATACCATTTATGATATTGACCTTAAAAATGACACGTTGTATCTCGCTGGTACTTTTCAGTGGGTAAAAGGTAGAGAAAGTGCTCACTTCACTGCGGTATCATTGAAGGACACCGGAGTTGTTTACTACCTACCCAAACCTTCCGCGGCGGCCCGTTGCATTAGCCTCACAAACAATAAAATTTGGTTGGGGGGCGACTTTACTGAGCTGGGTAATTACGCAGGTGATTACCTCAAATTCAATATCACTACGAAGAACTTTTCTCCTTCACCAAACTATGGTATATCTGGCGGTCAGGTTTCTCGGGTAAAAGATCATGTCTTCTTAACTGGGAATGCATCCAAAACTATTGACGGTTTTCTCCATAAAAGGATATACAAATATTCTCTAAAAAACGATTCTTTGATTAAATGGAACGCAGCATTCACCGTTGACAATTCCACCTTTTATTGCCATCACATGATCAACTTCAAAGACACCTTGTGTTTGGTTGTAGAAGGGTATAATCCGGTTACTCCGAAAGGCCCTACAGTCAATATGGTAACCTTAATCACGGTCACTGCTGATTCCGGTAAAATATTCAACGAAACGACTTTTGACCAAAGAATAAATGGTTTGAATGCCAGAGATGGCCATCTTTACGTAACTGGCGAATTTACCTTTCTCAATTACCTGCCAACAAAAATGACCAAGCTTGACAACCCCACCCAGAGATTGGATTACGGCTTTCAATCCGATATTCGGTTCACTCATTTAGAAATTGGGAAAAATTATTTATGGGGTGTAAACAAAGATCTATACAAAATAAATAAACAGACAGGTAAAGATTTCGTTGTTGTTAGACCGATTAACTCGAATAATGGAATAACAGGGCTAATGAATGTTAATGGATTGATGTTCGTACTTGGTAATTATGATAGTTTGTGGAGTATAAGATATAACCCGTATTCAAATAAAA
The DNA here is from genome assembly GCA_964482155.1 of uncultured Chitinophagaceae bacterium. GTDB lineage: Bacteria > Bacteroidota > Bacteroidia > NS11-12g > UBA9320 > UBA987. Next base: position 8,513 of record CAYZWM010000082.1, on the reverse strand, counting down.
AAATATACCATTCGGATGCCCTTGTTTTCAACCCGTTGACCGAATCTATTGGAAAAACAAATCTAACCTTTGACTTTTGGCCTTACCTTACCAAACAGGGATCCCAATACTATGCCAATCCTGCACCACGATGGAGTGTAGGGCCCTTAGCTCATATAGAGCAATCCGCTCTCATAAAGTTTAATGTAAAAACCGGCCAATACGTTTCCTTGAATATGAGCAACTCTGGAAGTTCACAAAGTTTTACTCGAATTTACAAGGACAGATTGTTCATTGCCAACAATTACTACTATTACAACAACTCGACTCTCAAGGGTATTTTGGAGTACGATTTGGTTTCAAATAAATTCATAAGAGAACTCCCTGGAACGGGTCTATGCAAAAATATGGTTGTCTCTGAAGACTTCGTGATCACCAGTGATGACTACGGTATTAAGATATTTAATCTCAAAACCAACCAGCTGATCTCAAATTTACCCAATTTCAACGGTAAAATTAATACCATTTATATGGCTGACAGTGTTCTGTACGTAGGCGGTGACTTTTCTAAAGTCGATGGTAATAATATGCGTGGGATAGCTAGAATCAACTTAGTCAACTTTCAAATCGTTCCGTTTAAAACACCGTTTCCAAAAAGCTGCAGAGTGACTCATTTTAGTGGTAAGGGCAACTACCTTTTTATCAGTGGATATAACGTTGAACCTCTGTCTTCGAATCCAGCGATGTTTACCATTTTCGATATGGAGTATGAATCTCTGTATATGAAGAGACCAGTATCTACATTTGATTTGGTCTATACATCCCAACTAATTAATAATGTACTGTTTATTACAGGAATGGATTATGGTAACACATCCTTTCCATATGACCTTTTTACTAAAGTCTACAACTTCAACACAGGTTTGGAAATGCACGATTTGGACGATTTGAATATAAAGGCAGAGAACTTCGTGCTTCACAACGGATCCTTATGGGTTTACGGTTCTTTACACAATCCAACTCGGTGGACCGATAATTTCATTTCGAAAATTGATGGTGAGTTATTTAACCGGAGCGTTCATATTGATCACTTTAACCCAGTCAATATTGGAAGAGGAAAAGATGCACGAATGACCATTACGGGCTATGGGTTCACGAACAACACCAAATTTTGGTTGCAAAATGGGTCCGATACCATACGGCCAATCGACTCAACACTTTCACACGATTCACACGGACTGCTGATAAGTGGCTTGTATATGAACATCCAAAAGCCCATCGGTTTATACGACCTTGTTTTGAGAGTTCCTGGCGACACAACTCTTATCATTGAAAACGCTGTTGAAATTGATACATCGATGTACGGTAAAATGGAAATTTCCATTTACGGCCGCGATACGATTCGGTCTAACACCTGGTCGAGTTATACTATTGAGATAAAAAACTCAGCGAATTTTGACTACTACAATGTGCCGGTATTTATTGCCATATCCGAGGCTTCTGAAATCAAGGTCAGAGAGCCCGTGCGAAGTGGTGATAGCATCTTTTTTGACAGCAAAAACTTTGTAATCGACATAGACTCCATTGGCAATCAAACGTTTGACGGAAAACTGGTTTCTCTTCTGTTGCCTGAGGTACCAGCGAATGGTGAACGGCTTATTTCTCTTTCATTTAAGAGCACCAATACCACCACCAAAAGTGAAATCGTCGGTTGGTTTCACTCACCGATTACTGGAGTTGACAGCCAATTAAGTGTAAAAAATGCGTATTCAAATTTGTTACGTATTTCTAACCCCTGTTCAGATTCTGCCATTAATAAGTTAGAGGCCAATAGAGCTCTTGTAAATAAATTCAACTCCGGTAGAAGGCCTGAACTCCGGGATTACTTAAACTGGCTCCAACAAACCAGTAGCGGTTGTGGTTCGTCTTTTAACCCCGATAGCGTAATTGACTTATTGACGCCGCCATTATCTGGTGCTGCCTACGCTCATTCATCGAATGGAAATAGTATGGAAGCCTATAACGGCGAGACTTCATTCATAGATTCGATACAAATTCGAAAACAGATCCGAATTGTTAACTCACTCGACCCCAACATAAAAATTGGATACAAAGGCCTTGGAAATAACAATTATGCTCAGAATATCCCAGGTCAATTGTTCTACGCCATTCACTTTGAAAATGACTCATCAGCCTCAGCACCTGTGCAAAAACTTGTGATAATAGACAGCTTAGACAAGGCCTCGTTTGACGTCGAATCGGTTACATTTTCGGAAATTGCATTGGGCGATCGGATGGTGCAATTTGATCGATTCAGCCAATCCATTGACGATGTGTTCGAACTCGATGGCGACGACCGGTATCTTGTTCACATTAAGATTTCCGTAGACGCCCAAAGTGGCGTGCTTACCTGTATTGTTTCTGCTCTAGACCGACTTACGTTAACCGCTGAAAATATGCATCCTCTAGACGGTTTCTTACCACCAAATAGAGATGGTAAAAATGGAAACGGCTATTTGAGTTTCTTTGTTAAAAAACGCTCCGGTGCGTCAATTATTAAAAACAACGCCTCCATTATCTTTGACAATAACAAGGCCATTGAAACCCCTACCTGGACTATTTCACGAGATTCTATTCCACCCGTTAGCTCTATAACTGCACTTAATGCTTCTGAAAAAGATGCCACCATAGAAGTTAACTGGGGTGGTAGTGACAACGGTTGTGGATTGGAGCACTATACCGTTTACTATTCCGATAACGACATCAACTACAGCCCCCTAATTGAGCGCACAACGACAACCCAATTTGTATTCACTGGAGAAAACGAAAAGTCATACTACTTCTATTCAATAGCCACTGATTCTGTGGGAAATGTTGAGCAAAAAGCAGGTTACGACCAGATGGTCTTTATTGGAACAAATTCCATAAGCACATTGAACTCATCATGGGCAAAGGTTTACCCCAACCCCAGCAACGGAGAATTTAGGATTGACGTGACATCGAAGGGTAACTATACACTCGTGATTTACACCGTTTTAGGCAGACAAATACTCACAGAGGAATTTTCCAATGGTTTTAATGGCTCGCTGCCTTCAGGTATTTATCTTATTTCCTTGACTAGAGACGATGGAGTTACTTATAATTCTAAACTTGTTATACGGTAATTTGATAGGGTCCGAGAAATGTTGAATTGCGGTATTACCACACGTAATCAACTGAAAATCCGCTTATCTATCAAAAGAAAACAAGGAATTTGGATGAACTCAACCCTTCGGAATTACCCTCTTTACTCCAACGCTTTCTCCAAATTTTCCATAGCCAAATAGCTGTTGAAACTTTGGTTGGAGAACACCTCAAATTCTAAGAAATCGATCAATTCCATGAGCTCCTTCGGTTTCTTTTTCGAAAAGGCGTCTTGTGCATTTGATCCAAACTCAAAGTCCATCTCAGACAAGCCGGATCTGAGATTTCTCCCGTATAAAAAATACACTTCGTCTTTCCCAACTTTCATGTCTGAATTGCTTGAGCTGCTTCCGGTTGGATTATACCAGATGTGTATCACAAGACCACTCTCCCCTTTGTATTTCTTTAAAAACTTGGTGTACTTACAGCTCCCTTTCATGTGAACCGTCCCGTTGGTTATACCCAGCGTATCTATAGGCGTTTGCTGTGCAACGCAATGAAACGCCATTCCAAGTAGAAGGGCGAGTATGGATGTGTATCGAATCATGACAGATTTTTGTTTCTCCAAAAATAGGGCTCAAGAAGAGAAATGGAACCGCAACACGGAATAAATAAAACAGGATTGAAAATTCGTGATTGGCCTACACGTTTAATGGACAGCTCTCGTTAATCCAGCTTGACCAGTTTTTTGGTTACTATTTGATTATCCGTTTTCAGTGTTACGAAATAAACATTTGATGGTAAACTTTCTACATCAAACCCGTATGATTGTTCCCCTGCATTTGCGTACCCTTCCTTAAGTATTGCCACTTTCTTGCCTTGTATGTCAAACAATTCTATGGAGACTTGTTGCCTACGTTTTAACATAAATGAAATATGGACGGTTGAGGTAACTGGGTTTGGGTATACTAAAAAATCCTGGGTTTCGATGTTGACTTCAGGATTCCCGATGGCTTTCTGAACGTCGAAAACATACAACCCCGTATTCATATCACTAACCAGAATAATACCTGATGGCAAAAATGGATAAACTCCCCAGGCACCTCTATACGCCATTGGATCAGTCTGATTATATGTATCGTAGGAACCTGTCTTAATGGGCTTTTGTGGGTTAGAAATGTCAAAAATCTGAAGGCCGTCATGGTAACTTGCCATGTACAGAAAGTCGTCCTTGATAAACACGTTGTGCGCAATTGGCGTATCGCTCGGACCAGCTGGAATCGTGGATAGAATACGGATACTGTCAATATCCGACACATCACAAATTTTAACTTCGGCACCAGGGGTCTCGTCACTAAAAATATAGGTATTCCCCGTATCGTCTAACCAGCCATTATGATTATACCCTTGATCCGGGTAGGTTGTTAGTGAACCTAAAGCTTTAGGCACTCTAGGATCCGTAAAATCTACGATAAGAAGACCAGCCTTGCCACAATTCAGGTAGGCAGTATCGTGCCGCACGTAAAGGTCATGAACGTGCTCAATCCCATTGGTATTGAAATACGATATCATGGGTTGAGGTGACCATGGCTTTTCGACCGAAAATATACTTAATGCTTTTCCAGATGAGGTGTATGCGCACGCATACAATATTGCCGAGGATGTATCGATAAATATATTATGTGCTCGAGGAAATAAGGCATGATCATCGTACACTTTGAACAAGGAATCCGGTAAGAATTTTAGGTCAAAAATTTGTAACGTGCTACTCCCCTCATCACATACAGCGTATAAATAATTCTTGTACACTTTATAATCTCTATGGACGATACCCCTTCCATTATCCCCTCCAAGCTCGAAATCAACCAAATACGTATTCGTAGGATCTGTTACGTCAAACACATGAGTGCCGTGGGTTGAACCCATAACCGCGTACTCCCTACCGTTTTGTACAAAACCCCATACATCACTATACTTATCGCCATATAAATTGTGTGTGATTGTGGTATCATCCCAACGATACAACATCTCTACGTTGTGGCCTATTTGGGAGAACAAGGGTGTTATGCTGAACATAAACCCAATAAGGATTAGGCCTTTCTTCATAGTGCTGTTTATTATCGTTTATTCTTACGGTGAGGTTTAAATTTCACACGTCGATTGCGAAGGAAGTGATAATCCCAGTAAAAATGAATCCGAAATTGACCAACGGACTAACTTATAGCCCGGTCGGTTCTCTGACTGGAGACGAATTCTTGGACTATTAACCTCGTTTGCGATGTATCAGGCCAGATAATAAAACGTGGATTAATTATGAAGACGGAAACGAATGAATTGAGCACGCTAAACCATACCGGTCATCACTCGTTTAAATCAGGTCACTCAATGATTATTTTTGCTCGTTTTATCACGTTACTGCCCGTCATAATAAGCTGGTACTGACCACTAACAAGATCAGACAAATCTACCTGTAGAACTCCAGTAGGTCGCCTAACGATCTCAGAATATGCCTTTCTCCCAACGATATCAAATACGTCAATGGTAAACCCGTTATTTTCGCCCAAATCAATTAGATTGAAGACACCTGTACTTGGATTAGGGTATACGTTTAACGCTTCTAGCCTTATTTCGTTGACTAGGCTGGTTGGGTCATAATTAACACATAAAGAACTATCCGTTACAGGCGACGAAGAAGTTCCTATTGTATTTCCGTCTATCGCTGTCCCCAGGAAGGAAATATTGGCCACTGATTGACCCGCTCCATTAACCGAATCCTCCATGGTGAGATTCATCACCAAATTCGAATCACCTGAAGAGATTGCTAAATTTTTATATTGGTCAATCTCTATGTCAGAACGAACCACTTTCCATATTCTAACCTCATCGATTTTCCCTTTAAAGTAAGCACCGTAACCCCCACCTTTCCATCTATATGAGCCAACAGTTAACGAAGACTGACCAGTTCTGATCCTTGAATAACTTCCTTTAACTAACGAACTTTTAACCTTTCGACCATTCACAAAGATTCGCACCGTGTCAGCCAGATGAACCACCGCGATATGAGTACATATTCCAGTTTGAACAACGGAGTCTTGACTTTCCACTTGAGAGTTGAAATCGCAGTTACCGTTTGTTGCCCAAACCCAGACAACCTTGCCACGATTAATCCCAACATAGTATTGGTCATTGCTGTTGTTGCACCACCCTTTTCGCAAAATCACCATAGAATTGGAGGTGTCGGGTCTGACCCAAACCTCAACTGTTTGATTCTCACTCAAGTTTAAGGCACTGTGATTTGGCACTTCAACATAGTCTGATGTTCCATTGAGCACCAATGCTTTGTTCAGTTGAGCTGTACTTACACCCCAAATGAATAAAAGTATAAAAGTCAAAAGTCCTTTAAGGAAATTTTTGTTGCTTACGTGAGAATTTGCCCAACGTAAACCATGTGTCGTAGAATTCATGTTATTTATTTAGTTACTTATTACCCGAATTTAGTGAAAAAACCCCGTAATCATAGGCGGAACGCCCATAATGAATGATTGACTTTGGATATCGACATTATTTGAACCTCGAAGCATTAAGTCTAATCGCCTGTACAATTGATCCAAATAACACCAAGAAATGGAAGATTTCAAGATTCGTCTATGTCATTTTTTGCCAAATTCTATGTCAGAAGTCCCAAATCTGGAACAAATTGTCTACATTTGGGACGAACTTGATATGCAAGTTTGAATTCTGATACGTACTACTTAAGGAAATGGAACTAAAATCGAACCCAATTTTTGGATTGAGTTTTGGATTAATAAAATTTAAGGTTTTTACGTTAATACTTTTATTAATTTTCACACTTGGCTTTCTTGCACGTCTAGATCACCCCTTTGCTTCTACGAATTTTGTCAATTCCAAACCTTCTGTCTATTCAACTTATCGCGTACTTCTATCAGACGTAAACCAAATCGTTGAAGACGTACCTGAATTCGTCAGAGTCAATACAAACCATAATCTGGAAATAGCCCCCAGGGATAATCATGGACAGAATTTACACTCATTAATGTATACTATATGATCACTAAAATTTTAGTATTGGATGATATTGAGCACAATCTTTTTTCGATCAAAAGTGTGCTAAAATCAACAAACATTGATGTTGTAACAACCACCGAACCTCAAGAAGCATTGGATCTCTTAATGGCAAATGATTTCGCGTTGGTGCTTTCTGACATTATGATGCCTAAGATTAATGGGTACGAGTTTCTCCGTATGGTGAGATCTCATGAAAAACTTAAATACGTCCCTGTCATATTCCTCACAGCCATGGACAAATCGCTGGAGAATTCTAAAATGGGGTATTCTTGAGGGTCTGTAGACTTTCTTTTCAAACCCCTGGATCCCGTTATACTTAGATCCAAAGTCAACGTGTTTGTGTCTCTGTTTGAGCAAAAAGAAGAAATCAAAAAGCAACGAGAAGTACTCACCGAATTGAATGAACAAAAAGATCAATTCTTAGGCATTGCCACACATGACTTACGAGGCCCATCAGGTGTCATTAAACATTACATCGAATTTTTGGAAGAAGATCAAAATTCTCAAAATGATGAACTGAAAGAATTTACTCAAGCCATCAAAATATCCATTGACTCGATGTACGCCCTGGTCAACGATTTTCTTGATATGTCTGTTATACAATCTGGAAATATTCCCAATCGAACAAATAAAAGGCAGCTCAGTGAATTATATAAACTCCGGAGGGCAAGCAAGCCTTTCTGATTATTATACCTTACACAAAGAAGGGATAATTTTTAATGAAGATTTGAGAAAAAGAATGGTGTTTTCTGTTCACAACCTGGTTTGTGATCAATCATTCAATGAATTTGAGTTGATCATGTGCCGGAATGTGATGATTTATTTCAACAAAGATCTTCAAAACGTTGCCTTAAATCTGTATTCTGAAAGTCAGAATAACCTTGGCTTTTTGGCATTAGGCCCTAACGAATCAATCCTGTTTTTAGACGCAAACCGTAAATACAAATTCCATGATGCGAAACACAACATCTTTCAATTAATGGGGCCAAATCAATGATCGTTTAAAGACGGTTTTCTTTCAACCAGTTTCTTCAAAAAGTGACCCGAAAAGAAGTATTTCTTTTCAGCAGCCGGTACGTAGCCAAGCAAAAAGCCCAACCTTATAGGGCTGAGCTTCTGTTAACTCATACTGAACATAAGTAGATCGTAAAATCTACGTATTCATCCAGCCCGTTTTACTCATTTCTGCTGTTTATTCGTTTTGCCTCCGCATACCCATCTATGGCAAGTCCTGTATTGATAACCAATACACTAATGAACATGATCATAAAGAATTGACCATCATGTTCTTTTAATGCATTGCCGTCTGAAAACGTATAAACTTG
>CAYZWM010000081.1:0-16577 GCA_964482155.1 uncultured Chitinophagaceae bacterium | reverse complement strand
ACCACTCTCCACTTGCCAGAACACTTTCAGAGGTAAAGCTACCTGCCTTTCCATGTTTATGTTTTGAAACTGCCTGTTGCAGTTGTTGGAATTGATATTGAAAACGTACGAGTTTCTCCGCTTGCCCCATATTGGACATTCGATATGGGAATACCGCAACGTTTAAAACGGGTTTCCCTTTTTCATAGGTAATGTATTGCTTCAATTGGTTTTGACCACCGATATATTGAATCCGATCGTCGTCTTGGTTGGTCTCTGTGCTGAAAGACGTATTAATTAATTTTAGACGATATGCAGCGTTTGGCACGGGCATTCGGTCATAGTAAATAGGGTAGACTTGGTTTTCCACTTCTCTGAACCCACAATCTGCAAAGGATTCATAATCTGACTGGTTTTTCCAAGTCAGAGTTTTGACCTCTGTAGACAATTGGGCAAAACTATACGAAGTGCATACACCGAATAAAAGGCAATAGACAAATAATTTTTTCATTCAATCAAAACATTAAACGTTGATGGTAACGACACGCAATTTTACAGACATAAACAATAATACACCTAAAATATTGTTTGTTCTGAGTAATATTTTGGTTTGAATTATCAATGATGTTTATCCGCTGAAATAAGTTCACCTAAAAATCGAGTTAAACGCTGAATAAAATAAACAAGATGGAAAAAAGAACATTATTTACTTCGCTGCTTCTAGGACTTATCATGGTAGGGGCTCAATTTTCAGTACAGGCTCAGGACCCTGAATTTTCACAATTTTATGCGTCACCCATCTATACCAATCCAGCCATGGCTGGTACGGCAATTTGCCAACGTACAGGTACTGCTGGTCGTGCGGCAATAAATTATCGAAATCAATGGCCTAGTTTGGCCGGCACGTTTGTGACCACGGCATTTTCGTACGATCAACATTTTGACGGTATTGATGGCGGTGTGGCTCTATTGGCCGTGCGTGATGTGGCAGGGGAAGGATTGTTGACCACAAGCTCATTAAGTGCTATTTATTCGTATCATTTACCCATAACCCGAAAATTGTCGATGCGGTTTGGACTTGAAGCTCAGGTCATGCAGAGGAAAATAGATTTTGATAAGCTGAGATGGGAAGACCAAATAGACCCCTTGCGTGGTTTTGGAGGTCCAACAGCAGAACAATTCGCCACCGATGTAATAACCACCCCCAATTTTAGTACGGGTTGGTTGATATATACCAATACGTTTTATGGTGGAATTGCGGTCCATAACATTATTGAACCTGTTCAATCGTTTTATGCAAATGACAATGCCATACTTCCCAGACGATATACCATCCATGCCGGTTCGGTTATTCCATTGACTAAACGGGGAACATCCAGCAGCTCGTTTAGTCCAAACATATTATTTATGTCACAGGCTCAGTTTACCCAAATGAATGTTGGGTTCTACCTTAATCGAGGACCATTGGTAACTGGATTGTGGTTTAGACAAACCTTTGGAGAAGCCGCTAATTCAGATGCATTGATGATTTTGTTTGGTTTTAAAAAGGACAAATTTAAATTCGGATATAGCTACGATATAACGGTGGACTCAAAAAGGGGTGCAGCTAAAGGATCACACGAAATAAGTACAACCATTGAATGGTGTGCCAAGAGACCATCTAAAAAACATCATCCGATTCCTTGCCCCTGGTAACCTATTTTTCGACAATGAATAACAATAGACATATTCTGGTTCTCTTGGGGTTTGTGGTATGTTCATTGATTGGTGTATCAAGTGCTTATGGGCAGGATTATGCATTTTCAGAATCCTACACGTCACCCATTTTGTCGAACCCTGCATTTGCAGGAACGGCTCAATGTAATGATCGCTATTGGGCAGGAAGGCTTTCTCTAAATTATCGAAATCAAGCGCCCGCATTCGTTTCGACAAGCATTTCTGGATCGGTTTCATACGATCAACATTTTAATCGATTAGGTGGAGGACTTGGTTTTATTGCTACAAAAGACAAAGCAATTGAAGGCATTTGGACCACGAACGGGGTGCGGGCAATTTATTCTTATCGTATTACGGTTAAGAGAAAATTGTCCATGAGATTTGGTGTGGAAGCTGAGATAAAACAAAAGACGTTTGACATTTCTAAAAAACGATTTTATGATCAGATCGATCTAAGTTATGATTTTGTCAGCAGCCCTATGTTTGGCTTTGAATCTAAGAAAGTGACCATTCCAAATTTAGCCGGTGGTTGGTTAATTTATTCAGATCGTTTTTATGGCGGAATAGCCGTGCATAATGTACTGGAACCCAATCAACCTTTTGTGCCCAACGTAGATTCAAAAATTCCAAGAAAATACACCGTCCATGCCGCATACGAATTGGAGATCACGAGGACAGACAAGAAAAACCTGATTATTATTCCTACTATTTTGCTTCAAGATCAAGCCCAGTTTACGAATATACACATGGGGACTTTTGTTAATAAAGGACACATAGTAACTGGTTTCTGGTACAAGAAAAACATTGTTGGCGGAGTTTCTTCCAACAATTATGCAGCCTTGATTGGGTATAAATCGGATCGAATTCAATTTGGGTATTCTTATGAAGTTTCAGGCAAACCTCTAGGAACAAGACACATGGGAATACACCAAATAAGTACAGCATTTAATTGGTGTAATATAAAAAGGCAAATAGAACGGCGGCCTACAATTACCCCATTTTTTTAATAAATTGATAGGCAATCTATGATCCTATGATAAAGAGAATAGCGTTTGGTTTGATGCAAATAGGTCTGCTTATCCTGGTTCCCAGTGGAGCAACACAGGCACAGGATATTTCATTCGCTCAATTCTATAATTCGCCATTGTACGTTAACCCGGCATTAGCAGGTACGGCTAGCGATGGAGCAGGTGGAAGTCCAGGAAGGGTGGCCGGCAATTATAGAAATCAAATCGTCTATTATCCGAATTTCGTAACGGGTGGAGTTTCTTACGACCAACACATCGAAAAACTGAATGCGGGCATTGGACTGCTCGTTGTTAACGATCGAGCGAATTATGGCGTGTGGTCAACATCTGCGCTTAGCTTCCAGTATTCTCAATATGTCAAACTCAATGAGAATTGGTCAGCACGAATAGGGGCTGAAATACAGGTGTCACAGCGACAATTCGACTGGACTAAACTTCGATGGTTCTCACAAGAACCATTCGATTATTGGTATCGATTTGTAGATTTTAACTGGGATGAATTCTTTACGGAGAAAACGAAAATGATTTCCAATTTTAGCGTTGGAGGTTTGGTATATTCCGACCACTGGTATGGTGGTTTTGCCGTTCACAATCTAACGCAGCCAGATCAGGGATATTATTCAAACAGACCGACGATAATTCCTAGAAGATACACCTTCCATGCGGGAAGCGTATTTCCATTGGGAAGCTCTCCAATCACCTGGAGTCCAAATATTCTCATCAAAACACAAGGTCAGTTTAAGGAAGGTAATGTCGGATGTTACATAAACCGAAGGATGCTCATAACAGGCATATGGTATAAACACAGAGAAGAACACGACATCAATAGCGACGGTTTAATGTTGCTACTTGGTGTAAAATTGAAGAGATATAGACTTGGCTACAGTTTTGACTTTGCGGGGCAAGGCAATTTGGCACGTAGCACGCCAATAATTTCCCATGAACTAAGCGGATCGTTCATTTGGAGTCATAATAAAATTGAGAGCAAGCATAGGAAAATGCCTATGCCATGGTAGGAGAGATGGCCTGGAAAGTAGTGTCTGACATAACGAGAAGGAAATAACGGGTTATGGACACATGTTTTTGGTAATCAGGACAATAAAACGACAATTAAAATGTTTATTTTTAAGAATATTTTTGTTTGAAATATCGAAAGACGCTATCTTTACAGGATATTTTTTCAAACTTAGACTTGAAGAGTAATTAAACGAACAAGATGACAAAAAAAATACTACTTGGTGCCCTGTTTGTAGGTTTGCTGTTTTGCATGTCTGCCGACAATGCTCAAGCACAGGATCCGGAGTTTTCGCAGTTTTATGCAACTCCGATCTATACAAACCCTGCTATGGCTGGAACCGGCCAGTGTCAGCGTGGTGGTGGTGGTGGACGAGCCGTGGTTAATTATCGTAACCAATGGCCAAGTTTGCCAGGTACATTTGTAACAACCGCTTTTTCTTTTGACCAACATTTTGAGAAAATTAATGGTGGATTGGGATTACTGGCAGTTCGGGATGTTGCGGGTGAAGGTCTATTAACAACGACTTCTTTAAGCGCCATTTACTCCTACCAATTGGTTGTGACACGTAAGTTATTTATGCGATTCGGGCTTGAGGGTCAGGTTATGCAAAGAGGTTTAGACTGGTCTAAACTCAGATGGGAAGATCAGATTGATGCGACACGTGGTTTTGTATTGCCGACGTCTGAACCTATTCCACCAGCAAAAATTACAACGCCTAACTTCAGCACAGGTTGGTTGATTTATACAGAAAAGTTTTATGGAGGTATTGCAGTTCACAATCTAATTGAACCGGTACAATCCTTTTACGGTGATCCGGAAGCAAAACTTCCGAGACGATATACAGCACATTTAGGGTCGGTTATTCCGTTAGACAAACGCAAGAACCCAAACAGTACGTTTAGCCCAAATGCATTGTTTATGTTACAAGGTCAATTTACTCAGTTGAACGTAGGTTTCTACTTAAACAGAGGGCCTTTGGTTTCTGGGTTATGGTTTAGACAAACCCTTGGTGAAGCGTCCAACTCGGATGCGTTGATGATATTGGTTGGGTTTAGAAAAGATAAATTCAAATTTGGGTATAGCTTTGACTTGACCGTGGATTCAAAAAAAGCCGCAGCACGTGGTTCTCACGAAATCAGTACAGCAATCGAGTGGTGTCCTAAGAGACCCGTACTTAGACACAAACCATTACATTGCCCTGATTTTTAATCAAATAATAGATTTTTACGCAATAATTGGGTAGAATTGTAGTTTAGAAGAAAGACGATATTTTCTAATAGTATGAAAAGAAATAACTTAGTTTTTTTATTGGCATGTGGTTTGATGATCTTTCAAACAGCATGTAAAAAGGAACAGTCCTCTATTACAGGATGGCATTATAATGATGCCAAATGGGGCGGATTTGAAACCTACGACTATGCTGGCCAGGAAACTGGACCGGGCTTGGTTTATGTAAAAGGTGGACAGTTTACAATGGGGTCATCTGAACAAGATGTCACCTACGCTCGAAATAACTTCGAACGGAAAGTAACCGTTGCCTCATTCTATATGGATGAGACCGAAATCAGTAACCTGCACTATTTGGAGTACTTGTATTGGTTGAAGCGGGTGTTTGTGGATCTTCCTGAGGTTCATGAGACTGCCTTGCCTGATACGAATTGCTGGAGAGATAGATTGGCGTATAACGAACCTTACGTTGATTATTACCTCCGTCACCCTGCGTATAAAAATTACCCTGTAGTTGGGGTAAGCTGGTTGCAAGCTACAGAGTTTGCCAAATGGAGAACAGATCGTGTCAACGAGATGATTTTGATTCGTGAAGGCGTTCTTCGACCAGATATCAACCAAATGAATGAAGAGAATTTTAACTCGGGAGCTTACCTGGCCGGCCAATATCAAGGTACAGACGGGAAACACCTGGTTAAAGACATCAACATCAAGAAAGGAACTAGAAACGTTCGAATGGAAGACGGTATCTTCTTACCGGATTACAGACTTCCAACGGAAGCAGAATGGGAATATGCATCAACAGCGAATATTGGAATGTCACTTTATGAAAACGTAAATGACAAAAAGATTTATTCGTGGGGTGGATTAACGGTTCGTAACCAAACTGGAAAAGAGAAAGATCGAGGTTTGATCAATGCCAACTTCAAAAGAGGAAAAGGTGATCAGGGTGGTATCGCTAAATGGTTAAATGATGGAGCCCTAATTACGACTGAAGTAAAAGCATACTGGCCAAACGATTACGGCCTGTATAACATGGGTGGTAATGTAAGTGAGTGGGTAATGGATGTGTATAGAACACTTTCATTAGACGACAATTCAGACTTCAACTCATACAGAGGTAACGATTACAAAAAACCTGTGTTGGATCAGTGGGGAGTCATTGATATGAAGGATAGTTTAGGACGAATTCGATACGAAGACGTAGAGACGGTTGACGTACAAGAACGTAGAAACTACCAGAAAGCAGATAACAAGGGTTATTTGGATGAAGAAACGTACAACGACGATAACCAACTGTATGAATATGGTGTTGCTTCTTTGGTAAACAATAAAGCACACGTTTATAAAGGGGGATCGTGGAATGATCGAGCGTATTGGATGTCTCCAGGAACACGAAGATTCTTAGACGAAAGACAATCGACATCTACATTAGGTTTCCGATGTGCAATGCACAGAGTTGGAGCACCTTGATCGTAACATAAAGACATAAGAAAAGGGGCACTGTTTTACAGAGCCCCTTTTTTATTTTGGAGAAAATCGATTAGCAATATTCTGCGTAGGCAGCTTGTAAATTAGCTGAAATCATTTCTGCAGACCGTCCTTCAATATGATGTCTTTCAACCATATGAACCAACTCGCCGTCTTTAAACAATGCAATAGATGGGGATGATGGAGGGTAAGGCAGCATGTTTTCACGCGCTTTATTGGTGGCATCTTTGTCCTGGCCAGCAAATACAGTCAATAAATTATCAGGTTTTTTATCTCCACTTAGGGAGTGAACAACACCAGGTCGAGCAGTTCCAGCTGCACAACCGCATACTGAGTTTACAACAACCAGAGTTGTGCCTTTCGCATTGGCCATAGCCGAATCCACTTCGTCAACCGTCTTTAATTCCGTAAAACCATTGCCTGTTAATTCGGCTCTCATGGGTCTTACTAGTTCTTCTGGGTACATAAATATATAATTTTGCAAATATTATTACATACGTGAAACAATTCATAATAGCATTTGTTTTATTTAGCATCTTTAAATAGTACTTTTGCGCTAAATTTCAACTATATAATATGACTACGTTGACAACATCATCAAATTACAAGGTAAAAGACATCACTCTTGCCGATTGGGGAAGAAAAGAAATGCGATTGGCTGAAGCAGAGATGCCAGGTCTAATGTCTTTGAGACAAGAGTATGGAGAGGCAAAGCCTTTAGCAGGTGCTCGAATTGCAGGTTGTCTGCACATGACTATTCAAACCGCAGTTTTGATCGAGACTCTTACTGCACTTGGTGCAGAGGTTACCTGGTCTTCATGCAACATTTTTTCAACTCAGGATCATGCTGCCGCTGCTATTGCAGTAACAGGTGTTCCAGTTTTTGCATGGAAAGGTTTAACTGAAGAAGAGTTTGAATGGTGCATTGAACAAACACTGAATTCGTTTGAAGGTGGTAAATCATTGAACATGATTTTGGACGATGGTGGTGATTTAACCAATATGGTATTGGATCAATTCCCGGAATTGGTAGATGCTATTAAAGGTATTTCTGAAGAAACAACCACAGGTGTTTTGAGATTGTATGATCGAGTTAAGAATGGAACATTGCCTGTACCGGCTATTAACATTAACGATTCGGTAACCAAGTCTAAGTTTGATAACAAATACGGTTGTAAGGAATCTGCAGTTGATGCGATTCGACGAGCAACTGACGTAATGATGGCCGGTAAAGTTGCTGTTGTTGCTGGATATGGAGACGTTGGAAAAGGAACGGCTTTATCGTTACGAGGTGCAGGTGCACGCGTAATTGTAACAGAAATTGACCCAATTTGTGCATTGCAGGCTGCAATGGACGGTTTTGAAGTTAAAAAAATGGCAACGGCTATTCCTAGAGCCGACATCGTTGTTACCGCTACAGGAAACAAAGACATCATTACAGGTGAACACTTTAAGGCGATGAATGATAAGACCATCGTTTGTAACATTGGTCACTTCGATAATGAAATTGACATGGCCTGGTTAGAAGCAAATAACAAAGGTAAGTTCGAAGTAAAGCCACAGGTTGATGTATATAACGTTGATGGTAACGAAATCATCCTTCTTGCTGAAGGTCGATTGGTAAACCTTGGATGTGCTACTGGCCACCCATCGTTTGTTATGTCAAACAGTTTTACGAATCAAACCTTAGCACAAATGGAACTTTGGGCAAACGCTTCAGACTACAAAAACGATGTGTATACCTTACCGAAACATCTTGATGAGAAAGTAGCTCGATTGCACCTTGCAAAAATTGGTGTGGAATTAGAAGTGTTGTCTCAAGATCAGACAAGTTACATTGGTGTTGACCCACAAGGTCCTTACAAATCTGACATGTACAGATACTAGAATCTGATAATAGAAATAAATAAAAAACCCAGACAGATTGTCTGGGTTTTTTTTATGCGTTCCAGTTACCTGGATCCTTCCGCCACGTTTCGAGTATCGGAAGGTCGGTTTCCTGAATAATTCCTTGTTTTTGAGCCTGAATCAATAGATCGTGATAGTTGCCCAACGTTAGAAATGGGCAGTTTGCTTGGTCAAAATTGTCTTTAGCCAAATCAAACCCATAGGTAAAGATGGAAGCCATCCCCAGAACATTGTATCCATTCTCTCTTAAAAAGTCAACTACTTTTAGAC
Organism: uncultured Chitinophagaceae bacterium; assembly: GCA_964482155.1. Taxonomy (GTDB): domain Bacteria; phylum Bacteroidota; class Bacteroidia; order NS11-12g; family UBA9320; genus UBA987. The sequence goes on along the minus strand of CAYZWM010000081.1, from coordinate 7,940 downwards.
TGCTTCCTCCAGTCGAAATCAAATCCTCGATCACAATGATGCCGTCCGATTTGTCGAGTCTTCCTTCCAACTGATTTTTCATGCCATGTGCCTTTGGTTTGGGCCGACAATAAGCATAAGGTAGATTCATATGGTCTGCCACTAAACCGCCAATGGCAACTCCGGCTGTAGCCACTCCACAAAGCGCTGTAGCTTGTCCAAATTTGTTTTTAATAGCCTTGGCCATTTCTTCCTTTATAAACGTTCTAATCTCTGGATATGAGAGCGTCACCCGATTGTCGCAGTATATTGGAGAGTTCCAACCACTAGACCATTTGAACGGATCATTGGGTTGAAGCTTAACGGCCTTTATTTTTAATAAATATTCAGCTAATTTTACCGAAGTTTTGGACTCAGAATTCATGGAGCAAAAGTATAAAATATTCTTACGGTCACATCAGTTTGTTTTTGATAGAAATACAGATTGGGAGCAAGGTGCGCATGTGACGATTAATGTTCTCAATAAGAAGTTATTAAAGAGCTTGTTGAGGTATTTGCAAGGGGAATTAAAACCCAAAATAATTGTTGTTGAAGACCCGAATGGCCTGGAAAAGTTTAGGAAGTACCTCAAGAAAATTAGAGCTGCCGGTGGTTTGGTTTTTAACCCAAATGGGGAACTCCTGTTAATCAAGAGAAACGGTTTATGGGATTTGCCAAAGGGGAAGCTTGAAAGCGGAGAGGAATCCTCCGTAGGCGCCATACGAGAGGTCGAGGAAGAATGTAATGTGTCCGATCTTACCATTAATAAAGCCCTTGGCACAAGTTATCACGTGTATAAAGACGATAAATGGATGTTGAAACCTACCGATTGGTATGTAATGACAGCGAATAACTGGCAAGACGCGAAACCACAGTTAGCTGAAAATATAGTTGAAATCAAGTGGGTCAATCCGGATGATTTAATTATTGCCGAATTAGATACCTATTCGAGCATCAGAGAAGTCCTCGGTCGACTTTAACAGCTTCAGGAAGGAATTGAGCATAATCACCTCCGTGTTTGATTAGATCGCGTATAATGGTAGAACTAACAGCCGTAAACTTCGGTTCGCTAAGGACAAAAACACTCTGAACTTCAGAATTGAGATCTGAATTGACCATGGCTATTTGTTTCTCATATTCAAAGTCGCCAATGGTTCTTAGTCCTCGAAGAATAAAGTGTGCTCCAACCTCATCACAATGATTAATGGTAAGTCCAGAATAGCTGGTAACCTTTACCCTTGGCTCATTTTCAAAGCACGCTTCGATCCATTGTTGACGCGTCTCCAGCGTAAACATACTTTTTTTAAGTGCATTAACACCTATAGCAATGACTACGTTGTCAAAAAGTTTCAAACCCCTATTGACAATATCTAAATGTCCATTGGTAAAGGGGTCAAATGTTCCTGGAAAAAGAGCAATTCGTGTCATTCCTCCAAAGATAGGCCAAATTGAAAGAAGCTAAAAACGGACTGACCGTAGTTCCGGGATTCGATTAAGGACGGATGGTTCCATTGCAAGGTTGAATGATGTTCTATGATCAATACGCCGTTTTTATTCAATGCATTTGAGTTCTCTACCGCGTCTGGAAGCTCCTTTATCTTGGTTAAATCATACGGAGGGTCTGCAAAAATGATATCAAATAATTGGCCGTTTCTTTTTAGAAAGGAAAAGACATCCGAACAAACAAATCGGATCTCGTTAATACCTTTCGTTTGTGCGAAATCTTTGCATTGTTGCTGAACGCGTCGATTCATTTCAACAGAAACTACTTCTTTCGAAAATCGAGAGGCAAATTCAAACGCAACACCACCGCTACCTCCAAAAAGGTCCAGTACGGAGCATTCTTCAAGATCATAACGACTGTTAATAATACTGAACAAGGCTTCTTTAGAACGGTCTGTGGTTGGGCGAATACTTCCCTTTTTGGGCATCGGAATGACCATGCCTTTATATTGTCCAGCAATTACCCGCATTTGATGCTCATATGGTGGATGGGATCAACTCCTTTCAGGTGATCAATGAGCTTTATGTTTTTTATATAGTTTTCAAAAAGAGATCGTGTTTTGTCAAAAGACATAAAATCTTCGTTGGCTGACCAAAATAACGTCGTGTGTTCTATGTCTAGCTCAAGTTGTTCGACGGCAAGCATCGTGTAATAGAAAATGTCTTCCTGGTTTCGGGCATCGAACTGGTTAACCAGGAGTAAATTTTTTCCATTGGCAACGAATACGAGTAAGTCGTTCTGACGTTGTTTTAGAACAATATTGACGCCGGTGGGTTTGATTTCAGTTTGAATGAACTGATATATCGTTTCTATTTCATGGCAATAAACCAGGCTCGGATATTTCGATTTGAGAATCTCCAGTTTAGCTGACTCAGCAGCGTAAATGGTTGCTATTTCGGGGGTTAAGCTACCTTCCATGAGGCGTTCGTCTGGAGCCAGTTTGTGATTCGCGGTGTACAACATTTTTCGATGCTTTTCGGATGAAAAAATCGCGGGTGTACAAACGAAATTGTTTCCCAAAAACACCAAAGTGACTGCACCAAATATTTGGCCCAAAGGTGGAGTGGAGTTTAATGCTTCTTGTAGAAACTGTACATCAGGTACGGCAATAACACCATTTTTAACGGGTTCAAGATTCTTGTCGGTAATGACATAAGAAAGCTCGTCGACCGAAAGTGCTAGAAACAGCCTGTTGCTTATGGAATGATGATAGGAGGTAGTCACATTGTAACTATTTCCAGTTTCCAGAATATCTTGCTTCAGAAATTGAACCAACTCGCAACGGCGGCTTTGGATGATTTGGATTGCTTCGTTGTCTGTCGAATGGCCACGGGTCAGTGACCTGAAAAACAGGTACTTCAACATTACCCTGAATCACTCTGCTCGATAGTAATTCGAATTGGGCTGTGTCCATAGGAGGAACAAAAGCAATGGAATCGAAATTGTAATTCTTAAATAAACTATCCTGAACGCTTACCTCTTTGATCTCCTGACGGAAAACAGAAGACGAATCGTCCTTTTCGCCATACTCCACTAAAATTTGCAATTTTCCTGTTTTTACAAATTTTATGAGGGTGTCAAAATCTGATGTAAAACCACCATGAATGTCTTTATAAGCCAATTCTGCAGTTCTAATTTTGTCCAGTTTATCTTTTACCAGTCCTTCCACATATCTAACCTCTTTACGGTATTCAATTTCACCCATTATTGAGTTATAAAGGAGGTAAGCTAAAAGACAAGCTATCAGTAATAAAACTACTTTAATAATATTGTTGATCATTTTGTGTTGACTTAGGGCAATATTAACGATTTCAATTAATAAATGGTATGTCCGGTTGGTATGCTTTTATTATGAGCGTATATGGATTGACAAGCGGTTAATTGAGGTACCGGTTACCGACCCAAACAAATCGTTTGTTTATGTACTCAGGGTTCGTAAAACTGGCATTTCCAGCAGGGTTACCACCCGTTACATGAAAATCGCTAAATGCGGCATGCTGGTTGACAAAAGCCGCACCACTAAAGTTGAATGAAACCGGTGTAAATGCGGCATTCATAGTTTCTTCAATGTAGGTCATCATGTCATTGTCAGTAGTGTATGCCAGGCAGGTAAGTGCCCCTTTTTGCATGGCCAATTTAGCGGCTAATTCTACGGAGTGTTTTCGATTCTTCGTTTTAACAACAAATACAATCGGTCCAAAGCACTCCTGGCCATAAGCGTTTTCGTTTTCGTAATCGGTTGATACAACTCTTGGTGTAAAGATTCGAGCATTTTCAAACTCGCCATTGGTAACTGTTTGACCATCCAGGACTAACGTTCCACCAAAATCACCACCATCAACGATTCGTCGTATTGTGTTGTCGTTTTGAATACCACCTAAGGTACCCGCACCCATTTTCGGATGATTTACCAGTCCTTCAACACTTTTTGCAATGGCGCTGGCTACATCGTCAAAAGAAACCAAACCTTCGTCAGTTTCTAATCCTTCCTCTGGAACGAAAACATTCTGAGGAGCCGTACACATTTGACCCGAATACAAAGAAGCTGAAAAGGCAATGTTTTGAGCAATACTTTTCAAGTCTTTGGCTGAATCCAAAATGACGCTGTTCACCCCGGCTTTTTCAGTAAAAGTCGTTTTGTTTAAGGTTTCTATATAATCTCCAAAGGCATTACCACCCGTATAATCAATTAAATTGACAGCCTGATGTTCGGCAAGTTGCTTCGTAATAGGATTTGCCAACGTATCAACACCCAATTGAATAATATTTGGGTTGAGATCATTTTCGATAAGTACTTTTCGCAATTCAGCGATTACCACTGCAATGGGAAGAATGGCTTTGGGGTGAGGTTTTACAATAACCGGATTCCCTGTAATTAAACTGGCATACATACCTGGCACCGTATTCCAGGTAGGAAAGGTTGAACAACCAATCACAAGTCCAATTCCTTTTGGTTGAGCCTTCCACGTTTTATGAAGTTTAAGGTCAAACTTGCCCATCGGTTTTACCCATTCCACCTCATTTGGGAAACGACTTATTTCATGATATCCCATGGCTACAGCTTCTAATGCCCGGTCGTTGGCATGAGGGCCTGAAGCTTGAAACGCCATCATAAAACTTTGTCCGGTGGTATGCATCGTTGCGTAGGCAATATCAAAATATCGCTTAGTCACACGCTCTAACGATTCAACCAAAATGGCTGCGCGATCTTCGATCGATACGTTTTTCCAATCCGTAGCATCTTGGGCATTGGAGATCAAAATGTCTGTTGATACTTGAGGGTAAGAAACGCCTATGCCTGTTTGAAAATAGGGAGATACTTCTTCACCAATCCATTTATCCGAATCGATATTCAATTCGTTGAATTCCTGATTCATCATTCCTGCGAACCAATTTCTGCCGCTGTCATTGGCTTCAGGTGCGTAGGCCTTAGGGTGTTCTGGATACGGGGTGTAAAATTCTCTTTTATGTAAGGCGTCTACGGCCTCAGTAAGAACATTTTTGTGTTTATCGAATAAACTCATTGCTGTAGTCATAAGGATGGCAAATTTAAGGATTTAAGCCTTTTTACGGTTGAAAAAATATGGAATTACTTGACGAAACGCAATTTTTTAAAATGATCTGTGTTAATTTATTTTCATCATGGTTTAATAAAACTTCTACTATATTGCCTCCCGTTTTGAAAAAGGAGATGTCTAAAAAAATAATTATTGCGATTGATGGTCACTCGAGTTGTGGCAAGGGAACCTTAGCTAAGAATTTGGCGAATGAGTTGGGCTACATGTTCATCGATTCAGGAGCAATGTATAGAGCAGTGACCTTATATCTGTTGGATAATCAGATCACTCTGGAGGAGGTTAAAGTAAACCCTGGAGTTTTGTTGGACATTAATATCACGTTTGTTCTCGATCCTATGCGCGGTTTCTATAATACCCATTTAAACGGGGAGAATATAGAAAATGAAATTCGAGGAATGCGCGTATCGAAAAAGGTGAGCGAAGTAAGCGCAGTAAAAGAGGTCAGAGAGTTTTTGGTTAGTAAGCAAAAAGAGATGGGAATTGATAAGGGAGTAGTGATGGATGGTAGAGACATCGGTACTGTTGTATTTCCAGATGCCGAATTAAAGATATTTATGACTGCCGAGCCAATGGTTCGTGCTAAACGGCGATACGATGAATTGAATGAGAAAGGAATTCCAGCTGACTTGAAGGAAATCTATAGCAACATAAAGTATCGCGACGAGTATGATTCCACGAGGGAAATTAGTCCGTTAATGCAGGCACCAGACGCCATCGTCTTAAACAATACAGAAATGAGTCGTGAGGAGCAGTCAAGAATTGCAACTACCTGGGCGAGGGGTGTTATCCTGGCAGGATAGTTTTTAAAATTGTTTTGGCTATGGAGTTTACATTCAGTCCATAATCATCTAATAACTCCTGTCTTGTTGCATGTTCGATAACCTCATCAGGGAAACCCAATATTGAAATTTGACCTGCATATTTTTTTTGCATGGCATATTCCGTTATAGCCGACCCAAAACCACCTGCAATACAGCCATCTTCTAAGGTAAAAATAGACGTGTATTGGTCAAAGACGTCGTCAAGTTGACCGTAATCCATGGGTTTGACAAACCCCATGTCGATCAATCCAATATCTATGCCGTTGTTTTTTAAACTGTTACGGACTTCTTGGGCCTGTTCAAATAGGATACCTATGGTAATCAATACCGCATTCTTTCCCTGCACCATGCGTCGAACCTTGCCTATCTCAATAGATTCAAAAGGTTGCTTCCAGTCTGATATCTTTCCAACAACTTTAGGGTAGCGAATGGCAACGGGACTGTCCATTAGGGAAGCGGTATACATCATATTGCGCAACTCCACTTCATTGCTGGGAGCCATAATCGTTAGGTTGGGAATACTTCTCAAAAAAGACATATCATATAGTCCATGGTGTGTGGCTCCGTCTTCTCCAACAACACCTGCCCGGTCGAGGCAAAATACGACGTGTAAATTTTGAAGACAAACGTCGTGGATTACCTGGTCGTATCCGCGTTGCAGAAAGGTGCTGTATACATTGCAGAAAGGGATCAGGCCATTTGTGGCGAGTCCAGCCGAAAACGTAACAGCGTGTTGCTCTGCGATGCCTACATCAAAACACCTGTCTGGCAAAACATCCATCATTATTTTCATCGAACAACCCGAAGGCATGGCTGGAGTAATACCAACTATTTTGTCGTTGCTGAGAGCCATTTCAAGAAGGGATTCGCCAAAAACGTTTTGGAACTTTTCCCCGTTATTTGGAATCTCGTTTTCAGAGATTTTGACATACTTCACAGCATGCCACTTTGTTTGTTCCAGTTCCGCGGCTTCATACCCCTTGCCTTTAACCGTTTTGATGTGCCAAATCTTAGGCCCATCTATGGTCAATAAGTAATTTAGTTCTTCAACCAAATTTTCTACGTCATGTCCATCTTTCGTAAACCGATAATTGAAACCAAGGTCAATAAAGAAATTGGATTGAGAATCGATCGAATTTAAATAATGATTTAAAGCTCCAGCATTCGGGTCTATACCCATCTGGTTGTCGTTGATAATAATAAGAATGTTTGTTTGGCTTACTGCAGCATTGTTCAAGGCTTCCCAGGCCATTCCACCAGTAAGGCTTCCATCTCCAATAACCGCAATGTGTTGGCGTGTCAACTTAAGAATTTTGTCTGCTTCTGCCATTCCTAATGCCGCGCTTATAGACGTACTGGAATGTCCCGTCCCAAAGGCATCAAATGGACTTTCACTTTGTTTGGGGAAGCCGCTTAATCCATTTTTTTTGCGGATGGTATGAAATTGGTCTTTTCGTCCAGTAATGATTTTATGCAAATATGCCTGATGGCCAACGTCCCATACCACCTGATCATCAGGTGTGTTGAGTACATAATGAAGGGCAGTGGTAAGCTCAATAGTACCCAGATTGGCACTAAAATGACCACCGTGTTCAAGTATTTCGTCAATAATATACGAGCGATACGTTGCGCAAAACGACTCCAGTTCGTTGGGCGATAGTGATCGCAATTCTTCTAAAATTTTCGGTATTTCGTTATGGGCTTTCAATTACCTGCAAAGAAACGAAACTATTGAACACCTAGCTTTTTTGTCATCTTAAAATGTGGGATTCCAATTTCAAGAAACCGCTCACCGATTACGGAGTAATCTTGTTGGAAATAAAAATCTAAGGATACCTCACGAGCGTGTAATTCCATAAGGGTATAGCCCATGTTTCTGGCAAGTTCTTCACTAAACGTGACCATTTTTTTGCCAATACCCATGCCCTGATGGCCACTGTGAACGGCCACCTGCCTCATTTTAATGGATTGGGCGTTTACTGGCCTCAACAATAGAATTCCGACCAGGTTGGTTCCATC
>CAYZWM010000080.1:0-16677 GCA_964482155.1 uncultured Chitinophagaceae bacterium | reverse complement strand
TTCCGGGTTTTGTACCCGAATATATCCGTCCATTGTTTTGCGAAGGATCCGGACCATTCCGATTCGTTGCGTTAAGCGGTGATGAAAACGACATTTACAAACTGGATGAAAAACTAAAAGAGCTGTTTCCAGAAAATACCGGCCTTATGAGGTGGTTAAAAATGGCTCGAGAACGGATTGCCTTCCAGGGACTTCCCTCTAGAATATGTTGGTTGAAAATGGGTGAACGAGAAAAAGCAGCCTTGGCCTTTAACGAAATGGTTAAAACCGGAGAGATCTCCACCCCAATTGTTATTGGACGAGATCATTTGGATACAGGCTCAGTGGCTTCTCCAAACCGAGAAACGGAAGCCATGAAAGACGGAAGTGACGCGGTAGCGGATTGGCCTATTCTAAATGCCTTAATAAATACGGCTGGTGGTGCAAGCTGGGTAAGTTTCCATCACGGTGGAGGTGTTGGTATGGGCTATAGCCTACACGCGGGTATGGTTATCGTCGCCGATGGTACACAAGATGCCCACGACCGACTAAAACGTGTTCTTCATAATGATCCAGCTATGGGTGTAATTCGACATGCCGATGCGGGTTATGAAGTGGCTGAAAAGACCCGAGATGAGCATGGTTTGACTCTCTAGATGTCTAGATGATTTGATTTTTAGACTTTGGACTAAGAACTAAAGACTAAGAACCAAACGTTATACCTCTATGAAACCAAATGTAAAAAATCGATACCTTAAAATAGTTGGTTCGTTTACTGTAATCATACTCGCCTCTACTTCGTTGTTTGCGCAGGGGGAATTGGATTGGATGAGTATCTCGTTTCCAACACCTGACTCGACCATTCATGTATCTGAGGCACATAAACTAGACAGCGTTAAGTCTAACGGTTTATCGTTGTTTAGAACCAATTCAAAAAGGGGGTTTTGTTTTTGCAACCGGACGGACACGTCACTTGAGGTTTCTACAATTGAAGGGAGTTTAGACAGTATTTGGACGGAGGTTTTGATGAATAACAACACCTGGGTTGGTTTACAACACATTAATTATCAAGGCATTTGGTGTGGCAACAGTTATTATAAAGAGGCTCTAGACGCAGATAGTTGTTTGATGTTTAATGTATGGTTACCCTATTTTAAAACCGGACAAATGAGTGATGTTCGCGTGGTCTTACAAGTAGAAGGCATCGTATATCATTCGGATTCGAAACGCGTACTTCTTTCGGATAACACCTTCAAACGCCTCAATAAAACACAACAGGAGTGATCAATCCGTTGATTGGTGATTAGGTGTTCCACAATGGCACAATGGTACTCTATTTCATTACTACTCTTCTACACGTAAACGCTACGAAAGAGCATGGCATTGATACATTGATACATTAGAATTGTACCTTTGCGGCCTTTTTATGGCAATAAAGATTAAAAACACCAAGCAAATTGACGGAATTCGAAAGAGTTCTCAATTGGCGGCTCAATGTTTAAAACACCTTGAGCAATTTGTTGTACCCGGTACGACGACCAAAGAACTTGATGAAAAAGCAGCCGAGTTTATCAAAAAACACGGAGCTACTTCAGCAACTTTTGGTTACAAAGGACACGGTATGGATGCGTTTAGCGGACATATCTGTGCTTCACCAAATGATGTGATATGTCATGGCGTGCCGAACGACTATGTGTTACAAGACGGCGACATCCTGAATGTAGACGTGACGACAGTTTTAAACGGTTTTTACGGCGATACCTGTAAGATGTATGAAGTGGGTACGGTTAGCAAAGAAGCTAAAGACCTGATGGAGGCAACTAAAACCAGTCTTCAACTGGGTTTAAAGGAGTGTTATCCAGGAAATCGATTTGGAAACATAGGGTATGTTATTTCGCAATACGCTGAGAATAAAGGGTATAGCATTGTATATGAATTCTGTGGTCACGGAGTTGGTTTGGAATTCCATGAAGACCCAGAGGTGAGCCATATCGCTATGAAAAATACGGGTAAGCGCATGCGCCCGGGAATGATATTTACGATCGAACCTATGATCAACACCGGTAAGGCCCGAAGTAAGGTAGACCGATCCGACGGTTGGACAGCTCGAACCATTGATGGTGGACTTTCAGCTCAATACGAACATACCATATTGATTACCGAAGACGGTCATGAAGCACTCACCGACGTATACGGCGACTTTTAATCGAATGCCGTGCACAACAATTCCCTCCTCCTCAACCGATTTGCAAAGTTCCTAAACCAGGGTCTTGAGAAGGTACGCTTAGTTGATTGTGTAAGTACATCGTCTAACGACATCCATTTTAAGTTTTCGAACGACACCTATTTGTTGATTCGGTTTCATAAGCAGCATACTTTTTTTCTGAATCCAGAATTAAGTCACTTCCCCAAAAAGAATGCACTTGCTCAATTCAAGGTATTAACGACTCAGAAGATTCTATTTATAAAACCCTATGTAAATGATCGGGGATTTTATTTCAAATTTGGCAATACGTATGAATTGCACGTTCATTGCTTTGGACGACGGAGTGCCTTACTCTTAGCCAGAAATGGACAGGTTGAAGATAGTTTTAAGAATCTAAACCCTGAGTCTGAATTTATTCCTGAACAACGGAACCTGGTTTTTTCGACTGATTCCGAATTGTTTCGTCAGTCCAATCGGTTTATATCTCCGGAGACGGTATCGGATTTGAAGAATAAGGGTTTCTTTACGTCCAACGACCAACAGCAGTTTTGGGACAACTATCTTCAAGATTTGAAGTCTTCTCCCATTCGGATTTATAAAAACGCTAAAGACCTGTATGGATTGAGCCTCTATCAACACGAGGAGGAAGTAGAAACCTATTCAGACATCCGACAGGCTTACCATGATTTTGCACGTTTATATCTCGGTAAAGACCGTTTTGACAGCTTACAGAGCAAGCTCAATAACGAGGTAAATCGGGGGGTCTCCGCAAGTCAAAAAGGGATCAAAAAAGTTGAAGACAACCTGCAGCGACTGACCACACGTGTCGATTTCAAACAGATAGCCGACGTATTGATGGCTAACCTGTATCATATTCCGGAGAAATCAACGGAGGTAAACTTATTGAATTTTTACACCAATGAGGAGATTACCATTTCGCTAAAGAAAAATCTGTCACCACAAAAAAATGCGGAGCGGTATTATCAAAAATCGAAGAACAGTCACCTGGAAATCAAACACAGCGAAAATCAGCTGAAATCGTTAAAAACCAAGCTAGAATCCTTCCTTCAGCAGCGTCAACGCATTGAAGAATCGACGTCGACCAGGGAATTGCAACAGATGGATAATGTGACGGTTAAACGTGAAAAGAAAAAGACGGAAGACAAGCAACTCCCCTACAGGCAATTCCAAAAAGGTGACTTCGAAATTTGGGTGGGTAAAAGTGCCAAGAGCAATGACGCTTTGCTTAAACTGGCCCATAAAAATGATGTTTGGCTCCACGCCCGTGGTGTTGCGGGTTCTCATGTATTAATCAAAAACCGGGAGGACAACGTAGTTCCTGAGGTTGTTCTGGAATATGCTGCTTCTCTTGCCGCCAAATATTCAAAAAATCAACACGACACGTTGGCGGCTGTCATGTACACCAGTCCCAAATACGTCCGAAAGTTCAAAGGCGCTCTACCTGGGCAGGTTCGCGTAGATCGAGAAGAAGTGATTCTGATCGAACCGTTGAAGTAATTCAATCCAATTTTTGCCTTGTTTATTTAATCGTTACGTAATGTTTTCAGGATTATGTTAGGGGTTTAACCGTAACCATGTCTTGGTTATTTCAAGAACATAAAGGTTGACGTTCCAAATTTATTAATGAAAGGACAACTTGAAGGGACACAACTAACTGTTCTATTCACATAAAGGCTACTGCACGTATCCCATGAGAAACGCTCTACTTTAGTCTGGCTTTTTGAGCTTGTCATTTTAAAAATAGGGCTTGAAAAATTATTAAACTTAGTAGATTAAAAAGTTTTACTTGGAATCGTAAAATGACTCAGAACGTCTTTGCCATCTCTCCATATGTTTTCAACGCCGCATGGTCTTGAATTTCTTGCATATCAAATATGTGTTTCGCTTCATTGATGTACAAAGAAGCTTGTTCGTAGTTGCCAACTAGGAGATAGCATTTAGACATGTGCACTTGAATAACAAATCTATCCTTTGGTAGAAATTGGTTGATTTTATGCTTAATGATTTTAAAATGTACAAGTGCCTTGTTGTAATCTCCGCTTTTCGTGTAGGCCTCACCTAAAGCGGCATTGGCCAAAAAAGCGGGCTTACTTAACCGAATGCCAGACTTCGCATTTATCTGCTCCAGACCATATTGGATATATCGGATTGCATTATCCAGGGAGTCTGGATAAAGTTTCATAAGCAGCCGACCATAATTCATCACGGTCAAATCAAAATTTAGAAAACTGCTATCGCTGTTCTCAATGACATGCTTAGTATAAAAATATGCGGAATCAATATTCCCAATTTGATCGTGAATTGCGCTCAAGTAGTTGTAAGTATTAAGCGATTCAATGTGATAAGGACCAAGACTCAAGAGTTGATATTTTAACACCTTTTTCGCATAGTACATCGCTGAGTCGTAATTTGACAAACTCAAGTAAGATGCCATGATTTGCGCGGACAAACTTGCTCTAAGTCTTGCAGTACCAGCTCCGTTATCAAGCCGGATAGTAAGTCCATTTTGTGCAATCCTTTTGGCCAGATAAGGGTTGAACCCAATTGGTGGTAGTTGATATCTCGATTTTAGAATAAGCAAGTTGATCATTTCAAGAGAATTGTCCCCGTCTAAATGTTGTTCTGCCTTTTTGATATATTTTTTTGCCAAATGAGAATTGTATCTAGCCATACATATTTTAGTCATCAACTGGTTGGTAATGAATCCAATAGAGTCGTTCTGGGGAAAATACTTTTGATACATGGTGTATGCCGCTTTCATAGAATATTCCATGGAGTCAAGCATGTTTTGGCCAAGGTAGGCTTGAGACATTCCAATGTGGGATGACCAAATGAGTTCCTTATTATTTGAAGTCCCTTCTGTAACGATTGAGTAAAGTTTTTTGTAATAGACCAGGGCCTTTTTATATTGACTCGTGGATGTTAATGCTCTTGATAACTGCAAAAGAACCTTCACGTTCTCCTGAGTTACCTGATCGACGCTTATGTGTTGGAAATGTATACCAGCCTGATAGTAATTGCCTTCGAATAAATATTTCATTCCTATCGTCCATTGAATAATGAAACTGATATCATCCAGCAGATACCCTTTTTCCAACCGTTCAAGGTCATTTAAGTTTTGAAACCTTGAGTCGCCACGACTGTGTAACCTCAATTCTGATGAATCCATCAGCAAATTGTATCTTATCCTGATTCGTTTCGAGTCGTCTAATGCCGATTCATAGTAGTGACCCCAGATAACAATATCGGCATTCGTCTTTTTTGCTATGATGAGAATCTCATCCTCCTGCTTTGAAGCAGGCAATTCCCCATCATATAATTGAACATTTACGACCTGTTGAAAGGTATCGCTTTTCAGGTAGTTCAGAATGGGTGTCATGTAGTCGGTTTCTATTGAAATATTGTCTTGGTAAGGGGTCAATGGTATTAGTAAAATATTGAATTTGAGATTATCAGATTGTAAAAAAAACTGTTCCCCTTTTGAGGTTGAAACGGTATTGATCAACAAAGAAGATAAAGTCAACAACGCTATTAAACCTGTTCGTAAACTACGAGGCAACCTCTTTTGAACAAAATGCTGCAATCCGTAATCAATAAAGCTCTTAGTGACAACTCGTTTGTCCTGATCGGATTCAGCCCTATTCGAAAAGCGGAACGAATGTTCTCCGCCTCTTTTCGGAAGACCATGGTTCCCTTCAAGATCCTCACATGAATCATATCCAAGATAAATTGCGATCAAGTCCCATTTGACCGTCCTTCTACCCGTTTCTCCAGAGCCGAACAAGCGATCTAGAGTAGCCACACTGATGTGAGACCATATATTTATCTTCTCATTCCATCTCTCAGCTTCTGTCATTTCTGCCCGTATAAGGGCTTTTGTATTCCTAACCTTTTCTAAATACATAGACCTTAACCCAGGTGTACTGGTCAAATTGGAAATCACGGCTAGTTGGATCTCATCTAAGAGCTCTCTTTTCTCCTGAGAAGTTAAATGTCCATATATCTTTTTGAGACTATCCCATTTCTTTTTTTCGCATATGAGCGCCCAAACTTCCCTTCGTAGTGCTTCGAGATTGCCCTGGATCGTTGAATTTCTGATCATACCATCTGAGTATTATTTTATTGGGTCAGCTAACGATGGTTGAATTACAATTATCAATCCAATCACAATTTAAGAACAATCCCAAATTGGGCCGAACTAACAATTCGTCTGATGTTCTTTTGAATCATGGGTTTGTTAATCGTCTCATAATGAGCCGTATAGTTCCCTCAGCCTCGCATCATGCGATTCGTTGAATGGTGTGGAGGCAATCAACGGTTAACTGTCCACAAAACAATTCATTATATTATGAAGTTAGTTCCTTTTAGACTGTTATTGGTCAGTGCAGCACTGGCAATTATCAGCTGTTCCGATAAGCAATCGGAGCAAGAAAACCTTTTCAGCTCAGGGTATCCTAAGAGCACATTTTTAGAAACTGGTGACGATGATGATGATCCAATCGTAATCCATCCAAGTGTGTACAACAGTACTGGACTATTAGTTCCATTGATTGAGGTGCAAGTTTATGACTCGGCATATAGCTCATTTGGCATAACCGACCTTGGTGATTCCCTGGAGATTTCAATTCCTCATTTTGGTGCCTACCACTACATTCTTCTCCAAAACGGAAATGTCATATCGAACCAGTACATCCACTTTATGGACAGTACAAATGTTAAGATAGACACGATTCCATAAAAGTATATTGATTATAAACTTGTTGCGCAATGGGGTCGTTTTACATCTAAACGACCTCGTTGTGTTATGTTTGAAGGAATGGTTAATTTGAGAGTCCGTATCATTTTATATACCGTCTCACTGGGCTTAATGCTCCTATCGTGCAATCGGAATGTTGACATCGGTGAGCTACCTAATTCTGGCAAAATCCCAGATGAGCTGATCCTTGGAATTGAGCTCATCGAAAAAGGGGAGTTCCATGAGGCCTTGGCATTACTTGAAGCGATAAAAGATAAGCAGGGTACAAACCATCTCCGTGGTATGATTGCGAATAATTTAGCAGTTTGCCATCACAACTTAAAGCAGTATAGACAAGCACTGCCACACTACCTTGATGCAATCAAATACTTCGATTTATCGGGATACGATAAATTGACTATGCAAGCTCTGACAAATACTTCTATGTGCCTTAAGTCATTGGGCATCTATGAAAAGTCGGTTGAATATGCTAAACGTACCGAGTCCTTTATCAACAAAGACACTGGGGTTAACCCTGTAAATCAAGCATTAATTTATAATTTACTGGGTAACATTTATCAAGATATGGGTCGCTACCCACTTGCTAGAGAATACCATCAGCAATCCCTCGAAATTCGTCATACGTATTCATCGATATTAGATACCGCTGTACCACTAAATAATCTTGGAAACCTTATGTTTTCATTAGGAAAGACAGACTCCGCAATATTCTATTTTAAGCTCTATGAATCAAATGCTCGAGCTAAGGGGGATTTTACAAGACTGAAAAGATCTTTCAACAACTTAGCAAAGGTATATCTGCATGTCGAACAGTTTGCTATCGCTAGATCGATGCTGGATTCATCGATAGGTATAGGCAAAAGGAGTGAAATTCTTTACAAAGATGGTTATGTGGAATTTCTTATTGCTGACTATTACCAGGCCACTGGAAAAGAGGAACTGTGTACCAAACACGCGCGGAAGTCACTTATTATTAGCCAAAAAAGTGGAGATCAAAAGGACGAACTTGAAGCTCTTGCACGCCTTGAGGATGTCTTTTCTCGGCGAAAACAATTTGATTCGGCTTACCATTACGCCAAGTTGAATACAGAATTAAAGGATTCCATTGAGGGCAAACAGGTCATAAGCCGGCTATTTGCACATGAGTTGTTTTCAAGGCTAGAAGTCAAGAATACGGAAATACAAAAGCTAAATTATGAACGAGAACTAGCCCAAATAAAAAGCAAAGAAAACGCGTCTCAGAGAAATTGGTTGTTGGCTCTAGCAATAATATTAATTATCCTGGGGTACATCTCCTGGTTGCTCTTTCGCGAGAAACAAAGATTTGTTAAAGAATATTTTTCATCCGAAACACAAATCATACTAAAATCGGGTAAACCCCTTAAATTTAATGACATAATCCATATAGAAACGGATCGAAATAATGTCATTTTGGTAACGCTAAAGAGCCGTATTAAGGAAAATAGGATAACCTTAAAAGAGTTTCTCAGAAAAAGCAATCTGCCCAAAATTCGTTTCGTACGAATTCAACACGGAATCGTAATCAATTTGGACTTCGTAAGTAAAAAATTAAAAACCAAACTATACTTAATTACCAGTGAAACACCGCTTCCGATTTCTCCTAAGTACAGGTTCGAAGTAGATCGAACGTGGAACAAATTTGACAAGGCAAGAAAAGGAGGTAGGCGACAAGTAGCCGACGTGCTACCGCAAAAATTCCATTTTTGGAAACCAATCAAGAATTAAAAGAAGCACAACCCATTGTTTAAGTAGTTTTCTTCTATCATTTCCCTCTTATGCCAAGCGGTATTACGTTCTTTCAATCTGTCATTTGAACCGGGTTAGTTGAATCAATATTTACGGATATGGTCTCACAATTCAACTTGTATTTCTACGCCCATGATATCATCACGCAAAACGTGGAAATCGTCCCATAACCTTGCAATTACAAACGCTTACTGGCAATTTCGACCCACAATAAATTACAAGACAGATGTTACGAATAGTGGTTCTTTTTACTGTGATATTTTCCTTCTGTGCCTTTGGTCGTGGACAATCCTATGCACAAGTTAATCAGTCGCAACGTTACCTGAATATTGGTATTGGTGCGTCGAATTGGGGGGTGCCGTTTTTTGCGAGTCTTGACCTCCCTTTATCGAAGGATTACCAGTTTATGAACCTCGGTTTTTCATACCAATCACAAAAGGAAGTTATTGATTATACCTGGTTGTATGGACAGAAGTACACCTGGAAACATTCTATTACTGGCATACACACCTCATGGAACATGAGTTTGGACGAATATCTAGAGGATATGTTGGCTGAAGAGCTCCAGTTATACGTTGGGTTACAATTGGATTACTACATCTGGAGAACCAAATTAATAGAAGAGAACCTTGTGGGACAGAATGTAACTTACAGTGGTACTGGCTCAGGTGGTGTAGGATTGGGAGGTCGTGTAGGTGCCCGTTATTTTTTCGGTAAAGGAAAACGCCTGGCCTTGCACGCCGTGCTTGGGGGTGGCACAAGATCTTCGAATATCCAGATAGGGCTTAGCAAAAAATTATAAAAATGAATTCAATAAAACATTTAAAACGACTAACGTTATTGGTGCTTGGCATTTGTTCAATTAGCGCTAATCTATTCGGTTCGATTTGGCGCGTGAACAACAATCCTGTATATGTAGGTGGGAGTTCAAATACATGTAAACATTGTTTTACAGATTTGCAAACAGCTATAAATAGTTCCAAACTTTCACCTGGTGACACCATTCACCTGGAGGCTTCAGCAGTTAACTATGGAAACGTTAGTATAAACCGAAAATTGGTGATCCTTGGAACCGGTCATCTTCTAGCCGATAACCCCAAAACTCAAAGTAACAATATTACCAGTGCTGTTGGTCGGGTCGATATAAAGGCTGGAGCTGATGGTTTGGTAATGGAGGGAATAAGTGTAGCAGGAGGCTCTTCCGATGACATCTCTTTTAGCAGTACCAATTTGAAGAATATAAGCATTCGTAAGTGTTACATTGGCGGGGGTGTTTATTTCAGTACTCACCCTAATAACAGTTACAGTAACATCTCGATTGAAAAGTGCATAATTCTCGGCTCAATATCATATTCATCGTCTGACGGCCCTTTTACCGGTCTTAACATATCCAATAACTACATTGGAAATGGGATATACCTGCGATCACAATATAAAGGGACGTTTAAACATAATCTCATAGGTGAGGGGCGTTTCGTTGTATTCTCTGGGGTGAATTGTTATAATAACATTATTCTTGGCTCGAGTACCCGATTTGACCAAAACAACAACGATTCTTCGAATATCTATCACAACATATTTATCATTGCGCGACCAGCCTGGTTAGTTGGTGGTAACAATGAATTTGGTATGTCTGCATCCAATGTCCTTCCAATTTCGGCCACTAAGTTCGAGGATCGTTTAAAACCATACAGCTCTTGTGTTGAATGTTTCAAGGGTTACAAACCAGGGTCGAACAATGCTCAGATTGGTCTCTATGGGGGGAGCGACCCGTATGTGAGGTCAGCTCTTCCGGCAATCCCTTCTATATACAAGCTTAGGGGTAGTACAACTACTTTTCGAGGGGATTCCACCATTGTAGAAATAAGCACTAAATCCAATGAATAACTGGAAGAATATTGCACGGATTTTCCTTATTGTCCTGAGCCTAGCTCCTTTGTCGTCTTCGGCGCAATTGATCAAGTACATTGAATACTACATTGATGACGACCCTGGTTTTGGGTCAGCAAATGAGATTAAAGGATATACTAAAGTTAATGATATCCATGACTTTAGTCACTCTTTTAAGACGAGCATGTCTACAGGCAATCACGTCGTAGGAATCAGATCCCAAGATTCTCTTGGGCGATGGAGTCATACGAGACACCTTCATTTTAGGGTTGTCGACAGTACTGTTGCAGCATCAATCAAAAGGCTCGAATTTTTTGTCGATTCTGATCCCAGTTTTGGGAAAGCCTCAAAGCAACATACGACTAGTGGTTCAGATGTATACAATCACATCTTTAATACCGGTGTCTTCTCGAACTCAGGTAACGCCATCATTGGCATTCGCTCACAAAATTCTCTTGGTTTGTGGAGCCACACCCATTTTCTCAACATTCGAGTCAATGAAGAACGTACAGATACCAATGTATCGACCTATGAATTTTACTGGGATAATGATCAAGGAATAGGTGGTAATAAACAAGGTTGGTTTAGCGATACACTTGATGATATTTCAAACCATATACTAAAAATCCCGGTAGACACCATGCTATCGATTGGAATGCACAATCTTTTTTTTCGCACCAAAGGTGTCAAAGGGGCCTGGAGCCATACAAACCTTGTTGGACAGCAGGAGTTACTGCGCTTACTCAACGATACAGTTGAAATCCGGGATACTCTGACCTGCTTGAGCTATACGACCAAAAATGGTCTCACGGTCTCTAGAGACACCCAATTCTTCGAGTCCGTCATCGTTAAAAGCTTTCCGGACCGAGCATACCAAATCTATTCGTACGTCTTATCTTTTAATAATCTAAAGACAATCGACCTATCCATACAATCCTGCAAAGGTTTCACATCACCAAGCGGTAGGTATTACTGGGATGTGCCTGGAGAATATTATGACACCGTTTTTAGTACTAAAGGATGCGACACCTTATACAAAATTGACCTCAACATAGTTGAATTAAATACCGACGTACTGCACATAGGGGATAGCTTAATCTCTAACGATTTAAAGGCGAAGTATCAATGGTTGGACTGCGCAAATAACTACCGTCCAAAAGTCGGAGAAACCAATCGTGTTTTTGCAGTAAAACTGAACGGGAGCTATGCCGTAGAATTGAGTCGTGAATCATGTAAGGATACCTCTGTCTGTTTACCCATTACAAATCTAAATATTGTTGAACCCAACGAAGTCGGCATTCAGGTTTATCCCAATCCATCCTCCAATGGATTCTACGTGTTGGTAGCAAATGTCGATTCAGAACTCACCTGTACACTTTACAATGAAATTGGTCAATTGGTATTTACGAAAAAGAGCCGTGGATCATTTCAAATTTCAGGAAATAAGCTTAGTCCAGGAATATATAAGCTGCTGATCTGGGCTGAAGGACAATTAAGCAGTTATACTTTAATCACAACCCATTAAATATTATAAACATATGAAATCGTTGCAGCATACATTTCGAGCGTCAATAATGGTTCTTCTCCTTTCGGTCTCTAGTGCATTAGTCAATGGACAGAGTGTCTCGATTCCAGAGGAAATAAAAACCAAATGTCCAGACATCCCACTCAAGGAGAGGGTACGAATTACGGTTGCCGAATTTGCTTTCTCGGCAAGTGGTAAGAAAAGTGACAATGTCGACAATTTTTCATCTATGCTCTCAAACGCATTGGTGAATGTGAATTGCTATAGAGTTCTTTCTATGCTCAAAGACAGTTCTCAGCTCGAAGGAGGTCAAGGCAGATCTCTAAAGCCACAAGCAATTGTTACTGGCGAAATAACCGAATACTCGCACACCACCACAACAAAGGATGCATTCATAGCTAAGTCGAGCACAACGACAGCACATATTGGATATATCATCCAGATTAAGAATAATCACACGGGAGATATTCTCTTTTCAGAGTCCAGAAATGTCACTGGAAGCGCTAGCAATAAAAGTTTACAAAGTTCAATGAAATCATCTCCATTTGGAGGTAGGTCATCAATTGGAAGCAATACAAAGGGGGACAATGTAGCAGCTGCTTATCAGAATGCCCTGGAAAGGGCCATTATTGAAGCTGTTGAGGTATTAGTGGATAAACATGAGCGCCTTGTGCGGGATTTAATCGAGAATAGTCCTAATGGTGAAGACAAACCATTATTGCTCAAAACTACCACTGTGATTGTGAGACAAGCCACGTTTCAGGACCTGCATGGTTTACAGACCAAATTACAAGGCATTTCCTGGGTCAAAGATGTACAAAAGAAATTGTTGGACGATCAGGGAGAGTTAATCGTACGTCACTCTGGGAGTAATGACGATTTGGTTATGCTCATTTTAGCACATAAACCCGATCGCTTCATAATTACAGGTTTCGACCAGAAAAAGATATCAGTGATTGTCAAAGATGATTAAGTGACCTCTATTATTTGAGTCATACTCCAAATACTTTATGTACTGCACACGATTTCACAAATCAAAATGATAAGACCTTTATTCGATTAACAGTTTTACAATGACGCAAAAAAGAACTTCCAATAAATTTCAGGAAAAAAACACATTCCAGTTTGATGTAACAAACGAATGGAAATCAATTTACAGTTTTAAGCAATCCAACTCAATGGCCTGGCTTTTTGTTGCAATAGCTACCTGTATCTATCTATTTTCCGGCTGTACGGGTAACGCTCCAAATTTTGAAATCTGTATGGTAGACAGAATAGGACGTGGTACAAATGTTTACGATGGCGATTCAACGTTCCACTTACTCATAATACCACTTACTTCAACCGAGGCAGTTGTCGATGAAAACAATCTACTTGAACGGAGCATCGCTAAGAGGTTTCAAGAATTTTTTAAGACAGACTCTCTTGCTGCGGAGGTTGTTGTGGCCTGTAAGATGAATACGATTCCCAGTCAAGGAGAATTAGAAAAACTGCTGACTACATATAGAGCAGATTGTATCGTATGGGGGTCTTTTGATATGACAAACAAAACATCCCTTACCATGAATTATATCACACAAGATCGGTTTCTAGGCATGGACTCCTGGAGCCAGGGTAAGGAAGTGGTTAGAATAAAAAATGGTGCGCTCCACGAGAAGATCGACTCCGGACTCATTACAGGGTCAATTGAAGACGTCATTTTCTGGAATTTCACATGGATTGCTTTAAATAAAGGTGACTACAAGAAGAGTCTTGAATATGTACTAAAAATTGGTAGGTATTCTCAATTTAGCAATTATAACGTGCTTAAAATAAGAGGTTTCAATTACTTAAAACTGGGTTACGACTCTCTGGCTTATGAGAGTCTTACTAAAGCCCGAAAATTGAGGGAGGAACCTATAAGCCTCAATGATCTAGGAATTGTGACATATCGGCTTGGAAGATATAATGAGGCTATTACAGTTCTGAATCGTGCCATTGAAATAGACCCCAATTACGAGTTTGCATACGCCAGCCGGGGAGCAGCTTATAATCTCAAGGGTCAGGTCAATAAGGCTCTCCAAGATTATGAAATGGCCTATAGTCTTGATACAAACAGTGTTGTGACTAAATATAATATGGCGGCAATAAACTACATACTGGGTAATTATCAGCAAGCGCTCAAATATATAAACCAACTAATCCAAAACTTCCCTAACGATGGCGAATATCATGGAGGGAAAGCAGAAATTCTCTTGGCAATGGGAAAAATTGACCAGGCTAAGAAAAGTATAGGAACAGCTCGATCCATAGACCCTCAAAACATAGAATTGATTACTATTGAAAAGTTGGTGTATGCGAAAGAGGGGTAAAAAGCTTCCAGTGCGGTGTTAATGTTCCTGGCCAGATTCGCGTAGATCGTGAAGAAGTAATTCAATCCAATTTTTGCCTTGTTTATTTAATCATTAAGTGACGTTTTCAGGTTTATGTTAGGGGTTTAATCGCAACCATGTCTAAGTGATAATTTTACCAACATAAAGGATACAGGTGAAGTGGCGAAATAGATTGTTTTAAAATAGACTTACCACGATTATTATATTACACGTAATAGAACATTAGTCCTCCATAATAGTATTGGACATGGACAATGGATCAATACCTTTTGCCCATACATTGTTGATTATACTAACGGCATAGATTTAAAAGACAGAATCTGACTTCAAGGGGGCGTTCATTTGATAAGCTATATTTGCGCCGTAGTGTCACGTTTTGTTATGAAAATATATATCAACCTTCCTTTCCTTATTTTATTTAAATTTTGTTCCATCTCCTTTGCTCAAAGCGTTGAAGAACAGAAAGGCAAGCAAGATGATGTTCCACAGAGTTGGTTGGCAACAATTCAAAATGATCTTGAACAGAAAGAATATAACATTTCATTTGATAAGATCACTCAATCCTACCAAAGTCCCAACAGGGCAAACAACATTCGATCGTATTATCAACCGGGTCAATTGACAATACAAAACAGGATAGATTCTGCTGGGCATAATTGGAAGTGCAAAATTAAAACCGAAGGAGTTTTTATTAATGGATCTAAGGCTTATTTGCCTCATGAAATAGCGGCCAAGATATCTGCTAATACCATTGAGTTTGCTCATACAGGCTTTACAGAGCAATACGTCAACACCCAAGAAGGTACCAGGCAAAACTTTATTATCCACGAGGCACCAGCAAATTCAAACAATGTCACAATAACATTAACCGTTACTGGCTTAGAAGTAAATCAGGTTTCAGATAACGAAATCCATTTCTACCAAAATAAATCAGGCAAAAAGGAAGTGAACTTAGTTTACAAAGATTTAAAATCATGGGATGCAAATGGTAAAACCTTAAATGGGAAGATCTTATACGAAAATGGTCGAATAAAACTAAAGGTAAATACAAGTGACGCCGTTTACCCCATTACTATTGACCCTATCTTTTCTTACTATTCTCCTGTTCTATCAAACGGACAAGCATCTGCCAAAATGGGTTACTCGGTTTCTTCGGCTGGAGATGTTAATGGAGATGGTTATTCGGATGTAATCGTAGGAGCTCATTATTATGATAATGGTCAATCAAAAGAGGGAGCCGCTTTTGTTTATCATGGTTCTTCCACTGGTTTAAGCACCAATGTAAGCACTCAATTGGAGAGCAATCAGGTATCTGCTTATTTAGGTTATTCGGTCTCTTCGGCTGGAGATGTAAACAACGACGGTTATTCGGACGTCATTGTTGGTGCATACCTGTATGACAATGGTCAATCTGGTGAAGGAGCAGCCTTTGTATACCACGGTTCTTCTAGTGGTATAGATACCACCGTAATCACCCAATTGGAGAGCAATCAGACAAATGCGTATATGGGTTATTCGGTTTCTTCGGCCGGAGATGTAAATAACGACGGTTATTCAGATGTAATTGTAGGGGCTTATTATTATGAAAATGGGCAAACGAATGAAGGCGCCGCTTTTGTATACCATGGATCTTCCAGTGGTATAAGCACCACAGCCAGCAGCCAATTAGAATGCAATCAGGCAAATTCTCGGATGGGCATTTCGGTTTCTACGGCCGAAGATGTAAATGGAGATGGATATTCAGATGTGATCGTTGGAGCGTACCTATATGATAATGGTCAATCGAGTGAAGGTGCCGCTTTTGTATACCATGGATCTGCCAGTGGTATAAATACCACCGTTAGTAGTCAATTAGAGTGCAACCAGGCAAATGCTCGGATGGGACGTTCGGTCTCATCGGCTGGAGATGTAAATGGAGATGGTTATTCGGATATCATCATTGGGGCTTATCTATATGATGATGGTCAAACGGATGAAGGAGCAGCATTCATATATCATGGCTCTTCTAGCGGAATAGACACCACATTAATATCTCAATTAGAGTGCGATCAGGCATATGGGTATATGGGATATTCGGTCTCTTCGGCCGGAGATGTAAATGATGACGGTTATTCTGATGTTATATTAGGAGCGTACAAATATGATAATGGCCAAACGAGTG
>CAYZWM010000079.1:0-16810 GCA_964482155.1 uncultured Chitinophagaceae bacterium | reverse complement strand
AGACTATCTTTAGAAACCAGGCGTATGTTTTGGAACACGGTTTAACCGAAAAACGAATTATTATTTATTTTTACCTACTGTTTTGCCTTCTAGGACTGGTGGTTACGGTCTATACCATTTATCGGAATAAACCCATCCGATTCCTTTACACCAGTTGCTCTTATGCTGTTTTTACTGTGGTCATTCTTTGTACACTGTTTAATTGGAGTCGAATTATTACCAGACACAACATAGATCATCCTGGATTCACGCAAGGGCAAATCGACCACAACTACCTCCTGTCTCTAGACGATTCGAATGCAGATATTCTTCTTAAGAACAAAGACAAATTCGAACCGGAAGTTCAGGAATACATTGACCGCCGTGCTCATAATTTCCTGACCAGCTCCCATATTGATATCCGAGAGATGCGATTGGGTCATACCCTTACTAAAAAAAGAATAGAAGCCTTATATGCTGAGTAATAGAATCGAAAATGAAAGAACAAAATAAGTCACTTCTCAAAAAATACATGTATGTTGGTGTGTTTGCCATAGCCATGGGACTCCTGGAAACTGCCATTGTAGTCTATCTGAGAGCCTTAAGCTTTCCTGAAGGCTTTGGTTTCCCATTAAAAGCTATTGGACACAACCTGGCCATAGTTGAACTTTCTAGAGAAGCTGCCACCATCGTAATGCTCATTGCAGTCGGTTGGATGGTCGGTCACAACAAAAACACACGCTTTGGATGGTTCATTTACACGTTTGCCATTTGGGATATATTCTACTACGTGTTTTTAAAGGTGTTTCTCAATTGGCCAGAATCGCTAGCCACCTGGGACGTATTATTTCTACTTCCTGTCATATGGGTAGGCCCCGTCTGGGCTCCTGTATTGCTCTCCCTGTTGATGATCACGTTTACCGTGTTAATCAATCAAATAAACGCCAAAACCAACAGGCCTATAGGTCGCCTCAACTGGTTTTCGATTATTCTGGGTTCCGTGGTGTGTATTACCAGTTTTTGTATCGATTACGTTCGTTTCTCGATGAAAAACATTCCTAATTTTACCTGGAACGACTTGTTTGACATCAACAAAAATTTTGGTCTCAAATACATTCCTGAATCATTTCCAGTATGGATATTTATAACCGGCCTCCTGTTCATTATTACCGGTATTGTCCGATATTATCTGATGTATCGAATTTCACATAGGAAGCTCCAATACGCTCAATTATTCTAACATGAAAAGCAAACATATTCATCCCCTTCTCGCGATTTCTAGCCTAAGCTTGTGCCTATCGGCCGTGCGTATACTATGGCAATTGGAGCTTACCTATCTATTTCTGGTTTGGAACATCTTTTTAGCCCTTGTTCCCTACTTTCTAAGCAAGTACCTTGACCAAAAGAAGACCATCTTTAGCATACTCATTATGGGCACCTGCTTGCTCTTCCTACCTAACGCCGCCTACCTAGTTACTGATTTCGTACATTTTAGATTAAGCGGTACTCATGCCACAATGTGGTACGATTTAATGTTGTTCTTCACCTATGGGCTGTCTGGCATCCTGTTTACGTTTTTCACCATTAATAATTTACGTGAATTCATAGGCAAACGATTTGGCAAACCGCTCCGAACACTGTTTATGATTCTGGTATTTCCGTTGATCGGTTATGGTATTTATCTCGGTCGAATTGAGCGAATTAACAGCTGGGACGCAGTATTACATCCGATTTCTTTCCTATCCGGACTCTGGCATATTATGACAGGTCCAGATCTACTGGTCGCCCTAAAATTCACGTTACTGTTTACCGTTTTTGGTGGATTCGTTCAATTCACATTTAACAACATCAAGTTCAATGATTGATAATCCATTTCATAAAGTCGTTCATGCTGTCGTTGTTGTTGGTGGGTATATCTCTCTGGCGTTGTTCCTACCAAGAATAATCTTTCCTGCACTTAATAAAAGGGAAAGTGACATCAGTCTTACCAGCGAAATTGCATCGTTTCTTGCCTTCATTCTCTGGTTCCGCTCCATGATCCGATTTGAACGTAAAACGTATGGTCACAGTTTGCCTCTTACCATTGTTCTGATCATAGGTCTTACACTGAGGCATTTGGTATTGATTACCGTCACCTATTTGCCTGATGGCATTATGTAATCACCATGAACCAGTTCACGTCAAAATCGCATCGATTATGTTCGAATTCCAAGTATCATAACCAACCATGATCGCCATTACCATACATAAGTTCATCCACACGATTGCAATGTTTATTGGCTATGTATTATACGCCTATGGCTTACCAATCCTGTTGGGAGGTTTTATGGATGGTCGTGGATTGGAGATGCCCGTCATGCTTGGCCCCATTGCCATTCTCGTTTTGTTTAGAATATGGTTTTTTATTTGGTTTAGGTCAGAAGAAATACGGTTTGGCCAACGATTGTCGTTCTCTATATTTATGTATTATATTCTCTGGTTTTGGCACCTCTTTCTCCTATTTATGAGCTTCGTTTTTTCGGATGGAATGGATGGAATGATTTCCCCTTTTGGTTAAGCTATGAAAATAATGAACAGTCCAATTCATAAATCTCTGCACATCCTAATTACTCTACTTGGGTATGGTTCTCTGGCTCTGTTCATCCCTCTTGTGATGGTGGAACAGTATCTTTATGACTTGTGGCCACAGGAATCTATTCTAATTTCAAGCATCTTATCTACGCTGATATTTATTCTATGGTTTCGCTATATAATTCGTATGGAACGAAAGAATTACGGTAACCTACAACCGTTTACTGTGTTTCTGATATGTTTCCTACCCATTTGCCATTTTGTGTTAATATTGTTTGCATACATGATTTCCAGAGACGATTACAGATCTGGATTCGGTTTCGGTTAATCTTTGATCAATTATGAGAGATAGTTTTAAATACGCATTACGAGGAATACGGGCAGCCTATGCCTCGGAAAGAAACTTAAAAATACATGCCATCATAGCAGGCATAGTCGCTTTAATGGGATTTTACTTCAACGTTTCTACCTGGAGTTGGATTATCCTTCTTATTCTGATAGGACTTGTCATTGCGGCAGAAATGACAAATACAGCCATTGAAAAAATCATGGATCTACTTCATCCCGAAAAAGCCGAAAACGTACGTATCATTAAGGACATATCTGCAGGCATGGTCCTGGTATTATCCATTATGGCTGCTATCGTAGGTATTCTCATATTCTATCCCTATTGGAATAATTTGATTAACATAGGAATGTAATCCTACGCTGGACGTGCTTTGTCGTTCGGTAACCAAAACGAGAACAGCTTCGGATTATTAAACGAGCAGGGTAACTAAATCCAATTTGTCAGTTCGAGTGATCAAGACAGCATCGTCCTGGGTGTATCGAGAATAATGGTGTGCTCTACCTAAGCGATTACGCGTAGAGGAGAGCTTCTCGACTTGTCAAGACCAAAGCGTCTTGGTAAAATTCTTCGGCTTGCAGCCTTCAGAATCACTCGAAGAGACAGTAATAGGTTTTGGGTTGAACGTTGTTTTAAGAATTTACACAATTTGTCTGTTCGACTTGTAAAGACAATATTGTCTTTAGTGGTTTTTCGAAGTGTAACGAAGAAAAATTGTATCGAGAACCTACTGCACTACTTTATTTGCGCAATATGTACTTGCAAATGCCTCTGGCTTAGCTTTAAACGTATACCCCATCCCCATAATGTAACCCATTGCCTCTTTAAAGGCTACGTGTGACTTAAACTGAGGATCGGAGTTGATGTCGGCGTGAACCTCCATTTCAATGTCGTACTTGTCAAATATGGGACAAAGAAGGTAGGCGATTTCTATGGAATCAGAAACTTCCTTGATCATACGCTCCTTTATGGAGTAACTGATGTCTTGTCTGTGGGTATTTACAAAAAGAAAACCACCTTTACCCTCACGCAAAAAGACGACGGCTGTAGCAAACTCCACAATGCTGCCCTTTACCTGTGAGTCCGTGCCAATACACACCTTTAAGCGGTGTAATTTACGTTCTCTAACAACGACATCTTCTACCTCGTCAAAAAGAGGTTTTTCTAGCCTTTCGCCGGTTAGTTTTCTCCATATTTTCATGTTATCTATCATTTAACTGGTTTGTAAGTTATTGACACGATGCAATATAAACGTTTAATCTTATTAACATCGTGTGGATGGGGTTGGTTGTCACTCAGAAGTTTTTTTTGAAAAACTTGCCATAAATCAGAAGTCGTTATTCCTTTGCTGCACTAGAAACGGAAATTCAGAGAATTGAAGAAAACAGATACGATAAAGGCGTTGGTAGCCCTTGGAGAGGCCTTGAATCCTCAGAATCCTGAACTTGAGACGATTAAGGAACAGGCGTACATCAAAAACAACTGGTTTACAGTGGAGAACCTCGATCTCTGCCTTCAAAACTGGAGTAATTGCTTGACTTTAAGCAAGATACAGGAGTGGTTAGCGCCTATTAATGAGGAATTGGATGATATTCAGACCGTTGGTATTGTCATGGCAGGTAATCTACCTTTGGTTGGTCTGCATGACCTGATTTCAACTCTTGGCAGCGGTAATAATGCCAAGATTAAACTTTCACAAAATGACGAAGTTTTGATGAAATTTTGTATTGAAACGCTTTCATCGTACAACCCAATGTTTGCCGAACGGATTGAAATCGCCGAACGAATTCTTAAACCAGATGCTCTTATTGCCACCGGCAGTAACAATACATCTCGCTATTTTAAATACTATTTCAAAAATATTCCGAATATTATCAGAAAAAATAGGACATCTATAGCCGTTCTTGATGGACATGAAACGGAAGAAGAATTACAACTCCTTGCAGACGATATATTCCAATACTTTGGATTGGGCTGCAGAAGCGTTACCAAAATCATGATTCCACGAGATTATGACCTTAAACCGTTATTGGATCATACTCAGGGATATTCGGAACTAATTAATCACCACAAGTTTGCAAACAATTATACGTACCACAAGGCTATTTTTTTAATGAACCTGACAAAGCACCTGGATACGGGTTATTTGTTGGTTACGGAAAATGAAAAACTACATTCGCCTCTGGCCTGTATTTTCTACGAATATTACGACGACATTGACCAGGTAAAGAATTGGTTATCAGATCATTCAGACGAAATTCAAGTCGTTGTATCTCATCTGGATCAATTGGAGTCTAATCGGTTTGGAAGTACTCAAAAAACGACCCTATTTGATTACGCTGACGGAGTCAATACCCTCGATTTTTTATCGAAACTTTAAACATTTAATACAATTTATAGAATTGGTATCAACTGAATTTTTACTTTTGAATATATGGAATCGCTAGTTTCAACAAATTTCTTTTTTAAGAATCAGAAAGAATTTTACCGAGGTAAGGTACGTGATGTATACAACATTGCTGATCGGTTTTTAGTCTTGATTGCAAGTGATCGAATTTCGGCCTTTGATCATGTTTTACCGTTGCCAATACCCCATAAGGGGCAGGTTTTGAATCAAATCGCCTCGACTTTTTTAGACGAAACAGAACCGATTGTTCCCAATTGGAAGATTGCCGAACCTGATCCACACGTAACCATTGGTTATCGATGTGAGCCAATACCTGTCGAGATTGTAGTAAGAGGCTATTTAGCAGGTCATGCATGGCGGATATATAGAGATGGTGGAAGAGAAATTTGTGGCGTGACCCTACCGGAAGGTTTAAAAGAAAACGATCGTTTACCACATCCCATCATTACGCCAACCACCAAGGCTCGAATAGGTCATGATCAGGATATATCCTTTACAGAATTGCATAGCCAAAAGATTCTCAAAAAGAAGCAGATTGAGAAGCTCGAAGAATATGGATTGAAGTTGTTTGATGCAGGCACCAAAAAAGCCGATTCCCGGGACTTAATTTTGGTTGATACCAAATATGAATTTGGTATTCATGATGACAAGATTCTATTAATTGATGAGCTTCATACACCTGATAGCAGCCGGTACTTCTACCGGGACACGTACGATGAGATACAATCTAAGGATCAGAAGCAGCGCCAATTATCCAAAGAGTTTGTTCGACAATGGCTGATTCAAAATGGTTTCCAGGGCTTAGAAGGCCAGGAAGTACCCTTAATGACTCCAGAGTTTGTTCAAACCGTTTCAGACCGATATATCGAATTGTACGAACAAATTACGGGCAATGCCTTTATTAAAAGAGACTATACAGACATTATGAACAGTATTTCTAGCGCTGTGGACTCTTTTATTACAAACAATATGCAAGGTTTATGATATAACTTGGTAATTTCGAACCACAATCAAATTTGAAAATATTAAAATTATATGAAAAGGATAGTTCTATTTTCTGCGGCTTGTTTAATATCAGCCAGTTTTCTGACAGCACAGACTGTCACCTCATTTGCAGGTAAGGTCAATACAAACCCTTCTTCAAGCTTAAGTAATGCAACCGCCGATGTGGCAGATGCTTACTTCTATCAACCTGAAGGATTGGGTTGGGACAATAACGGAAACATGTTTGTTACGGAAAGTAACAAGATTCGGTTAATTAAGGGCGGTAAAGTATACAACCGAAGCGGAAAGTTAGGTGACCCATCGTTTTCCCTTGGATATAGAGATGGTACAGGTAATGCCGCGTCATATTACAATCCAACGTCTATTGTATCTGATGCCTCTGGTAACCTGTTTATTGTAGATGCGGAAAATCACGCAATACGAAAACTTACTGCGTTTAAAAGTGTCGGCCAGGGTCAAATAGCCAGCACATTTGCAGGTGCTAAATCATCAGGTGGCTGGGGAACTTCTGGTTTTGCGAATGGATCCGGTACATCAGCTCGATTCAACACGCCAAAAGGAATTACGATCGATGGAAATGGCAACTTGTACGTGACCGACTTTTTGAATCATTGCATACGAAAAATTACCCCAGGCGGTTCAGTAACAACTCTTGCAGGTAAAGGAACAGAATTTGGCAATACCGATGCAACAGGCGGGGCGAATGTCCGCTTTGATTCTCCACATGGAATTGCCATGTTAGACGCGAACAACTTGGTAATCACTGACTTTAGCAACTCGGCTATACGTAAAATCAATATCAGTACGGGATCAACAACCACCATTTGTGGAGGTTTTGGTAACAAAGATGGCAGCCTGTCAGAAGCTCGATTCAGAGCTCCTAGAGGCATTGCTGTGGTAAACGGGCTAATCTATGTAGCCGATGGATCTTCTATCCGGGTAATTGATGAAACAAACAAAACGGTAAGCACGTTTGCAGGAAGCTCAAGCCAAAGTGGAAATACAAATGGAGTGGGAACTGATGCTCGTTTTGGTATGCTATACGGTGTGGGTTACGATGGTGGTAATGCCATATATGTTACCGACCAAACCAATCACATAATTAAAAAAGTGACGATTGATAATCTTGCACCAGTGGCCGATTTCTCTGTAACTAAAACCAATATCGAAATTGATCAGGAAATTACGTTGTCGGATATCAGTGCTGGTAAGCCCGCTACGAAAAGAACCTGGACCATTCTTCATACAGATGGTACCAATACCAATGTAGTGATTGTGCAAGGCGATCTCAATGTGGACAAGGACATTACGGTTAAGTTTTCAGCAACTGGGGTATACAAAGTGACGTTGAATGTAACGAATGAGTTTGGAAACGACGAAATAACCAAGTCAATTATTAACGTGAGTACGGTTGGTATATCAGAAGTGAGCGACTTATCTTTTCTGCAAATCTTCCCAAATCCGATTGCGGGAAATGTGATCAATCTGCATTTGGAACAAGGGTCGTTTGATCAAACGAATATTAAACTAATGGATTTGAGAGGTAACTTAATCACCGAACAATACGCAGCTCAAGGCGTTGATTATCAAATGGTCATCCCAGAATTGGCCAAAGGAATGTACTACATTCTTGTAAAGGATAATGAGTTAATCGGAACGAAGAAACTATTGGTCAACTAAGGCCAAAACAATATTGTTAAACTGAAACCGCCAGGTATTATATCCCTGGCGGTTTTTTTATTCTTATCATTTTAGTCAATTATCCAATTTGAATGTCTAGCTTTGCACTTTTATTGGCAGAGCGGTCACTTCTGGAATAGTGTTCGTTCGATTAACGCACGGCGGTGCACACATTATAACGAACATTATGACAACTTTCGAAGAAGTTGGTCTGCAGGAAGAAATCCTCCTGGCAGTCAAAGAATTGGGTTTTGAAACGCCCACACCTATTCAGGAAAAAACAATTCCTCAAATTATTAACAATCGTGCAGATGTATTGGCTTTGGCCTCTACGGGTACTGGTAAGACTGCAGCATTTGGTCTTCCCATTGCACAAAAAGTTGATTTAGCGAACACAAATATTCAAGCGTTGGTATTAAGTCCAACCCGTGAATTGTGTCGACAAATATCTCAGGATATTCAAAACTATTCGAAACATCGAAGAGGTTTTAAACTAGTCTCAGTCTATGGTGGTGCTAACATCGTCAATCAGATTCGTGACCTTCGACGAGGTACACATGCCGTAATTGGCACTCCTGGTCGTGTGGTTGATTTAATCAAACGAGGCAATCTCAAATTGGAAAATATAGACATCCTGGTTCTTGATGAGGCAGATGAGATGTTAAACATGGGATTCAAGGAAGATTTGGATTTCATTTTAAGTAATACCCCAAGTACTCGACAAACACTGCTCTTTTCGGCTACCATGCCCAAAGACGTTTCTCGAATAGCCAAGCGGTACATGAACGATCCGATTGAAATTGAAACGGAACGTGCCAACCAAAGTGCTGCGAATATTGAACATACCTACTACCTGGTTAATTCCAGTACACGGTTTGAAGCACTCCGAAGAATCGCGGATGTCAATCCAGACATTTACAGTATTGTATTTTGTCGTACCCGACGTGAAACACAGGATGTTGCAGATAAATTAATCAAGGGAGGCTATAGTGCCGATGCACTTCATGGAGATCTATCTCAAGGACAACGAGATCATGTAATGGGTAAGTTCAGATCGAAACACCTTCAAATATTGGTCGCTACAGATGTAGCTGCCCGTGGACTGGATGTAAACGACATTACACACGTTATTAACTACAACCTTCCGGATGAACTGGAATCTTACATTCATAGAAGTGGCCGAACAGCTCGAGCAGGTAAAACAGGGGAATCTGTCATCCTTGTAACGAATAAAGACCGTCACAAAATCAAGCAACTTGAACGTAAAATAAGTAAGACGTTCGGAGTTAAACAAATACCTACTGGAAAGGAAATTATTGGCAATCAATTATTCAAATTGGTTGATGGCCTTAAAAAGGTAGAAGTCGACCTAACTGAATTTTCTCAGTATTTACCTAAAATCACGGCTGATTTAGAAGAGTTTTCTCGTGAAGAATTGATTCAACGCTTCTTTTCAACTGAATTCAATCGATTTCTGGACTATTACAAACACTCGGGCGATTTAAACATCAAACCTCGAGAAGAAAGAAATGGTAGACGAGATTCAGATCGTGATTGGGAAGACCGATCATCGAGAAAACCAAAAGGTAAAAAAGACCGTAGAGGTGGTCGGGTTAGTTTTGAAAGGTTCTTCATTAACCTGGGTCAAAAAGACTCACTAAACCCACAACGCTTAATGGGCTTTATCAACGAACAACCAAGTTTGGAAGGCGTTGGAATTGGCCGAATTGAAGTGTTAAAGACCTTTTCTTTTGTTGAGGTAGACCAAAATTTCAGCAAAGATGTTTTGCGCTCACTAGATGGTAAGGAATTCCGTGGACGTCAGTGCAATATAGAAATAGCAGGAAGTACAGGAGCTCAAGACAAACGAGACAGAAAGGGAAAAGACAAGAAAAAAAGAGATAAGAAGCGAAGAAAATAAGCTTCTGGGTCTTTTTCAATTTACTTCTTATTTTCGAGCCATGAAACTATCAATCGATGTTAAAATTGCATCGTCCAAGGAGTGGGTTGAGGCAGTTATGGCTGATTTTCCATCTTTTTTAAGAGATCATGCAGATTGCGAACGAAAAGCCAGTGGCATGGCAATGAGTTTCGTAGCGAAATATCCCGATCGATTAGAAATACTACCCGACCTGATTGACACCGCTATTGAAGAAATGGAACATTTCAAACAGGTCTATGACATCATGACCAGCCAAAACATTCATCTCAATCATGAGATTGAAAAGGATGTATACGTCAATCGTCTTATGAAACTTGCTCGAAGTGGTCGTGAAGAACGATTTATGGACAAGCTCCTTCTTGCATCCGTCCTGGAATGTCGAGGTGCTGAACGATTTAAAATGGTCGCTGATGCGCTTGAAGATCCATCGTTAAAAAATTTCTATAAAGCTCTTTGGACAAGCGAGGCTAAACACGGTCACATCTTTGTGGGTTTTGCCCTGAACTACTTTGAGGAAAAAGACGTTTATTCACGATTGGAGGAGCTTATGACAGCGGAAGCTCAAATTCTCCAGGAAATACCGGTTAGAGCTGCATTACACTAAGTATCGCTCCTGTAGTATTCTTCTGTGATGTAAGGCGTGCCCAGCAATTACATAGCCTTGATTTTGAACACTTAAGACCATTCCATTGGCCGTTCCCTCCAGATTGTGAGCCTCGGAAGGAAGACTTTTATAAAACAGGATTGTTGATTTTCTAAGGCTCCTGTACTCTTCGACCATATCTACGATATTTCGATGACTTACATCGGCTATATCGACGTAAGCGTTATGATCAAAACCAGGAAGATCGGTGGTATCCCGTCTTGCAAAACGCAAAGCTCGTTGACACAAAATCCGTTCTGTGTCCATTAGGTGCTGTAGAATTTGCCTTGGTGTCCACTTACCTTCAGCATACTGGTAGTCTTGTTTTTCTATTGATAAACTAAGAAATAGAGCACATATCTTCTCGAAATCTTCTTCAAGTGCTGCAATCACACCGTCGGAAACGATTTGGGAAATGTACGGTTTATAGAAATCGGGAATATTGTCAATATCAATTTTAGCCATAAATGTGTTTATCTAAAACAACAAATTTATCGAATTAAAGTGACCGTAACCGACATGGTTTCGGAATAATCCAAATCTGAATTGGTTATACCGATAATACCAAAATAGGTGCCTGCTGGATATAATTCCCCAGTTTCTCGTTTGCCATTCCAACATGATGAACCTGATTTTTTGCTGTCAAATAGGAGTTCACCCCACCGACTATAAATAACCAAAGACAGATCAAAACAATCGCCTATGTTCTCTACAGAATAGCAATCGTTCAAACCATCACCATTCGGTGTAAATACATTAAACAATTCAGCTGTACTCTGAATATCCTTTAATCCTATAACCTCTATTTCCTGTACATCGCCCTCGGAAGTTGTGCAGCGTTCGGATGAGGCATCTGGTAGAAGGGATACTGAAAATTTACCGGGTTTCTGAGATTTGAGCTCAACCCGAACCTGATTCTTAAATTTAGAGACTTGATTATCGATGTTCCACTTCCAACCTTCCTTTAAATTATCGTTTTTGGTAAGTATGACCGTACCTGGGTCGCATAGGTCCGGAAACTCAACATCAAAGCCTGCCTTAACGGTAAGGTTTTCTAATGTGGTTATTGAATGAATAACGGTTTTCTCGGCTATGCAATTCGCCGAATCGAGAATACGCAGACGTATATCATACTGCCCTGGTTCGGGTACAACAAACGTGGTAACCAGCGTATTGTGCTCCTCTCCCATCCCCTGATCTAAATCCCAAAACCAATCTGGTGTTTGGTCACTTGTGTTCAAAATTGTAAAGGTATCTCCAGCACAGGCTGTATCTGGGAATATGGTAAACGAGGCTTGAATGGAATCTTGTCGACCAATTTCAACCGATTTAATAATACTGTCGGAACAATCCAGATTGATCGCCACTAATTTTATTCGATAAACGCCTTTTTTACTGAACGTTGCGGATGGGCTTATTCCGGTCGATGTTCCTACGAGGCCTTGGTCTACATCAAAGTCCCACCGATACGAATTGGCATTTTTACTTTTATTTGTAAACGTTACCAGCGTATCAGAGCAATCAAGATCAGGAATATCAAAATTTGCCTGTACACCAAATACACAGTTCAACACATTGAACTGATAATCTCTTAAGGTCTCCCCTATTTTTACGCCGTCCCTGTATTCACATACCCGGATTCCAACAACGTACTGTCCAATTTTATCTGGCCAAACGGTCAATAAACCTGTTTCTCTATCGATCTCCAATTCCTCTAAACCACCCATTAAATCAGATAAGTTGTACGCTGATGTATATACTACCTGCTTAAAGGGAGGATTAGACGGCTGACTCGGTCTTGGTACAGATGACGTCGCACCTTTATACGGTATAAATAAATCGTAAACCAGCGAGTCCCCATCCGCGTCGCTTGCACTGTGATCAAAAACCAATGGCGCGTTGTTACACAAAAAATTAGGAGGATTATCATTAAAAGCAGGATTGCTGTTAATGGCTATTTCATTTTTAGGTGGAATTCGAGCAAAAATGGTCATTCCAGTCCCACCTGGATTTATTAAGTTGGTAATTGTATGATTCCTGCAACATCGCTGGAAGGCAATAATGAGTCCATCATCTCCTGGATTGATCTTTTTAGTAAATGTGTAATCGTAGCGATCAACACAGGCATTGGGAAGCTCAGTAACACAGGCATAATTAAGTTTTGTAACCCGTATGGGTGGCTGTCTTGTAATTTCAACCTTTTCAATAAACTTACCGGTTTTGGCGTTGAAAAAACCAAAAATAGCGTTTAAATCAGATGAAATTGCCGCGGGACTACCATTCTCACAGTCAACGTAATAGACCATGGAAAATCGAAAACTATCTTCGGATAAATACTCATAATACAACTCCCCACCCATAATGTGGGTGGCGTTGGATTTCAGCGTAATTACACACCAAAACGCAACGATTATGTATCTTAAGTAGGGCCTCATTTACGAATAGACTCCTAAAGGTACAAAACGTTGTACGAAATATTTAAAATTTATGTATTTATGGCAAAAAAATGCCTTTGATTACTCACGAGTCATATTGAACTCAAAAATGTCATCGTCCTGAGCTCCTTTGTTCGTTCGTTCGCAATAAACCGTTATTTCTTTTGTACTGCTGATAAAATAGCCAGCAACTTTAACCGTTTGTTGAGGCACATTGATGATTTTCTTACCCTTAATATCTCCAAAGTCCTTTACTATTTGTGCTGGAATGCTAAAGGAATATCCATCGGAAACCTTAACCATGTTCGCACCAGTCATAAATTTAGTCAGACCATCAATTCGAAAATCAAACTGAGTATCGTCTTCTGGATTTGGATAAATCTTAAGACTAAAAGATCCTTTTCTATCTTCGACACCAGTAACTGCGTTAAATACGGCATAATTACACGTATAATCGCCTAAAATAGCGTCTCTTGCATCACCAAAAGAATCAGGGTTTGTGTTGGTATCAACAGGTGTGTCATCTTTACAACCCGATAAAATTGTAAAAAGGAACAAGGTTGAGAATAGTATATTTTTCATTTTGAAATCGTATTTAAGCAAAAATAAAATTAAACCCTTAAATTCCTCACTTTAAAGACAATTTCATTGAAAAACACTTTTGTAGTTAAGCTTCATCACCTCTCCTTTGCGATGATAATCTTATTATGCGCTTGTAACACCGGCTCGGTTAATACAACGGACGAAGGCGAAAATCGTCTGGTAGACGTTGAATATTTATGGATTACAGGCACCTGGATTGAATACGACACGGCTGACAATAAAGTGCGCTACGAAGTTTGGGAACCCAGAGATAGTGGGTTCATTGGTGCTGGATTCACACTGATCAATAACGATACGAACGATATGGAGTCTCTAGCCCTGGTAAAACACGAGGGTGTGGTTAATTATGTGGCTGATGTTGCCCACAACCCTTTACCGGTCTATTTTAAATTAAGTCATCAAACCGATTCTGGTTTTAGATTCGAAAATCTAGAGCACGATTTCCCGAAATACATTGATTATAACCTGGTCCAGGACACGCTTCATGTTCGAGTAGGCAACGAAATGGAAGAATTGATTTTTAACTTTATCAAACTGAAAAACGATGAATGAGATTCTGGACGAGGAGATAGGAAACAGTGATCAAATCAAAAAAGTGAATCGCGTTTTCTCATCGCTCCTATTTGGTTTAATGACCATACATATGATTGGCGAAATAATTGGAATATCAATTCCAACTCCTCCTCGTCTTATCCAACTGGCGGTTATCTTAAATTTAGGTTACCAACTTGCGTTTCTTTTCCTTTCAAAAGGCAAAGACCTATTTAACCTGGTGTTCCTTGGTATTATTCTATTCCTGGTATTCTATGATCTTTATCAAATGTCGAACTATCTCTCAATCACACAGGTAGCGACCGACTTACAAATACATCTTGTGCTTATTGCCGCTGTGGTTGCCGCATTATCTGTTTACTTTTGGTATAAACCCACAAAAGAGAAATCATGAATGAGATTCTGGACGAAGACTTAACCAAAAACGAAACCTCATCTCAACCTACGCCATATTACCGTTGGTCTAATATTGCTGCTGCTGTAGTCATTGTTGGTGCCCTTTTGCAGTTAATGCATTGGCCGAACAGTTCGTTTATACTCCATATCGGCGTATCTGCCCATATTGGGATTGAACTTGGTTTCCTTGTTGTTCTTAAAGGGAGAAGTATTAAAAATAAACGTCGCCTGATCGCGGCACCGTTTCTCTTGTTTTTTCTAAGTGAATGGGATCTTGGTGGACGAATGTTCTCCTCTGATTTAAAATGGATCTTAGTAGCGTCAGTCATACTTCTAACTGGTTTGATCACCTATTTTGCTGTAAAACAAAAATTAAAACGTCTGGATGTTTAGTCCACTTTAGTCAAGGTCAATAGAGGACCTAAGGTGGTTGAAATACTGTTGAACGTTTTCCATTTCCGCCTAAAAAAATCATCGGCAAACAGAACCAAATATTAGGACTCCTCGGCTTCCATCAGTTGCTCGATTAACGCATCCATTTTAGGTTCTAAAGCTTCGAACGCGTCCACTTTGATCTGGTGTAAAGAAGACAAATCCATTAATTTTTGGCGATCTGAGGTAACCTCTGGTTTTGCCAGATTTGCTTCGATATCCTTTACCTCACCTTTCGCCTTATCTATCTCTTTTTCAAGCTGTTCTATCTTTTGTTCCAACTTGCGAATGAGCTGCTTCTTTCTCTTATCCCCTTTGGATTGAGCACTATTTTTGACCGCTTTTTTGTTTTCTTTTACTACTTTTTTGACAACAACCTGTTTCGTTTCATCTTGCTTTTTTTTCCAATATACAAATTCATCATAGCTACCTGGATACTCCCGAATTTGTTCGTCTTCAATCCACCAGATTTTAGTGGCCACCTGAGTTACAAAGTATCTATCGTGACTCACTAACACAAAACTCCCCTTGTATTGCTGAA
The DNA here is from genome assembly GCA_964482155.1 of uncultured Chitinophagaceae bacterium. Classification (GTDB taxonomy): domain Bacteria; phylum Bacteroidota; class Bacteroidia; order NS11-12g; family UBA9320; genus UBA987. The sequence continues at coordinate 1,278 of CAYZWM010000079.1, read as the reverse complement.
GCGCCAACACTAACATTTCGATACTTTGAATATCAAGGTGGTTAGTGGGCTCATCCAGTAACAAGAAATTGGCGCGTTCGATCAATGTCTTAGCCAGGGCTACGCGTGATTTTTCACCCCCACTGAGTACTTTAATTGTTTTAAAGACGTCATCGCCCGCAAAAAGAAAGCATCCAAGAACGTTTCGCAATTCCGATTCTAACAAACCAGAACCGTGTTCGGTCATTTCCTGAAGTACTTCATTCTCCAGGTTTAATGCCTGAAGTTGGTGTTGGGCAAAGAACGAGGTAATCACATTGTGGCCTTCTTTGCGTTCTCCCGTATGAGGTTCGGTATTCGCAATAATTCGCAGTAACGTAGATTTCCCCTTACCGTTCGCACCTATAAGCGCAATTTTATCCTGACGAATAATGCTGCCTGAGGCATTGGTCAATATTCTGTTGTCCCCAAAATGTTTAGTGACCTTATTGAGTTCCATGACGATCTTACCGGATTCCCTACTGATGTCAAATTTCAGGTTAACGCGTGGACCGTCACTTTCAACTCCCGAAATCTTTTCTAGTTTATCAAGCCTTTTCACCCGACTTTGAACGGCCGTTGCTTTGGAAGCCTTTGCGCGAAAACGATTGATGAACTTTTCCTGTTCTTTTATGTATTGCTGTTGATTATCGAACTGTCTTTGTTGTAGATCGTCGCGCTCCAGTTTGGCCTTCATGAAGAAATCATAATTGCCTTCCCAAACGTACAATTTTTGATGGGTCACTTCAACGATTTTGGTCACCATCCTGTTTAAGAAAAATCGATCGTGAGAGACCACGATCACTGTTCCCTTATAGGTTAGGAGATAGTTTTCCAACCATTCAATTGAAGGTAAATCCAAGTGGTTTGTTGGCTCATCAAGCATGAGAAGATCGGGTTGCTCAAGAAGCATACGCGCCAAAATGACTCGCATTCGCCAGCCACCGCTAAATTCTTTTAAAGGACGTGTTAAATCTGCGGTTTTAAAACCCAGACCTTCTAAGATCTCTTCGGTCAAACTTTTTGCTTGATACCCATTTTGCCGATCAAATTCCTCTTGTAAAAAGCCAAGTCGTTCCAACATTTGGTCGGTGACTTCAACTTCTTCCATTTGGCGATAAATTTCGGCCATCTCCACTTCCATCTTCAACACTTCGTCAAAAGCCTGAAGGGCCACGTCAACGATGGGTAAGTCTACAGCAGTTTCTGACATCTCCTGATGCAAATAGCCCACTTTAAGACTCTTCATTTTGGATATGC
>CAYZWM010000078.1:0-16920 GCA_964482155.1 uncultured Chitinophagaceae bacterium | reverse complement strand
TATTCTCTTATGAAGGAACACGTACGATAACCAATTTAACAATTAGCGGAAACTCCGCTACAAATTCTGGTGGAGGGTTATATGCTAATTATGCTACTACGTCGATAACCAATTCAACGATAAGCGAAAACTCTGCTAATAGTTATGGCGGAGGGCTATATGCTGATTCCAGCGCAACGTCTATAACCAATTCAACAATCAGTGGAAACTCAGCTAATGTTTTTGGTGGAGGTCTAATGGCCTTTTCCAGCGCAACGTCGATAACCAATTCAACGATTAGTGGAAACTCCGCTTATTCCGGCGGAGGGCTATTGGCTATTTCCAGCACAACGTTAATAACGAATTCAACGATCAGCGGAAACTCTGCTGATTCTAATGGCGGGGGGCTATACGTATTAGTGGGTCTAACAACATGTTACAATTCCATCTTTTGGGGTAACACAGTTCGGAGCTTAACAACGGCTACTAGCTCCGATTTCCATAAAACTTCGAGCACAACAACGTTCAAAAATTGTCTATTGCAGTTGGACGGTACACTTTATTCAAGTGGAAACAACAACAACATTGACACAGCGCTCAACAATAAGTACAACCAAGATCCACTGTTTAAAAATGCATCAGACATTGATGGAGCTGACAACATCCATCGAACTGTCGACGATGGTTTACGAGTTAAACATGGCAGCCCGGCTTATGACAATGGAGACAACAGTTTGATCCCCAGTGGCGTATCAACTGATATCCTGGATTCGGCTCGTATTCAAAACTCGTTAGTCGATATAGGTGCCTATGAAGGCGATCCGTATAATTGTCCCGGTCGTGTGTTGTATGTCGATTCATCGACCGCCACAAGTGGACCAGGAACTACGTGGGCCACCGCATTTAGCAATTTAGATACAGCATTGTTTGTAGCCTGGCAATGCCCAGATGTCGATAGCATTTTAATAGCCAGGGGTACTTACGTGCCCTATGGCTTGCCGTACAACATGCAAACACACAAAAAAGGGGTATTGGTAACGAGCAGCGACAACCGAGACAAGACGTTTCACATACGAACGGGTCTAGAAGTCTATGGAGGCTACCCTTGGGGTGGAGGGACAAGAGATATTGCCAACAACGCAACTATTTTGTCGGGCAAAGGTGTTGGTGGAGTGTCAAGTAATAGCGCTTACCACGTAGTGTTAACCGATAGTTCAGCGAACTGGGCGGCCACAAATGATACCACCAAACTTGATGGGTTGACTATAAAAGACGGCAAGGCCGATGGATCTGGCTCTTTAACGGTAAATGGGAATTCTTATAATAGACATTTTGGCGGCGGTGTATTCTCTTATGAAGGAACACGTACGATAACCAATTTAACAATTAGCGGAAACTCTGCTACAAATTCTGGCGGAGGGTTATATGCGAATTATGCTACAACGTCGATAACCCATTCAACGATAAGCGAAAACTCTGCCAATAGTTATGGCGGGGGGCTATATGCTGATTCCAGCACAACGTCTATAACCCATTCAACAATCAGTGGAAACTCAGCTAATGTTTTTGGTGGAGGTCTAATGTCCTTTTATGGCGCAACGTCGATAACCAATTCAACGATTAGTGGAAACTCCTCTTATTCCGGCGGAGGTCTATTGGCTTTTTCCAGCGCAACGTTAATAACGAATTCAACGATCAGCGGAAACTCAGCTGACTCTAATGGCGGGGGGCTATACGTATTAGTGGGTCTAGCAACATGTAACAATTCCATCCTTTGGGGTAACACAGTAAGGAGCTTAACAACAGCTACTAGCTCCGATTTCCATGAAATTGCGAGCACAGCAACGTTCAAAAATTGCCTATTGCAGTTGGATAGTACGCGTTATTCAAGTGGAAACAATAACAACATTGACACGGCGATCAACAATATTTACAACCAGGACCCACTGTTTGAAAATGCATCCGACATTAACGGCTCGGACAACATCCATCGAACTGCCGACGATGGTTTACGAGTTAAATCTGGAAGTCCAGCTCTTGACAAAGGAGACAATAGTTTGATTCCCGGTGGCGTGTCAACTGATATCTTAGATTCGGCTCGTATTCAAAACTCGTTAGTAGATATGGGCGCCTATGAAGGGCATTCGTGTGCACCTACGACAGACAGCATATCTCCAACAGCTTGTGCACCCTACACCTCACCAAGTGGGAAATCATTTATATCGGCGGGCACATATTCTGACACAATTAACAATAGTTGCGGGTCGGATAGTGTTATTACCGTCTTTCTGACAATTACTACACCGGGCAACGCGACGTTTAGTTACGGATCTAGGGCATATTGTAAAAATGGATCAAATCCTACACCCACCACGAGCAGTTCTGGAACATTTAGTTCGACTTCTGGCTTGAACTTTGTTAGCACTTCAACTGGCCAAATCAATGTAACTACCTCAACGGCAGGTACATATTTGGTTACCCATACAGTAAACCCATGTGGCGCAACAGATACTTTCCAAGTCACGATTCGTCCGGCAGACGATCCAACATTTTCATATCCATCCAGACATTATTGTATAACTAACACCAGTATTCCAGTAACGGCTGCAACTTCGGGTGCCACCTACACATCTTCTCCATCTGGTCTCGTGATTGCGACTAATGGTGACATATTTTCACACTTTTCAGCAGCAAAAACCTATATCATTACCCGTACAACAACTGGTAATTGCCCCGCCTCGGACACGTTCCAAATTACGCTTAGTGAATACGACAATCCAGCGTTTAGCTATGACTCTTCGAGTTATTGTGCGTTTAGTTCAGACCCAGTGCCTACGAAAAGTGCTACGGGTACATTTTCGTCCTCATCTGGTTTGGTATTTGTAGATACGACTACTGGACAAATAGATGTTTCTGCAACAACACCAGGAACATATAGCGTATTATTCCAAACCAATGGGGCTTGTCCAGATAATTCATCAAAGAACATTACTGTTGTTGCTGCGGACGATCCAACATTTTCATATCCATCCAGACATTATTGTATAACTAACACCAGTATTCCAGTAACGGCTGCAACTTCGGGTGCCACCTACACATCTTCTCCATCTGGTCTCGTGATTGCGACTAATGGTGACATATTTTCACACTTTTCAGCAGCAAAAACCTATATCATTACCCGTACAACAACTGGTAATTGCCCCGCCTCGGACACGTTCCAAATTACGCTTAGTGAATACGACAATCCAGCGTTTAGCTATGACTCTTCGAGTTATTGTGCGTTTAGTTCAGACCCAGTGCCTACGAAAAGTGCTACGGGTACATTTTCGTCCTCATCTGGTTTGGTATTTGTAGATACGACTACTGGACAAATAGATGTTTCTGCAACAACACCAGGAACATATAGCGTATTATTCCAAACCAATGGGGCTTGTCCAGATAATTCATCAAAGAACATTACTGTTGTTGCTGCGGACGATCCAACATTTAGTTATGGCGCATCGAGTTATTGTATAAACGCTGCTGACCCAACTCCTACAATTACGGGATTAACGGGTGGTACATTTCTTGGTGATACTAGCAATTTGTCGTTTAGTTCTTCGACAGGTAAAATTGACTTATCTGCTTCTAATCCTGGAACCTATGTAATTACTTATTTTACAAATGGAACCTGCCCAAGACCACATAAAGATACGATAACGATTAGTGCTTTAGACAACGCTAGCTTCAGTTACAGTTCTTCCTTATATTGTGTAAATTATTCGGATCCAACGCCTTCAAAAAGTTCGACAGGTGTTTTTAGCTCAACTTCAGGTTTGGTCTTTTTGGATACCACTTCGGGTAAGATTGATGTAAGTGCATCTACGCCCGGTTTATATACAATAACGTTTACAACGAACGCTCTCTGTACGAATTCATCTTCCGATACCTTGCGTATTCGAGCCTTTGATGATGCGTCATTCAGTTATGGTTTTAGCACATATTGTGACAACGATTTAGACCCTACGCCCACAGTTACAGGAGTATCTGGAGGGTTTTTCTATTCAAACGATACAGCAAATGGTAAGGTAAATTACAATACAGGAGCGATTGATATATCGGCATCCAATGTTGGGACCTTTACGGTGACATACAGTACCGGTAATGCGGGTTATTGTACAAACAGTGCTATAGATACCATAACAATCAATGCGCATACCACAGCAACCATCTCACCCGATGTGTGCGACAGCTATACTTCACCCAGTGGAAATTACACGTGGACATCTACGGGAACCTATGTGGATACGATTCCAAATGCGGCTAGTTGCGATAGTGTAATTACCATAAACCTAACGATACGACAGAGCACTTCATCGGTCATAATGATTACCATGTATGACACGTACACCTCACCAAGCGGGAACTATACCTGGACATCAAGTGGCGTAAAAAGAGATACGTTATTTGGTCAAAACGCAGTAGGCTGCGATAGCTTTATTAAAATCAATTTACAAATCATCAGAAGACTTTTTGTTGATGGTACCGCGAGTTCAAGTGGTTCGGGTGGTTCTTGGGGAACATCGTTTAAGACCTTAGATGAGGCAATCAATGCCGGCAACACAACGGGCGACTATGTCGAGATTTGGGTGCGATCAGGCACCTATTATCCTGGCGGTCAGGCCAGCACCATTAGAGACTCTGCCTTTGTGATTACCAACCCACTGATTCGAATCGTGGGAGGATTCTCTGGTATAGAAACACAAGTAAGTCAAGCCAATTCAGCCGTAAACCAAACCATTCTATGTGGAGATATAGGAAAACAAGGTGACTCGACCGACAACAGTTACCACCTCTTGGTTTTGTTGTACAAACCAGGATTGAGCTTACCTAGTGTAGATGGAGCAGAATATGATGACTTCTCAATGGATGGGTTCACGATTCGTGATGCAAATGCCAATGGAACTACAAGCCATTGGTATCGAGGCTTTAAAGTCTATAGATACGAAGGTGGTGGAATAACCATTTGCACACAAGGGTCAAACTTTGGATTTGAGCCCATATTTGAACATTGTTCATTTAAAAACAACTACGCCGATTACGGTGCAGGTTTGTTTAGCAAAGAACCCAATTTTGAGGCCTATGTGTCTTTTGACCATTGTACGTTTAGAGACAACAATTCAATCTATGGTACCATCTTTGACGATGCCTCAGGTGGTTATTCTGAATTGTACGTAGAAAATTGTGCCTTTGATAACAACACCAGTGCAACCTCAGGAGGAGCGATTTACACTTATGCCTATGGAGGTGGAGAGGCATATCCATACATATCGAACTGTGTGTTTAACAACAACCAGGCGGCTAGTCATGGTGGAGCGATCTACAACAACGGTTATCTAGGTGAGGTTTATATCGAAGTAGAAAACTCAACGTTCCACGGCAATGAAGCAGGGACATCTGCAGGAGCGATCTATAATTTTGGTTCATCAGGCACCTGTGAGACAACAGTTGATGGAAGTATCTTCTACGACAATGCAAATGCCGGTGATGCAGACCATAAGTTCAGTGAGTTTTACAACTATCAAGCAAATCATACCGTAAGTTATTCATCGATGCAACGCAGCAGTGGTACCTACACCACGGGAACATTGAACTATCTAGGAGGAGGAGCAAACAACTATTATCAAACTAGCCCAGGTTTTGCAGACAGTTCAGATGGAGATGGTGCAGACAACGTATGGAGAACAGGAGACGATGGATTGCGACTGAGCAGTTCCAGTGCGCTTATCAACAAAGCACATGGTACGGCACCAGATGACGATATCCTGGGAGGCACTAAGGTAGGAATAAGAGACATGGGCGCGTATGAATACATAACCTGTGGATTAAATGTAGTCCTGGCAACAGACGTTGCTACACATACCGCCACTCACGCAGCCAACGATGGCAACTTTACATGTTACTGTAACTCAAACAATGAGCTTCTACTTGCACTAGATACCAATGGAACAGGAGCGGTAATTACACCTTCTCAAGTAAAACTGTATATTGGTAATCCATCTACGTTGAGTTACAACTCAGCAGGCGGAATGATTAGTAACACAGCTGGTGGTGTTGTCTTGGAAAGACGATGGGATGTCGATCCAACAACTCAACCGAGTAGTAATGTAACTGTACGCTATTTCTATACCAACGATGAGTATAAAGACATTGTAACGGCTATGGCAGCACTGACTAGTCCAACAACAATCAGTTCGCCAAGTCAACTTCAGTTTTACAAAGTAAAAGGCGGTTCAACAGCAACCTTCCCGAACCCGCATGATGCAGGTGTATATGGAATTGTATTAACCCACGGAATCTCAGCCGATACGAATGTATGGGTAGCGGGAGTTCACGGTGTACAGGATCACACATCAGAATACGTCATAGAAAACTTCTCCGGAGGAGGAGGTGGTGGTGGTGGTGGATCAGCACCTTTACCAGTTGATTTGATTGAGTTTACCGTGACAGCCCACCCAATTCATATTGCACAATTGAATTGGACGACAGCCAGTGAGATAAACAACTCGCACTTTGAAGTTGAGCGTTCCTATGATGCGACGAACTTTGAAGTGATCCATTTTACACCCGGACATGGGTCGACCAACGAAATTCAAGAGTACAGTCATTTAGACAACACCATCAATCCAAATCAAAACGTTGTACACTACCGATTGCGTCAAGTCGACTTTGATGGTACAGAAGCCTACAGTCCGATTAAACATGTTGAGTTTAGTACAGCGTACACCTTCGCTGAAGCTTCGGTGTACCCCAACCCAACGAAGGGTGTAGTAACGATTGTGTTTAACCCGAAGCAAAAAAGAAAATCACATCAGATAATAGTGATGGATAATGTAGGTCGAATCATTTTGAAGACCACAACGTCAAATCGTACGATTGATGTTAATTTAAGTGGTCTATCGAGTGGTATCTACTTTATCACACTTGACAGTGGCGAAAACTTTAAGGTGGTGAAACAGTAAGCCGTAGCTTCCTCCAGCCTTGTCAAAGATTGTCGGGCAACAATGCGCAAGTGACGTCCTGACATGTGAGATACGAACAGCATAGAGCTTGTCCAGACATTCGACGCAGGCATGTCGACAAACTTCATTAGAAGTTTCGTCTGGGAGCTTCGTCAGGGCTTGTCCAGACATGAGAGGCACGAACATCGTCTGGGTATCATTATTTGTAAGGACGAAGATATCCAAGCTATGAGCCTGGCTCAATCTTCGACCAGCGAGGTTACATCATTTACTTTCCCAATTCCCCCGATCTACCAACAATAACCAAACCCAATTTCCATGCTCGACAGCCTGCCTGAAGCAATATTTCGGATTTCTCCGGCAGTAGAAATATCCGACCGACAACGATCTTCGTTTATGTGCTTTCCGTAAATGTTATACCATCCATAGTTAAGGGACAATGGGACATAAAAATGTTTCAACCTGTACGAAACCTGAAGTCCCGGTTGTATCCCAATGCCAAATGGGCGGTAACATGTCAGTGGTGAAGTCGGTGTAGGGTTAACTAAGCGAGTAGCGAGACTTCCAAACATTTGGGATATCTGGATATTAGGTTCAATGAAGATTGATGAATTCTCAATGGAGTATGATCTTAAAATCTGGGCTTCAAGAACAGATTGTGGGCTTCGAAGGCCATTAATGTTAACTCCGCCTCCAATTCGAACGCCCCATTTATCGTTAAAGGCATGCCCATATTTAATGGAAATTATTGCATTTTGAGATAAATTATCAGGTGCTCCAATTTGCTTAAGCCCTAATGTAATATCATTTTTTTGAGCAAGTCCTCGCCCAGCAGACAATAGAAGTCCAGCCGAAATAAGCCCAACCTTAATTTTATTCCAGTAACTCTTTACCATTCCTCAATTTCTTCGAAACACCTATTTGAATATATGAATTCCTAAAGGTAGTTTTCTTATTTGAATCAACATTTACCCATCCTACACCTCCACCCTTCGTAGTTTGTAGCCTATGTTTTCCTTTTGTTTAATCGTTGTAGACACTTCAAAAAATAGAAAGGGCATCTACCGCAGCGAATATAAAAGAGAATTTTATCACAACATGCAGCACTTTGATCACTATTTGTGTGGTCGGATATTCCTATTTAATGTAGACGAATTGACAGCTCGATATCGAAGCAATATTGACTAGTTAGACGTGGTTGTTTTAGTGTCGATTGGTGATCTTTTTTGTCAACTTCCAGAACTAGGTGCTAAATTGGGGCTGTTGGAAAAGTAAACGCCATTTAGTGCGTTTCAACAATTGTTATGCTTAATTAAAAACAATCCGATATGAAAATAGAATACGCCCTACTAACAATGTTGATTTTTGGAATATTCGGAGGTTTGATTAACAAGTTTCGAGACAATGACAAAAATTCAAAATATTGGAAATCCATCGTCAAGGGAATCGGTGCCGCTATGATTGTTCCTTTATTTCTGGAACTTGTAAAAAGTGACATCATCTCAAAGGGAGAAAATGATTGGTACAATTATTTTGTTTTTGGTGGGCTTTGTATTGTAACGGCAATTTTCTCTGACAAATTCTTCGACTCTATTGGAGAAAAGATTCTAAATAAGGTTGAAAATGTCGAAAACACGGTGAAAGAATTGGAGGATAGTAAAAATGAAATAGATGATGCCGAACAAGTAATTTTTGACAATATCAAATCAGACAAAAAAGAAGCCCAAAAAGAGAATATCAAAAAAGTCATTAAGGAAATTGTAAACTCTAAATATTCCTATAGAACCATATCAGGTATTAAAAAAGACACCAATCTTGAAAAAGATGAAATTATTGGAATACTTGTAACCCTTAGAGATAACGGATTTGCAGAGAATAAAAAGAACAATAAAGGCAACGATATTTGGAAAATATTAATAAAATAACCAAGCACCATATTAAAAACCCTAACCTCGTCGAAGTTTGTCCGCTCCACTGTCCGCCCGTCAAACGTAGACCAGTGGGGGGTAAATGAATTAAGGAAAAAATACCAACAGTACCTTAGTTACGTTATGATGTCGCATGGACCAGCGGGATTTAATGATTTAAGTCTGCAACACTATTGCAATATTTTACCAATGGTTTGATCCATCAAACCTTAGAGGTTATTTTTAATGTTCTAATAAATCCAATATGAAAAAGTTACTGTCCCTTTTAGTTTTAGTTGCTCTTGTCTCAGTCCAACCCATTTATGCGCAGGTTTATCTTGGTCTTAAAGGTGGATATACGGATGCATGGCAGGAATATGGCGATGTTAATTTACCCGAAGATGCAGAGACACACGTAAAAGGGTTCAACGTTACAGCTCAAGTCTATATTCAAAAGGGTGATGTATTCCAATTTGGCATTGAACCCGGGTTGGTACGAAGAGGAGCAGCCTGTGTACCAGGTTGGAATGGTGGTCTCAATCCTATATTCGATGGAGAAAGCAAGTTCTTTTTAAGTTATGTAGAACTTCCTGTTATGGTTATGGCGAGAACGCCTTTCTACCATAAGCGCTTTGAACTATTTGGCAAATTCGGCTATGGTCCGTCAGTTATGGTTAAAGCCGTACGAGAAGACATTCCAAATGATGGCATAAGGCCACCAAGCCGTGTAGACATGCGAACTAGGTCTACAGTTTTGAACCGATGGGATCATGGGATATCAGGTGGTTTAGGGTTCGGTGTTAATCTAAAATCGAGTCAGATATTTGTTGAAACCGGCTTTTATATGGGAATGCGGGATGCAGAACGGTTTAATAGGTCTCGAAATCGCAGCATTGATTACAGCATAGGATACCGTTTGAGTATATAATCTAGGACCATTCCACGTAGTCCCTCGTTCTTTTGAGACTGTTTCCTTATTGCACTATCTCACGGCATAAACTTCCGGACGAAACCTATAATGAGGTTTGTCTGGACATGCCCTACCGTCGTTTGTCTGGACAAGTATCGTCCTGAAATTCAGAACATAAAAAAACCCTCTGTTGTTCACAAAGGGTCATCCTATAATATCATTCTGTGATCCAATCAGTATTTCTCATTTGCAACATAATAGGCTGGTTTACAACGAAATACAATTCTGAATGCACCGATTATGAAACGTTTTTCTGTGCCTGATTTCTTAGTATTTATGAGCTGTGGTGCGAGTCCGATTGGGGTCACTTACAGTCAATATTTAGGTCTAATATATCTTGTAAAAATAGTTATATGTGACTATTTTTTATGGATATATCAACCTTTAATTTTACAACAGTTTAACACCTATAATATCGGATAGTCTGAGCAAAATAGCAGTATTAAAGTAATTTTCATTCCAAATAAAGATGTCGTAGAGGTAAACCCAGGTTTATCATGTTGTTGGCAACCACTTAAAGAAGACCATGGAAGATGTAATACCAAAATATGAAGTGTTATACAGTGATTTAAGAAATCATTTTATTGGTAGTTATCTTGCTTCCAGAGACTTCAAATTATTCATGTCTGAGTTTGAGCATTTTGACCAATGGAAGAACTTTTATGAAAGGGTAAAGGATAATCGTTCCTACATATCTCTTGGGACAGATCATGAACCAGGTGATGCAGAAGATACTTTTGGAATTTATCTGAATGCAATACCTCAAAATCCGAATGTCGAAGACCTAGTAACGTCAATTATTGAGCATTTCATTTTTAATTCAAAAGAAAAAAGGGACTACACTGATGTATTGCAAAGCATGAAAATATCAGAGCTTAAGGAAAGTAATATAGCTAAGATTCACCAAGCGATTGAAGAACATGAAAAGAAAGAATTTCCGGCAGAAAAAGTAGTTCGACAAAATGTCAAGAAGGCTAAAAAGAAATTTAATGAAAAGGATGTTTTTATTGTTCATGGACACAATGAAGAAATCAAACATAATGTTGCGAGAACTCTAACACGCCTAAAATTGAACCCAATTATTCTTCACGAACAATCGAATGAAGGTCTAACTATAATTGAAAAATTTGAGAAGTTTAGTGAAGTTGAATTTGCAATTATCCTTTTAACCTTTGATGATTATGGTAACGTCAAAAGCGAAGAGACAAAAAATAAGCGAGCAAGGCAAAATGTAATTCTAGAATTAGGCTACTTTCTCGCAAAACTAGGCAGAAGTAAGGTGCTTCCATTATATGAAGATAGTGTTGAGCTACCCAGCGATGTTTCAGGAGTTCTATATACTAAAATTGATGATTCTGGAAATTGGAAATTTAGGCTTGTAAAGGAATTAAAATCAGCAGGTTTCGACGTTGACGCCAATGATATATTGTAAAAAAAGCCCCACTCTGGTCGAAGATTGTCGGGCGGCTTTGTGGGAGGACATCTTCGTCCATGAAGTAAAAGCAAGGATGCACCTTGAATACAACAGCCAACTATTGACTTGAGGATGTTATATGATGAGCATATCTTTAATTGCAGGACGAAGATATCCAAGCTTTGGACCTGGCTCAATCTTGGACCAGTGAAAGGGTTACGTTTTTGCAAATCAATATTTCTGGGACATTACCGGAATTCTAGCATTCTGATAAAAGAATTAATGCGACAGAACGTCAAACATCTACATGAGTACTCCATTTATTGGTTCTATTTTAGGTGGAAGATCTTGCTCACCTAACATTTGTCTCAAGTCAATTTCTATGGTTCGGCAAATTGCATTTAGTGGAACATCATTGATTCCGTTCTCAAACGGATTTTCGCTTGAGTCTCCGATCGATTCCATTGTAATAAATATCCAAGAAATCAATACGGACATAGGAATAGCAAGCCAACCCAATCCATTATCTGACATTGTTCCAATTAGACCAAAAGGCAGTAATGTTACAAAGATATTGACAAACACCGAGCTGAAAAATCCATACTGACGAGGAAAGGGGAACGTCTTAATTCGTTCAGCCGCACCTTGATGATTGAAGAATGACTGAATCATTTTTTCTAAATCACTATGCTCAAATTCAGTCAATAAATGCTTTCTTTTTAAGTCTGTCAACATTTTGCTTTGTTGCACTAATAAGTATGTGGCTTTATTGGCCTGGTCGCGAATATGACCTTTTTCATGTTCAGTCAAATACTTCTCCGTTATTAGTTTGACATTTTTATCATACATTTCATCTATAGTCTCTCCTGTTAAGCTCGAAGAAATTTTATGGTATTTATGATTGTCCCAAACGGAAGTTTTTCTCAACTGTGTCTTTAGCACATTTACATATCCAATGTGGCGATAAATGATTCCTTTCCTTATCTCTTGCAATTCGCTTTCGTCTATTTGTCCATCACCTGTCCAATTAACGATCCATGCTCCAAAAGTTCTACTGCTATTTACAAGTCCTCCCCATATTTTACGTCCCTCCCATAACCTGTCGTAAGAGGAGTTATTTTTAAACCCCAGATAAAATGCTACTGCCGTACCAATTGTGGCTAGGGGTAAAAATGGAATCGCGATTTGTTTGAATCCATAAACGTTGTGTAGAATGAATACAACGGTGCCCAGAATTATGTAATAAAGCAGGTATTTCCAAGAGAATTTCAATATACTCAGGAGCGGGATATTTCTTTTGACGAACATTATTTAAATTCTATTTATTCGGTACAGTTGCATTAACTTGGATTGAATCTGAAAACTACAAAATATTATCCTCTCTCAAACTGTTAAGGACCTAAAAAGTAACAAACATAGATTGACTTTGAATCTTGGACTTGGTTCTTTTAAGTCATTAGCGGCATAAGAGAAAGTAAATTCCTCTATTTGTTGATAATGAAAGGATTAATGGGACAGAAACCTTACTTATTTTTTGATTGTCGTACTTCAGCGAAAAGTGAACTTTTGGGGTCAAAAGCTAAGAGAGGGTCCATGCTAATCGAGTGCAAATAAAAAGCCCTCTCGTGAGAAGGCTTCTAAATATCAGATTTTAGAGTGATCCAATCAGGACTTCCGGACGAAACCTCTAATGAGGTTTGTCTGGATAAACCCCTCGTCCTGATTCACAAATTCAGAGCATAAAAAAACCCTCTGCTGTTCACAAAGGGTCATTTTCTAATTTCTTAAAGTGATCCAATCAGGAAATCTCATTTGTGTCATAAAGGGCTGTTTTCCAACGTGATACAGATATTACTGCAACATTATTGCAACGTTTTTAAGCGCCTGATTTTTAAGGACTTATGAGCTGTGGTTCGAGTCCGATTGGGATCACAAAATGCATATTTCATGTCGTCCCCATGTTAGAAAAATAGTTAGATGTGACTATTTTTTATGGAGTTGTCCAAGTGTATTTTGTGATCAAAACGAATATTGATGTCAAATGTTCATTACAATCATTGGCAATCGTTCATTAATGGTAAATGGTCATGAATGTTTGGGAGTATAAATTTCACGGTTTATATAGGCTGAGGTAAGAGGAAATATCTAGTTTATCCAGAGTCAATTGAAGTATAGAATGGTTCATAAAATATACAAAAAATTATAATGATAGAAACTGGATTAATTTCATTTGCCACATGGTTAGGAACTAAAATTGCAGATAAGGGATTTGACTCAATTTACTCAAAGTTAGAATCAAAATCTTCTTTTGATGATATATTTATTGATTGTATTCAAGACACAGCGAAGAATTTTGAAAAGAAATATCCCGATGTTTTAGGCAACTCAATAAGTTATTTCTTTACCCAAGATGATGTTTTCGATGAACTTTGTAAACTATTATTTGTCAATCAACAAATCAATATTGATATTATATCTGAAACCTTTCATGAAGCGTCATTGCCAACTAACTTTATGTTGGATTTTATTTCAGAGTTAAAAGCAACACTCACATTGGTACCTGAATTTCAGTTACTCTTATCAAATAAAGAACTTTTTATTACCGTTAAAGGGATCTCAAAAGGTGTAAAGGAGCTTTCTCAGAATTCGAGCTTAACTCTTGAGGAAATAAAAAGTATTAAGAAAATTCTTGAAGATAGATTTAAGAGCAAATTCAGTCTTGATAGTTTTTTAGTATTGTATAGGAAAAACTTAGTTAATAACCTAGGCACTTTAAATTTTATCGGTTTAGGGATTGATCCTACAATAAAGAAGGGGAAAAGAAAAGCAGTAGAAGAAATTTTTGTTAAACCTTTATTCGAATTGAAAAGTCTATATCATATTGAACATGAGAAGAAGAATAAAATTAATTACCCCTCTGAAATTGATGAATATGGTAGAGACGTACTTATTTCATATGAATCCTTGTTTGATAGACCTTACAATTATGTAATTCTTGGAAACCCCGGTGCTGGAAAATCTTTGTTAGTAAAATCTATTGTCTGCAATATAGCGAACAAAGTAGCCAATCAATTTTCAAATAAAAGTGTTTTATCAAGTATCCCATTTAGAATCGAGCTAAAGAATTATCTAGCTTATAAAAAAGAGAACGGTGGAAATATTCTTAAATATCTAACCTATTCCTTAGAAGAAGAATATTCGGTACCAAGTATACTTGAAGAAAATTTATTGTCTGTATTTAAGTCTGAAAAAATTATAATCTTTTTTGATGGGCTTGATGAAATTTTTAATGCATCTGACAAAAACAATGTCAAAAATGACATTGAGAATATCCACAATTTATTCCCCAAAATTAAATCTATTACAACCTCTAGGTTTATAGGATATAACGAAGTAAAGCTAAATGAAAAGGATTTTTGCGAACTAAATATTAATTCATTTGGTAATTCACAAATTGAAGAATATGTGAATAAATGGTATTCCTTAGAGGAAGAAGATAAAAATATAAGAAATACAGAAACTAGTGATTTTATCTCAAAAATGAGCAATATTGATAATGAACTAATTTCTAATCCTTTGCTATTATCTTTAATAGTAATATTATATCGTAACAACCTGAAGATTCCAGAATCAAAACTTGAAATATATCAAAGCTGTACCCACACTTTGGTAGATAAATGGGACGCCAGTAAAAATCTAGACATCAAGCTAAGTTATTCTATCTTGCACAAGAAGGAGCCCATTTTGGCGGATTTGGCATTTTGGCAATATGAAACGTTAAGTTCGAAAAATTTAAATATCACATACCATCAAGCAAAAAATACTGTAGCGAATTCCCTAATTAAAAAGAAAGTTGCGGATGAATTTGATGCTGATTCATTGGCAGAGGATTTTTTGAGTTATGCTCAAAAAAGGTCAATATATTTTGATAACAACTTTACTCATAAAACATTTCTCGAGTATTACTCGGCTTACTGGATTTACTCCAATATTGAAAAGAAACATTTAGTCAAGGAACGAAACAGAATTATTAAAAAATATACATCAAACCCTTTCTGGTATATAGTATTGGAACTATTATTAAATATGATTGACAAAAATCAACCCGATACTGAAATAATAGACACAATTTTTTCTGAACAGATCAAATACCCTAAATCACTTCCATTTCTAATATATGTTCTCCCAAACCTCAATAATATCAGTAATGCAGTGATTGTGGAAGCATACATAACTGCGATAAAGTACCTCATATTGGGTAGTAGAATAGATCCAAAAAGAAAGGATGTTTACAAGAGAATAATTATAAATCTGTTCACTAGAAATCAAACGTCATTCTTTAAAGAAGCTTTACTAACGATACCTGATCACGAACGAAATCAAAATTATTATATTCTGATATTAGAACTTCGCTTTTCTCCGAGATACTCAAGTAGTGAATTAGATACAAACGATATAATAAACTCAGACCGTTATAAATCTTTTGCAAAGCAAGATCCTTATTTATTTAAAATTGGCAGTTTTAGTAAAAATGATGAAGCTGGGTACGTTGAAGTTGGATCATTTATCAATCAGTCAATTGAGTTTATTAAACTATTTGGTCCTAGAGAATATTTTAAAGAAAACCAAGCGAAATTTGCGGATTTTGAATTAAATACTTATATCGGAAACTATTTTTATAACCAATTACAGGAAAAGAACATTGAATCTATTGAACAAAACCTGAAGTTGCTCAATGAGAATTCAATATCTTTTAGTGATTTGATTAAATATGTTATAGGTGATAATTTGTACTTTAAATCAGATATTACCACACTTAACTACTTATGCAACAAAATAGTAGATGAAAATACAACTGATAGTCAGAAACTAATTTTTGTTATTATTCTTAAACAACATTTTTCAAATAGATATTTCCATTTTGGGGAATTGGGAATAGCCATTGAGGAATTGTCAGCTAGCCCAATTCTAAAGTCCTTATTGAATAGTACAGTGGCATTTGGAATTTCTAAGTTCATCGGTAAGGCTTTGGTTTCATTAGAAATACAAGATGTCGATATCTTAAATCTCGAAAGCAAAATAAAAGATTGGGTAGAAAATAACTAACGATGTAATGCAATTGTGTTGCCTAGTAAATTGAGTCAGCGATAGTGTAAGAATAATTTTGAATATTCTAAATGGACTGTTTTAGTAATTACTCTTTGACTTGTAAATACCGAATTTATTGGTTTTTGAAGTATTCCTCACATATTTATAGTTAAGCGTTGAACTTGAAAGCACTTGCGAATAAAGTAATTGCTAACTGTTAGAATAGGATATGCGTTGATGAAAATGACTGTAAGAGTTTATTTAATTCAAGTATAGTTGTGATTTTTGCAACGTATTTGCAACGAAAAAGCCCAAATGCAACGTTTTTGCAACGTTTTTGCAACGTTTTTTCACCTCTTGACGCCTCCCCACGCCCCTTGGCGACTTGTTGTAACTCACTGGCTACCAACAAAAAAGCCCGCAAACTGAGCGTTTACGGGCTTTTCTAAAATATCATCTCGTGATCCAATCAGGACTTCCGGACGAAACCTCCTACCGTCGTTTGTCTGGATAAACTTCCCGACGAAACTTCTAACGAAGTTTGTCTGGACAAGTCTCGTC
>CAYZWM010000077.1:0-17159 GCA_964482155.1 uncultured Chitinophagaceae bacterium | reverse complement strand
GGTAAGCGGAGCTTTCGCCTAGCCCGGCAGCTTCAAATATCCTTGGGCCGTAATATAGAAGTGCATTAATACCAGAGAGTTGGTTAAACAACGCAATGAAGAAAACCAGGCTCAGGGGTTTTCTAAATTTTTTCAAAAAGATGGTATCGGAATTAGACGAGTCGTTGGTCGTAATTTGATCAACAAAGGAGTCAAAATGAACTTCGGGGTTTACCTTAGACAGGGCTTGACGGGCTTCTTTGATACGACCTTTTAGAACAAGCCATCTTGGACTACGAGGAACAAATAAAACCACGATTCCGTATATCACAGCGGGAATGGCTTCAACTCCCATCATCCAACGCCAGGCATTTGGACCCAGGTTTCTGAGAAGGTAGTTTGACAGAAATGCAAGCAAAATGCCTAGTACAATGCTCAACTGATACATGGCTACGAGTCGTCCCCTTTTTTCGGTAGGTGCGATCTCGGATATATAGGCCGGAGCGGCTATCGTTGAGGCTCCAACTCCCAATCCACCAATAAATCGAAAAAAAGCAAACATATACGGGTCATTGGCAAATGCTGATCCCAAAGCGGATACGAAGAAAAGAATTCCAATTCCGATAAGGGTGTTTTTTCGGCCAAATTTATTGGTTGGTATACCACCAAAAATTGCTCCAATAACGGTCCCCCACAGAGCCATTCCCATAACCACGAAGCCATGAAATTGATCTGTTGACCCCCACAGGTTTTGTAAGGTTTGGTCAGCCCCCGAAATGACTATGGTGTCGAAACCAAACAGAAGCCCCGCAAGAGCGACAGAGAAAGACCAGATATAAAACTTATTCATTTATAGTGTATTGAGCGTGTAGACATGCTGTATATTTCCTTGTTTACCATCCAACAAGTTGGAAGCAATATATCAAAAAGATGGGATAATAATTCATGGCGAGGAAAGAGGTAAATGGGATAAACGACCTCGGTTGCCTGTGATTTTGATCCAACACGAATACTTAAAACGGTGTATCAGCTTTTTAAAAGTACATTTTTTGCTTCTCCCTTGGCCGAATAATGGGGTCTTTAGGAACAAATGTAATGTCGACATATCCCACCTTACCATCAGGTGAAATCTTTAACATAACAGATTGATACGGTTTGAACTCAACACGATGTTTTATAGTTTTTCCATTGATATGAAGTACAAGTTCTTTAAATGTAGATTGGCTCATATAAGATTGACCTGAATATACAGGATACATCAAATCCGTTGCGGATTCCTGTGCCAAAAATAGAAAATGTGTGCCGTCATTTTTTATACGACACCAATATTCAGGCAGACTGTCTCCTTTTATAAGTGGTTGATGATCAATTACTTTCTGGAATTCTTCTGAAACATTTTCCAGTGAATTTAGCTCCTTGAGTAATTCCGAATATTCGTCAGATTTATTTTTTCCAGGCTCTTTGGGTAAACTTTTCATACAAATCGGTAAACCCTGGTTTGCTAATTCCAATACCCTCCTCAAAGCACGAACGTCCATATAGTCTACATCAATATATAGGGAGGAAAATTGAGCATCTCCAACAACCAATTTACTTTTTTGAAACTTGGCCTGTTCCAAAAAATGTCGATTGATCCATAAAGGGTGATAACCCTCTAGTTCTTTAGGTGTGTTGACGTATCTCAACTCGTATTCTCCCCAGACCCAAACGCGCTGCCGTTCGGGGGGATAAGCGCCTTTCATAATTCCATCTTCATGTGGTATGTAAACAGCAACATCGCTGTATGTCTTACCTTTGAGAAGAATACCTGAAACTTTCTCCATGTATGCATTGAATTGGGGGAGTTCTGGTGTCAGGCTACCTCCCGGTCCGAAATAAGTTGTAGCAAAAAAGTCGCAAGAATCGGACCCCGTAGGGTTGTAAGGCATTCCATGGTAAAAATGGTGATTAACACCCTGAGCAAATAGAGCGTCAGCGACCATTTTTAAATCCGCGGTCTGTTCCTGACGCAAATAGGTAGCAGGAAACCCATACATACAGGTAAAAGTTTCACTTGAAACTAATTTTTTCGAGGCCAAACAAGCTGAAGAACTAACGATTCGCGAATACCCTGGATTATTTAACATGGCTTCCGTCTCTGGAATATCCACCAGAGAATATGTAGTCATGACATCGGTTGGTGAAGCCAAACATTGTACTCTCGACCAGGCGCCCATTTCTTTACATCTTCGAACATAAGGCATATAGAATCCCTGGGTTACGTAGTCGTCTAAGTGTAACATATAGTCATACCGAATATCTGGAAATGAGTCGATACCGTCCTCCATATAAGGGATGATGTCGTACCCAAATTTTTCTCTAAAGCTGTGTTCAAAACCAACCGTCCATATCTTGTTGGTAGCGTTGAGTTTGATCTCCCATGAATCGGTAAACATAGCAGATTTAGACCCTTTTAGAGCTTGATTTAAAGCAAGAACAACAGGTTTGGCAAACTGGTTAAACGCGTTGCTGTCCAGGTGATTGATCACCATTTGAGTATCCGGCCATGTCCATGCAAAAGTGAGCAATTGTCTAAAAGACGTGTCTCCATATATTTGAGTGTAGTGTTCTGGGCCAATATTGCTTCCAGCCACAGGCCAGGCACTTCCAAAAGTGAAGTCGCAAGCAAGTCCGATGGAGTCGGAATAGGATTTGGCATAAGCGACCATCTCAGACCATTCTGAACTCAGCCATTTTTGGGCCGTTGTGTCTATTGGGTAGTGTCGATTGTATTTTCTTGAATACATTTTCTGGTATCGGTGTAGAGGGAATACCCACGCAATTTCAACCCCACCAAAGTTATTGTCTCGGGCCCAATTAAGTTGGTTTTTGATATCGGGTTTCGTGATTTCGGTTGCAAACCACCACCACCTTGTACAAGGTTTGGAAGAGGAATAAAAGGAAACAACCTCATCTTCACTTTGTGTAGAAACCGGTTGTTTACAGCCAATAATAGACATCACAAATGCAATACCTATGAATATACGAGATAGCAATTTCATTGGATAAAAATAAACAAAATTTAGGCAACGCCATGGTGTGAAATGGGAATGAAATATGACGATAAGAAGACGGCTTTTCTCTTCCTTAAACCACAGCCATTACCACATTCTTCAATTTAAATAGAATGCTATCTTTACCTCATGAAACGAATGATATTTCGACTATTTGTTCTGGGTCTTTGTGTTTCAATTGGCTGGGCTTTAAGCTATTTGCGCTTGCCCCCGGTTGGAAAGAACGATTCCTTTTGGATAGGCTTTCTAGCCTGTTTGGCGCTTGTTTCGTTCCTGGTGTGCATTTTGTATATATGGAATAAGAACCTATTGCTGCTAAGAATAATTGGTAAAAATAAAAGGAAAGAAGAAGGGGCGCTACCCGATAAAATTAATACGCGTATTTGGATTATGGTATCCATATTTGTCGCTTTTGGGGGAGTGTTTAGTGGTGTTATGATAAACAGGCAGAACAAACTGTTAAAGACCTATGCAGACACTCAGAATCAAAGAGTCAAAGAACAATCCGAGTTGATCCAGTCTATTCGCACAGGAAATCAGATGTTTTTAATGAGCAATCTTCTGGAAAAAGTAGATGACGAGTTAAAAGACAATCCAAATAATAAATTGAGTCATGAAATTATTGATAGAATAGCCGCATTAAGTTATTCCCTAAAACCTTACCGATATTTCAAAAATGATAGCCTGTCTGAGAATAAATTAAGTCCAGAGAGGGGACAGTTGCTTCTGTCATTATCTATTTTGAACATAGATTCAAATTCATTTGCTCAACTAAAGCATAAGACGTCTTTTATTGGAGCAGATTTGAGAGGCGCAGACTTGACTGAAACTGACCTAAGTGGAGTAAATTTAAGAGGTGCTGACTTAAGAGATGCCGACTTGACTGAGGCCAATTTGACCGCCGCTGATTTACAAGGAGCTAATTTGTGGGGAGCTAAATTGAACAAGGGCATTTTAAATGGAGTGAATTTGAGAAGAACAGATTTGAGATGGGCTGAAATGAACGGAGTAGAAATGAAACACGCCAACTTAAATGGAGCTGATATGACCAACGCTAAATTAAGAAAAGCAAATTTGCGTAAGGCAACATTTCGAATGGCAAATATGGAAGGCGTCATGTTAAATGAAACGGACTTAAGAGAAGCGGACTTCCTGGACGCTGTTTTGATAAATGCTAATTTGACTAATGTTAATTTGACTGAAGCCGTGTTCAGACGAGTGGATTTAGATAGGGCGATTTTAGTCAATACGGAATTGACAATGGCAGAGGTTGAGGATGGTTGGCTTGAAAAGCTAACGAACTGGCAAATAACGGGAGCTGATGATATTCTACAAGATTATCGACAAGCAAAAGATTCCTCGATAGTGAATAATAGAGTTAAATATCTCCTTGAAAAAGTCAAAAAGTAGGTTTGATTAATTAATAGTAGGAAGCACGTACATTATTTAACCTTGTAGGTTGCGGTCTTCATCACAGAGTTAATTTTATTGGAAAATTGAACGATTACCTCATCTTGAGGTCTAAACGGTCTCATACCTATTTTAAAGGCCCAACAATAATAACCCTGGATGTCATTGAGATAATTTGTCAATAATTCTGAAGTCCAATAGGTCTCCTGGTTAATGAGGTACTTGGCCTTAAGTTGATTGCCAATGTCTTGCCCGATTTCATTGTTAATAATGTCTACATAGTTATCTACGGGATAATTATTAGGGTCATTGAGTTGTTCGTGTGTAAACTCACCAGTGGTCAATTCAGGCATAGAATAACGTTCATGAACGTCAGCAATAAAGTCAGCAATCTCTTCAGAAAACAGGGATGTAATTAGAGCTTGTGCGGTAATATGGTTAAAGGTATTTACATACCCCTTTTCAGAGCTGTCTTTAGGGATTTGGTAAGCCAAATCTATCGTGGTAATGTTTTTTACGGACGATTCTGCAAGGTCAAAAAATGCTACGGCACCTTCTCCAAATATATCGGATTTTCGCCTCGCAAGGAGGTAAATCTTACTCAATGGGCGTCTTTGACTAACCGCATAAGGAGAACTAAAAATCAAGCCTATGTGGTTCCATAAATTCCCATCTCGTACTTTGATAATATCACCCTGGTCGATTCCTGATTCTAATATGCTAATTACTTCTCGGCCATTAATGCGATACGTTAATTCAACCCTTGAACTTCCTTTATTTATACTGTCCGAGTCCCTCTTTTTGTTAAAATATTCAACTTGAATTGTGGATTTAAAATCTTCGAGAGATGTATAACGGGATGCAAGCAGAGGCCTGTTTGTAAGTATATGTGGCGTTGCGTTTTGGTTGTTTAAGTCTTCTCTTTCCTTTTTAATCGAGTTTGCGGCCACCCTATTGGTTTTACTTGACTCCGAAGTGTTTTTTGACGATCCATTACAACTAATGAGCGAGGCTAAAATGAGTAAAATAAAAACATGGAGAACTCTCATAGATAGGGTCGGTGACTAACCAAGGTTGTGCATGCAAAGCTAAATAAAACCAGAAATTAGACAAATTTCCAGGGTTTTGTGTGAGTCAAATTTTGAGGTTTGCACCCAAAACATAATATTCCTAAAGTGTATATTGCGATCAATGACAATAGATTTTGCCTTATGAAAATGAAACGACTTTGTGTTATCTGGATAATGGTTTTGGCTTGTTCATCGTTGGGTTTTTCCAAAGATCATAACATCGTTTCCTATGGTGCTGTACCTGATGGCGAAACACTAAATACAGTTGCTATTCAATCTGCCATAGACCAGGCTCATTTGGAGGGTGGTGGTCGGGTCCTTATTCCAAAGGGACGATTTCTATCTGGGTCCATTGTCTTAAAATCTGGAGTGGTTCTTCATTTGTCAAGGAATGCTGTTTTGCTGGGAAGTACAAATCCAGCAGATTATATAAAATTAAAGAGGTGGAAAGCCCTGGTAATGGCATATCAGGCGAATGATATCGGCATTAGTGGGAAAGGAGTAATTGACGGTCAGGGCACCCGATTGGCCTTAAATGTCGATAGTTTGTTCTACGCGGGACAAATTGATAGTTCCGATTATAACTTTATCGAAAAACGTCCAATGGTGACCGTAAGACCTCAGATTATTGAATTTATGGATTGTGTTCATGTTAGGGTGACTGATATAACCATTAAAAATGGAGCCAGTTGGGTGCAGTCCTACTATCTATGCATAGATTTAATCATTGATAATATCCGGGTAGAAAGCGATGCATATTGGAATAATGATGGGATCGATATAATAGATTGTTCAAAGGTCTGGATTACGAATTGTAATATTAATTCCTCAGACGATGGTATTTGTTTAAAATCGTATAACAGGTCAAAATATAGAAAAGCGTGGTGTGATAGCATTTATATTACAAACTGCACGGTTCGATCAAGTGCCAGTGCAGTCAAACTAGGTACAGCTTCATACGGTGGGTTTAAGAATATTTTTATTGAAAAGATTAAGGTATATGATACGTATCGATCGGCCATTGCACTGGAGGTGTTTGAAACGGGGGTGATGGACAATGTGGTGATAAGTGATATACGTGCAACCAATACGGGTAATGCCATTTTTATTCGCATGGGCAAAAGGTTTCCAGAACGGGTTCCAGGTGCTCTAAAAAATGTTACCATAAAGAATGTGAAGGTGAAAATTGCCATCGAACGTCCAGATGATGGGTATACGTTTAAAGGGCCGGCTCTACCATTTTTTCACAATACCTTCCCATCATCGATAGTTGGTTTTGAAGAAGTTTCAGTTGAAAATGTAGTGTTAGAGAACATTACAATTATTTACCCGGGAAACGGGAATCAGGGCTACGCTAACCTACCAATATACCGATTGCAAGATGTGCCTGAGTTAGAAGGCAAGTATCCCGAATTTTCTATGTTTGGGGAACTACCAGCATGGGGTTTTTATGTAAGACATGTGGATGGTTTAACGATGAAAGACATTAAAGTGAAAATTAGAAATCCAGATTATAGACCAGCCTTTGTGTTTGATGATGTAAAAAATCTTGATATTCAATCGTTTGAGATCAACGGAGACCAAAAAAAGGATCTCATTATCCTTAACAATGTAACAGAAGTGAAATAGGTTGGGATTAGGAGGTTTTGAAACCGCAATTTCCTTATTTGTTGACCCTTCATTCAGATGTACATAACAGCGATAATGAGGGAAATTTGAACGATGGTGTGATATCTAGTTGACCAATAATTCAAATTGTTCTTTAGGGCTGATTTATAGTAACTAGTCACAAGTAGCGATAGTATTTAGCTGAATATATCAATATGTTTGAATGAATTTTGACACCCTTCGAAGGACAAGTTCGCTTTTCGGTTTTTGGAGGTTTGAAAGGCAAATTACTGGAGTGAGTTCAGGTTGAAAGAAGCAAATACACCCTACGAGTTCCCAACGGGGGAAGACAAGACAGTGGTAGAGTCCTTAGAGGGTCTTGTTGTTTTTGTTGCGAATCGTTTTGTCCAGAAACATAACATTTTTCCATATGAAGTAGTAGATTTATACCAATTCGTAAGACTCCGGCTCATAGAGAGTTTAGGTCGAATTCGGACTACTTATAAAGGAGGAGGGAAGGTGAAAACCTACATCTCTGCAGTAATACTGAACTTTTGCCGAGAGTTTAGGAGGAAGAATTGTACCATATCTGTTTTCGCAGATTCGGTAGATAATTTAAGAACAGATATCTCCATAAACGAGTTAACCCAATCTCCTGACAGTAGGTTACACATTACCCTCGAATTAAAAAGACTTCATTCCATATTTGTACTTTATGGGGCTAAGGAGCACAAGGTGAGAATAACCTTAATGGTTTATTTTGAAGTTCATGTAAAAAAAGAAGACGTGATGAATTACGTTTCGGCGGAAGTGAAATCTAATCAGTTTTTTAAACAGTTGAATTCCGGCATGAACAAGTCAAAAAAAGAGGTAATTTCGAAACTAACCGAAATGTTTAACGAGGTAGAAAATAAGTCTAATTCATTCGAAGCCACTAGAAAGTGGATAGCAAGATTGATTGATGATGTTTTACAAATGCTAAATGTTGGCGCTAGTTTATATACCAAAGAAACGTTGGGAATTTTATTAGAAGTGTATTCTTCAACTGATAAACAAATGGGCTATGCCAGATAGAGTTACATCAGAAATTCACTTAACGGAGTACCAAATGTCTCTGGTTGTTGAGGCAATGGAGGTGGGTCGATTTGATCAACTTGAAATTACCATTACGAAGCACCTTGAAGATTGTGTTACGTGTAAGTCTGAAGTTCTTGAGTTATCTGAAATCATTGGAGTCAAGACGGATAGTACAATGGTTCCCACAAAAGAAGACCGTAAGGTGAGTCTAACACAGAAGCGGTTTACGTTTGGTCGTTCCGTTGCTGCGGCTGCTGTCCTCTTGCTTATCGGATCGTTGCTGTTTAACCTTAGCCAGAAAAGAAAATTTGAAGCAGAGATTCAATTGATTTATCAAGAAAAAGGACATTCAATAGGAAACAGCAAGTACATTGGTAAGATGGATAGTCTCAGAAGTTTGATAACTACCCTGGAATCCGTTAGAACCGAATATGAAGACTCCTTAAGTAAACTACAGAAAGAAAAGGGTAAGCAAGAATCATTGGTCGCTGTGCTATTTCAACCCAATGAAGAGTTAGAAGAAGAGATGAGTTTAAATCTTCGATCAGGAAGTGTCCATGTCCTACAACCTAAAATAAATGAGCAAGTTAGTGGGAGTTCGGTAATTTTTAGGTGGCAAGAGTCGAAGGATAAATTTGATTTGGTCATATATAACAATAAGGGGTTGCAAGTACTAAAAATGGCTCAATTTCGAAATGGGCAAGAACTAAAGGTTGATAAATTTTCTTTCGGTTTGTATTACTACGAATTGCATGGAGATGGAAACATGGAGGCTATGGGGAAGTTCGAAATAGTCCCCAATCAAAACGACTAGCGAATTAATTGGAAAGAAGCCCAGTAGAATGGACTGTACGTCCCTTTCATTGTCTGTTTTGTTAAGGTAAAGGCCTCATCTATATCAGAACTGTCTAAAAGATTTTTGTAGAATTCTACCATGAATTCCATTGTGGCCTTATCGGATACCTTCCAGAGGGAATAAATTATGTATTCTGCGCCAGCTATTTTAAACGCTCGCTGAAGGCCATAAATTTCTCCTATTTTGTTTGTTAAGCCCAAGCCACTTTCACATGAAGATAGAACGACTAGTTTGGTATTGTATAGGTTTAAAGACGCAATTTCCGGAGCGGTAAGAATTCCATCACCATATTCTTCCAAATTAGATTCAAGCTTTTGACAGGTATTGGCCCCTGCCATAACAAGGCCTGATTGAGTATACGTCGATGTTAAAGACAATGTTGGGTTGTTGGTCGTGTCTTTTAAGTAAAGCCCGTGGGTTGAAATATGCATAACGTCAATGGCGTTATCTTGAGTTAACATTCTCACCTGATTTTCGGATGCTGTGGAATCGATAAAGAGTGATATGGCGTCTACATAATCCACTAATAAACTGTGTACACTGTCCACTTCATTTTTAGAAAAGGGCAGTTGTTCCCAATTTCCATCAACCAGGCCGCGATATTCAGGAAATACTTGAGTGGTATCAATATTCCTTAAATGGGTAGAAAGGTCGTACCGTATTCCTCCAAAAAGGGCTATGGAGCATGATTCTAGCTCAAAAGTTGCAGGAATTTGGTTGATTAATTGACTAGTGGAATTTAACAAGGAGAGTTTTTTGTCATCCAGAAAACGGGAGGTTTGGGTTGACAAAAGCGCATCGTGACTAATACCATGGAAAAGTCCTGATAACGAAACATAAATTTGCTGTTTAGCCGGGTAACGTTGAATGATCTTGGACCAGATTAGATTGTAAAGGGCCGTGTTTTTTTCGTAAAGTCGTTTGACGTACTTAAATTCAGATTCGTATGGTTTTCTTACCATGATGCTTTCAAGGCTGTCCTCATCACAGATAAAAACAAATTCGGGAAATTTACTTTTCGCATGGACTAGGAAAGCCCCGTAAGACCACTCATCTGAGGCCTTCATGTTTTCGTATCGTACGAATTCCACACTCAACTCATTGGTTCCAAGTGAGTTAGACACCTTGGTCCAGGAGTTCTCGGCTGGACTTTGCAATCTTTTGGGTTCATTGATCGTACGATAAAAACTCTTTTCGAGAGATAACATGAGATCCATCAAGGAGTCCATTTCAACACTTATCTCTTTTTTCCCAAATCGTAGTTTCTGGTAATAAATGCGGCGGTATTCCAACCAAAGTTTGAGGGACTTAATTTTGGCTGAATCGCCTGATGCTCTGATATTACTTTGCAGATTAGAGATAGAACGCAGCGTGAACCCCTTAAGAAATAGAACATAGTCATAAACGACCGCATTGAAATCTGGATGTACGTCGCCAGTTTTCTCAAGAATGGTCATCGACTCATTAAGGTAGGTAGGTTTTCGATTAATATATAGGTCCTTTTCGGCTTCAGTCAGGAGAGAACTGGTCAGGATAATGTTGGCTTTTCTCATTGGGATTAACTCTAACCCTATGTGATATGCGGAGTCATAGTCTCCAAGCTTTATATAGGCCTTAATCAGGTTGTCGTATGTATAAAATGACGGATTGCTGTTGTTTATCTTTCCAAAAAACTGATTGGCTAGTTTTGCGTAATAAATTGATTTACGGTAAGCCTTACAGGACGAATAGTTAGATGCCATTTCGGCGTAGGTTTTTCCTATATGCCTCGGGGATAATCCGTAATTAGATAGGTAATTACCGAGTTTTTGATCTATTTTTTTATGGATGGAAAGTGAAAGCTCACAATGTCCAGTGGATGCATAAACACTTGCGAGTCCTGAGAGCATAATCACATAATCATAGGAGCCTGTGTCATGATGTATCTCCAGAACTTCTATACTCCTTTTTAGATAGTCAATCGTGCTATCGTCTTGTTGCAGTTGTATAAAACAACGTGCCATGTTCGAATATGCTGGAATCAGATAGCGATAATCGTCAATTTTTGAAATAGCACGACGCGTTATTTCTATTGATTTTTCATGATTTTGAGCCCTGTAATAGACGGCGGCAAGCATAATCATAAATGACCCCTCTCCAAGGTTACTGCCGCGAACCCCTGTTTTGTAATCGTTGAGTATGTCTGTTACAAATTTTTCGCATTCATCAATAAAATAACTGTTGAACAAGAATTGAGCTTTGTAGTATTCCAATTCGACTCGAAGTTCAAAATTCTCTGGTACTTCAATTTTGCAATATTTTACTGAGCTATCGATCAGCTCCAATGTCTTGATCTCATCTCCAGAGTCATAAGACTCTAACCATTGTTCATAGAAGGTAGCTGTAATAGGGGATTGTGAATAGATGGAATCGGCTAATAATTCCTGGCTTAAGGCCTGAATATTACAGATCACAGATAAGATCAAAAAAAGGATAAATCGGGTCTTCATGAGCAATGATTCTTTAAAATATGAAGTATATCAAATTTAAACGATAAGCACAGAAGAAATATTTTTTTGCTACAAAATGTCCGCTATTGTACATCACCTGTCACTAAACCTATTAAACATATAATATGAAATCAATAAAAACAAACTTATTGGGAGCCTTACTCCTTTTATTGTTCAGTTTAATGGGCTCAAATGCGTTTGCTCAATCCTTTACGTGTTGCGATACGGTAACTCGAGTGGTAACCGTTATCAACGAAATTGATTGCTGTCTTTTGTTAAAAGCTGAAAGTAGCCACGACCCGTACGGTCAATATTGGGTAAATTCATTATTTCATCAAAATGTGCCCTCAAATCCATATTGTCCAATATCATGCAATCCCCCAAACAGTGGTTTAGTATTTATCGATGCAGGTACACAACTTTCTCCAACAACAACAACATTTACCGTAAAACATGATGCTTGTGACGGCATGGGAAGACCCAATCGTTTTTCTGTGGTAAAGTTTTGTCCGGGCACGACAACATTCTCTGGATTTGTTGGATCGTTCGTAAGTGGGGCATTAACCTGGTATCCACCTGTATGTTGCTCGTCAGGCACGACTATTGAGTTCGACTGCACAACAAATACGGTCACGCTCAAAATGAAAGACCCGTGTAACTAGTCCAGATGGTTGCTGAATTAGCACAATGCATGATGTGCATTTACGATTCATAATCCCTGTGCAATTCAAAATGGTCAATATAATTCTTGACCAATTAATAAGAACATTAAAAATCAGAGTTGACATTAGGTTTAAACCTATGTCTAATACAATTATTTACCAAACGCTGTGGTACGCCGTTTGGCCGTTTTTGCAAAAAATATACAGATATGAAAAAAAATATAATAATCCTTTGCTTACTTTTTGCCGGTTTGAGCAGTTTCGCACAAACCTCAATATCCCATCTTTATCAAGATACCGCAGGTGTATCGTATTATAACATGGTTGAGGAGATTGAGGCGTATAACGATAGTGCTGGGTTAGATACGGTACAAGGTTCAGGATATAAACAGTTTAAACGTTGGGAATGGGAATGGGGTCGTTTAAAGGGAATAAACGGGCAAAATGGTAATTTTGATCAGGCCAATGGAGAATTGGCCATGTTGATAGATCATCAGAGTTTAGTTTGCGATGGGTCTACAAATTACAATGAAAACTGGTCTTTCGTTGGTCATTCTGAAAGTGATGCAATCGGTAACCACAATGGTAGAGGTCAAGGGATATTGCGCGCAGTTTATGTTGATCCTTCAAGAGATACCATTTACGTTGGTTCGGGTACTGGTGGATTATGGAAAACATCCAACGCATTGACGGGTAAACCAGACTGGACGTGCATTACGGACAGTTATAGATTACCGGCAATTGGGATAAATAGCATTGCCGTTCACCCAACCAATTCACAAATTATTTACATTTCTGCAGGAGTTGAAAGAACCGTAACAGAAAATGCCTACGGAGTAGGTATCCTCAAAACCATAAACGGAGGTGCAAGTTGGGTGGAAACAGGCCTCACTACTCATGATCCTACAACGTCGCCAGCAGCTGATTTAAACATTACTTCCAACGTGTTAATAGCCCCATGGAACGCGAACACCATTTATGCGACAAAAAAAGATACCATTTATTATTCAACTAACGGAGGCACGGACTTTAGTCCTATTTTTTGGTTAGACATCATTACCTATATCGACGTAAATGGTAATACTCAAAAGAGACGCAGGAACAATTGGCAGGACCTTAAATTCTTAGATAACAATACAATAATGGCCACGACCAGAGACAACTCTTACGAAGATGGAAGTGGCTTTAAATATGCAGGAGGAGCAAAGGTGTATAAAGCAATATATGGGGGTACAATCTATTCTCATTGGACTGAAATTACAAATAACGTGTTTCCGGATGGGACAAACGGTCAAAAATTTAATAGGATCGATATTGACTTTTACCCCGGCAATAAAGACATATTATACGCATCTGGAACAGATCCTACACCAGGAAATTATCAACCTCATGATTTGTATTTGAGCAAATCTACGGATGGTGGTCAGAACTGGATACAGTATCAAAGATTTGGTAATGGTAGAATCTCTGGTTACCACTATAATGATGTAGCTGTATCTCCAAATAATAGTAATGTTTTTTATCTTGGGGGTGTATATCCGCGTAAAATGACCTGGACTACAACTGGACCAACTGAACAATTCATAAACAGTGGTTATGTACATGACGATACGAGACAATTAGTGGTCTTTGACAATGGAACTGACGATATTTTGTACAATGCGCATGATGGAGGTTTATCCATTTCAGAAAACTCGGGGGGGGTATGGAAGAGTTTAAATGGTATCGGATTGGAAATTTCACAAACGATGGGCTTAGGTGTTAGCTTAGATGGAGCCTGGTCTGCAACAGGGTTGTTTGATATGGGTTTTTACCAGAGCATTGTTGATGGAACTTCAATCAGTTGGAGCCATAGAGGTGGTGTTGGGGATGGTTTTACTTCTGAATATAACCCGTACTTGGCTCCTCCGAGAATGTTCTTTACGTCGAATAATCACATATATAGTACCTCACAAGGTAGTGGTTCCTTTTTAACCCATGGGAACTTCCCATGGGGTACTTCTTTAGAATGCGATGTGACAGGCGCATTATTTTATGGGGGTATTGGTAGTCGGTTTTACAGGAAAAGATTAACCGATACCGATTTTGTTAATCTCAATGTAGGGGGAAAGGGCACGTGCCTGGGTATAGGTACTTCCTCTTCGGACCCAGATTTTCTTTATTTGGGATATGGCACTCCAACCTGGATATACGATAACAATAATCCCGATAAATACAGGTACATATTATATAAATCAAGTGACGCGACAAGTGCGAATCCCACTTTTAGTGATATTGGCAAAGCGAGTAACTTACCTCTACATGGATTAGGCATTACGGACATAATAGTTGACCATGAGAACCCTGCTAAGCTCTGGGTAGTCTTCGGTAAAGGTATTGATAACCAAGGGAATAGGGTCTATTATTCCGAAAATAGTGGCGGCAGTTTTTCTGAAATGAAAAAGCTTTATTACTGTGATAATACGACTATTATGCCCTGGCCACTTAGTGAGGTTGTTATCGATGAAGCGACGGGAGGGATGTATGTAGGTACTGATATAGGCGTGTATTACAACCCGAATCCAAAAGACTTGAATTCGGATTGGGAAATCTATAACAAGAACCTTCCATTAGTTGGAATCACAGATTTAGAAATTAATTATTGCCAACGAAAACTATATATATCTACTCACGGTCGTGGCCTTTGGGTATCTGACTTGGCAGAAGAGCCAGACAAGGAATTGGTCATTAATTCTGACGTAACCTGGGATGAGACTGTAATCAAATTGATCAATCAGGATGTTCGGGTAAAATCGGGTAAAAAATTAACCATTAAATCCGAGATTGTGATGCCAACTGATCGAAAGATAATCGTAGAAAAAGGTGCTGAGTTAATCATTGATGGGGGGGAAATAACATCCAAATGTAATGGCCAATGGTCTGGAATATTTATCGAAGGAGATAAATCGTTGAACCAAATTCCCAATTCAAATCAGGGCATTCTCCGTCTTAAAAACAATGCTACCCTAAGTCATGCCAACTCGGCCGTCAATCTAATCGGCATTAAGGCGAATGGATCACTTGACTACGAAAAAACGGGTGGTTTGGTTTTCGCATCAAATTCAAGGTTTGAGGATAATAGCAGAGACGTACAATTTATGTCTTACGTAAACAGGAACCTAAACGGTGACCCTAGAAAGAACTTTAGTTATTTCTCGACCTGTAATTTTATTACAACCGACGCGTATAGAATGAATCATGTGAGCGACATATCGGCTAACGTAACGATGTGGGATGTGCAATGGGTGGATTTTAACAGTTGCAATTTTGAAGACGAAAGAACCGTACCTGAGGTGAACAACCGACTCAATAGAAGAGATGGCATATATACACTTGATGCGAGTTATAGAATAAACCGTACGTACAATTTTGGCATACTCCAGTATACACCTACAGCCGGTGCAAGTACTACCTTTAACAATATGCGTTACGGTGTTCAATCTATCGATAATGGTTGTTTTGCCGCGCAGGCAAAAATGCCCATAAGCATTGTAGACGCAGAGTTTACCTGTTTAGGAGGGATACTTCATAGCGGTGTAGAAGCCGCAATAATCAATAGAAATAAATTTACCATAGATGCTCAGGGCATTTCTATTAACAGAGGAATTGATGCGTATGGAATCTATTTTGACGATTGCAGTGGTTATCAAGTAGAGGGAAACGATCTTAATTCCAACATGAGCTTTGCTCCTGCGCTCCACTCTTCTGTGGGTCTTGTTACCCGGGCCAATAGAGAAAGAGACAATGAGGTTTACCGGAATTGGATGGATGATTACCTTGTTGGTGCTGAAGCCATTGGATGGAATAAAAATGAGAATAATTCAATAGATGGTTTAAAGTATAGGTGTAACAATTTTGCGGAAGACAATGACAATAAAACAGACCTGTGGGTAAGAAATGATGCAAGTGTTAACCACAATGCACTGCAAATAGGGATTCCTCAACAAGGAACATTTACAGAGCCTGCGGCAAATTATTTTGGAGCATATTCAGTAGGATCGTCGAATATTAATATCGATAACGCGAAGGCTTCCTGGTTCGAATATTATCATCACGATCCAATTAATCAACCTCGATTCGAACCTGTTTTGAAAGTAAATGTAAGCAATGTAAATACCCAAATTATGTATAACATCGACCATTGTCCAGACCGGACAGGTAATGGTATTGGTATTGCCACGGGGGAACTTAACGACCTACATAATGAACTCATTTACAAAGAGGTGGTGGAGACCGATTGGGATTTATTGGAAGATGGCGGAAATACGCCTCAATTGCTGAGTAGGATTGACAATGTAACTGCTGGTAACGTTGGAGCGCTAATAGCCGATTTGATGAATTATTCACCCTATTTGTCAATAGCCGTATTGGAGGAACTTGCTCTGTTTAATGTCGAGTTTACACAAGAAAACGTCTTAGATTTTATGTTGGCTAATCCGCATAGCAGTAGAACTCCGTCTCCGATAGAAATACTGGAAGCAAGATCAGATAATTACCCTGTATTTTTCATTGATTCAATTTTAACTTTAGAAAATACTTATACCTTAAGAGACTCAATGTTGAGTACCGTTTATGATGCATCCGACAGTTATTCCAGACATTTAGGTTCAATCATTCGAAGAGCTTTAAACGACTCCGTAGACCGTTTTACTGAAATTATTGAACCCGTTCTACTGGAGGCCAATGAACTCGACTACCAATACTCATTAGTGTCACACTACGATAGTCGAGACCTTTATAATGAGGCCTTGACAATTTTGGATTCATTGCCTTTTAAATTTAATTTCACGTCAGTACAACAAGAATACTATGACGATTACGTCTCTCTTCGTTTCCTGCTGACAGATTGGGAAATTAACGCAGTTAATTTGGCAAGTTTGGATAGTATACAAATTGATACGTTGCAGATCTATGCT
>CAYZWM010000076.1:0-17183 GCA_964482155.1 uncultured Chitinophagaceae bacterium | reverse complement strand
ATCCAGAAAAATGGTCCAGTTTTTTCGTCGAAATTTAATAACGTCCTTTCCCCAAAAACCGCCATCCATGAATTCTGCACCCATGGTAGCAGCCACTTCTGCCCATACTTCATCTTTGGAAGGCCCTGTTAGATTTGATAGAAAACTCATATAACTTAAGGTTAATTATATCCGTTAGAATTGAGCTGTAAACGTACAGATATTATAAGGAAGTTGGATGGTGCAACCATTTTTTGTGTAGACGAAAAGAACGCGCCTCAATTCGATTGCCGAACAGTAGAATGGTTATTCCTCCCAAACACGTAATAGGTACATGTTTGAAATTCTCTAATTTGAACCCTTTGTCAATCGAGTAAAATGTACCTATTAGAAGATCGGCACCTGAAACAACCAGAGCCTGTTTGCCAACAAACGCAATTGTATTTCCCGATTTCTGATAGACTATGTTGCTCTGGTAAACACGAATCCGTTTGATATCCAATAGGTGTTTTATGTACGTCGTTTTATCCTTTGAAAAAATAATGCTATCTCCTTTCACGCCACGAAAAATAGCCTTCGGATTAGGTTGTTTTGGGATGAAGAGCTGAATCTCCGAACCAACCGGAATTACAATTGACCTTTTATTATCAATTCTACGAAGTACTAAACTGTCCTGGACTGTAGACTGGGTAGTCGACCCCATGGCGCTAAAAACCGACAAATTTAGGACTAAACTAAAGAGGATAGGTGTTCTCATATTGACCTTTTAGAGTTGATTGTGTTACGAACACAAGTCAATATGGTTACAAAATGAAGCTAGGTCAGCCTATAAAATGACTTCCGATTATCGAGTTAAAGTTCTGGAAATTAGCACAGTACCTTGTTCTCGGAGTAGGTTGTTTGTTTTGTCTTCTATGCTCAAATCCAAAAACTCAAAATAACTTTGGGATGTGAATACGGTGTAAAGTGATTCTTCTAATAATCCCACCTGAGTGTTAAACTCGCCTTTGCATCTCACTCCAATGACATAATGCGGTTCAATTTCGTCTGGCGTATTGATAAACCAGGCTACCACTAATTCTACAACGTCGTATTTATATTCAAAGTCTTTAGTCAGGCTTTTCTGGAATGGTTTGAGATCCGATTTGTTGGGTTCGCAAAACAACAAATTGGTCTCCTTAATCTCTACCTCTTTGTCATTTAGACCTTCTTCAGTAAGATTGAGGATAATGTCTTCTGTTACGTCGTGGCCGCCTTTTTTGTTGCTTCCTACGCTTCGCAGCATATTCATTGCGCTCCCCCAACCCAATAGTAAAGAGCGCCAGTTGTATTTTTTAGCAAGTTTTCTGGCCTCATCCGCCGATTCAATAAAGTAAGCTGGAGATACACGAGGAAATGTGATCACAAAAAGAACAGACGTGTAATATTGAAATACGACAAACGTTGCACCACGGTCTACACGATTCTTTATCTCTTCGAGATCTGGCTCACCATTTAAGACAAGCTTATATTTTAACGGTTGTTGGTTTTCTGCCATTATGATTTTGGTATCTCGGATAGGCTGGTGTAGATCGGCAGGTCTTTGGACTTGAAAATGGCCACTTCCTGATCGGCTCCTTCGGAAGGGCCTCCCACTCGTAGAATGGCGTCGCATCGTTGTGCCAGGTCTAACGATAGAGGCATCATAATGCTTTCGTAGTCAGCATCTTTGTTAAATTCGATAATGGGTAATGCACCATTAACCCCTATTACGGGTGTGTGTCCCATTTCAAATACCCGTAGGGCATTTTCGTTGAGGAGTTGATGGTTTCTTCGCCAAACTTCTTTGTCCTCGCTACCATGACGATAGGGGCCTGCAATCATAATCCACATACTTCTTCTTTTAATTGTTCAATAATAATGTTTTGGGTCATTTCATGAGGTTAGTTGGATTCGAAGCTACAAAACGTAAAACGTTGAACCGTGTCAAACGGAGTCGGGTGATCAACATTCTTGCATTCCAGTGCTGAGAAACGTTCATTAAGCAATGTTTTCATCGCCGAAATGGAGTATTGCGTAATATCTATACCGCTGCATTTTTTTGGACCATCTTCAGAAAAAGTCCCTAATACCAGTTTGCCTCCAGTGGTTAAACCGGTGTGAATAGTGTCTATGTACGCGTTTATCTCGGTTTGATTCGTCAAGAAATGAAAAGCTGCTCTGTCGTGCCAAACGTCGTATTTCTGTGTAGGTTTAAAAGAAGCGGCATCAGCCACAATCCACGTAACGTGTTGGGCCTGATTGGCTAGTCGTTGTTTTGCACGATTTATCGCATTCTCAGATATGTCAAGTACCGTAATGTTTTGATAACCCAATGCCAATAAATGGTCTACCAAAAAACTATCACCGCCACCAATATCAATAATGTGGGCCGCTTTGGATAATTGGAACCCTTCTATGTATTTGAGGGAGGTGGTTGGTGTCGGTTCATACCAACTTACCTCATCCACCGGTTTGGTGTCGTAAATCGTTTGCCAGTGATTTTTTCTATTAAATGTCATTGCCGTACTTTAATACAATTATCCTACATCTTTAATCGCGTTCCAAATCAATAAAACCGATCAAATCATAGAATTTTATGATGCGAGCAAACCATCTTGCTGATAAACCAAAACAGCCTTATCAATGAGCGCTTCTATGTCATTGACGAGATCGTCTGTTAAATGTTTAACGTAAAAACATGTCTTCCCTTTTAGAAACTTCTGAAGGTCTGGAGACATCATAGATTGTAAAGCATCTTTGTGTGTGTATAGTGGGAAGAAGTAGAATCGAACATCTTTTGGCTTGGGTACTACACTGGCGAAATAGATGCCATCAACGGTTTTCTTGCCTTGTGGTGCCTCAATAGTTCCATACACTTCGTAATTGGTCTCATCATCAACCTTGGCCTGCAACACCTTACTGTGTTTCTTAAGAATTGTGATCAATTTTTGCTGAATTTCAACTAAGTCCTTGGTCATAAGCTTCCTTATTATTAGGCCAACAATGTAGTAGAATGATTCGAGTTGACAAAGGAGAAATAAAAGACTTTTGGCTTCAGCTTTTCAGAAGACCCCGTTTTCGACTTCTCCAATAAATCCAACCAGCAAAACCAATCAAACCAAGTAAAATGCCTAATAGATTGTTATCTGATTCTGGCGTTTCGGTCTCGGGAGTAATCTGTTCACCAAGATATCGTTTATACGAACTATCGACAACATCTTTTTGCTTTTCACTAAGGGTTTTCTCCATCAGGAGTGTTGGCCGAAAGTCAACCTTTACCCCTTTGATTCGACGATTGCGCGTATACCGTGCTTCTAGACTTTTGTTCTTTCCATTTCCAGGTTGTTTGCGAATAGAGACCGTTGGCTCAACGTAATATTTTAAAGCAAACGCTGTTTCGGGATTCTCATTGGATGTAATCCACTGTATTTCGTCTGTCCTAATTTGTTGATAGAATGCTTCCCCTTCAGCCAGTTCATTCTTGAATACTTTTTCAAGGTCCGTGTAATCAAATTCGGCGCCTCTTTTATTCACTTGAAGATTAATAACCTGTACCACACGTTTGACATAAGCCTCTCTGATTGAGGAGTCTTCAACCTCATAGGCACATTTGAGGTATGCACGTGCTGCAAGGTTTCGCGCACCGGAACGTTTATTCCCCCAATTCAACAAAAGGTCGCCTAATATTTCTAATAAAACAGGCGAGTCGTGGTTCCCAAACTTCATCATGCCAAGAACTCCGATCACGGCTTGTTCAAGCTCTTCCTTAGATGTGTTATGAGAATAGTAATCCGTAGTTTTTGAAAGATGACCATGAAGCTTTGCATCCAGGAAGGTAAAAAAGTTATTCAAACCACGTGCTTCGCGATAGGGTCGGCGATGAGACGCGTAGTCTGGGCTAATGGGAAAGGTTAGTTTACCATTCTTTACCCGTTTTAAGACATATTCAGCCACATATCGTTGATAAACCTCGCGGCCAAAATGCGCTTCCGGATTAATCTCAATGGCTTTGTCAATCGATTCGATGCCTTTTTGTAAATCTCCATTGTGAATATAGAACGTGCCAAGGTTTGCATACGTTTCGTAACGTCCGGGTTGAAGCTTGTCCTTTTTAAGTATGGTCTCGATCGCCTTTTCATTATCTCCGATTTTGGAGTACGATACAGCGAGATCATCATAGAGTGATAGACTGTCAGGATGGCTACTAAGTTTATGTTCGCGATCTTTAATTCTCCAATAGTGATATTCAGGAGAATGCCTTAAAAATTTACCAGAAATTAGTTCAATAACACTTGGGAATTGCTGTCGTTCCATTTCAATCGTGTCCGTATCCCAAAAACACGCGGTGATCGTAAAATAGAGTAGGAATGAAATCAGGAAAGCAGTAATTTTTTGTTTCATTGGGTTGCCTTTACATCAGGTTAACTCTATTGGAAGTCGTTTTATTCTAACGGATGGTAAAGATACGTTGATTGGTGAATGGAATGTGGTTCGAACTCCAATGGGTGAAGAACACGGGTATACGGATTTTACTGTTCAATTAGGATATCGTATTTCGACAAAAGGCCAATGACTTCACTTGCCGAAAATTTGGCCTTGTGAATGATATTAGCTTCCGGATCGAAACTGTAGTTAATCGAAGTTCTTAAATCTGCTTTTTCAAGGTTTGTGTTGTCAAAAGCCGCAAGCTTAAGGTCACAATGGTCAAAAACCGCTTTAGAAAGATTGGTTTGAACAAATTCTACCTCGTGCATTTCACAGTGATCAAACTGGGTTTCCTTAAGCCCCAAACCAAAGAACGATGAGAAGTTTAAGTTACATTTCACAAAGCCGAAGGAAAGCAAAAAGGTGTTTGATTGATCAAAACGCATCCCCATCAACTTACTTTCGATAAATCGGACGTCTCTAAACGCCGTGTTTTTTATGTTAACCAGACTAAAATCGCATTGAACGAATTCGCACTCAATAAATAAGGTGTTTGTTAAATCCTGGTTGGTGAAGTTGCAGTTCGAAAACGTGCAATTCTCGAATTCTGCTCCAACTATATTTTCTGAGGAGAAGTCATGCTTGTTAAAATTGGTTCCTTCAATGTAGTTGGTGTTCATTGATCTAAAAGTCAAATTCAAGTTTATGATTCGATAACGTGTTGTTTAGAAAATCACTATTACTAAACGAGGTTTCCACTTTAATTCGGTTCGAATCTCTGACTGCATATAGGTCTGGTAGGTTATCTGATAGAACGAAGTGAGCCGATTCAAAATATAAGTTTAACTCGTCTGTAGTTTCACAGTATCGGTGCTCTATATTGAATACGAGCATAAACTCTCCGAGTGATGAATCCGCAATTAAAGTATAGAACATCGTATCACTTGAAGGATCTATAGGTAGTTGAAGTGTATTCAATGAATTCGAGAAAACCGTGTCACCTAAAGAAGCACTGTTCAGATAAAAGATTGCAAATGGATTATTTTGTGTTGTGGTGATTGTCAGGCTTGGCTCTGCTTCATAACCATCGCAGGGAAGGCCACTGGGGTCTGAACAGCCCATTAATGTTAGAATACTTAGAATCACTATACAGCTTCTTTTCATTTCTCTTTCAATATCTGATTAATGACGATATGGACACCGAGTCCAGGATTGAATCCTCCATTTTTTGTTACACCAATAGCGGGTATGTACTGATGGTCTGTAGTCGTACGCGTAGTCAATGTATAGGATGTAAATTGAATTGGGTAAATGTCGAACCGCACCACACGATCGATTATTATTTCAAACCCAAGACGAACTTCGGCGTAGTTGTATGCAATATTCTCATCAGTCACTTCAAGCTGGTATCCTGGAAATATGGAACCATCAAAGGTATGATTGCCTCTAAAATTAAGTCGGCCAAAACCAAAACCAAAACCACCAATAAAACTAGTTTGCACGTGGTCGTTCTTAATCGGTTTGAAATAATCTCTTGATAGGATGGATAAACCAACACCGGCGTACCTTCCTGTTGTTTTTGTTGTTGTAAAACCCATGAGGTTGTAATGCGTATGGTCGGCTGTCCCTCCTTCTAGTTTTACCTCAATGTGTGGAATAGGTCTAAGATTGTATTCCATAAGGTAGGCGTACTTTGCTCGAACGTGTACCCCGAAGGTATGCATGACATAAGGTTTATACGGAAGTAAAGAGTCGGTGGTGCGTGTTGAATCTTGTCCAATGCTTATGAGAGGGCAAAACGCTATTAAGAGAATGAATATGACTAACTTCACGCTGCGAAATTACAAAAGCCTGGTGAAAGGTAAAATTGTAACTGGCTGATTTTTAGTACAGAAGAAAAAAGTGCGACTTGGTACCAACGATTTTAGGTTTGCACTCGTATTGGTTTACTAAAGAATGAAAATGAAAAAAATATACAACTTTTTGATGTTGGTTTTTATCCTACTGGGTGCTCAGGGGGTAATGGCTCAATGTAATGCGGACTTTTACAATTATACCAATGGTCAAGGAACGTTTACATTTTATGACTCAGCCGGCTCAACGTATACCACAGATAACTGGACGTTTGGCGATGGCAATACAGGAAATGCAACTCGAGGGCAAATATCCCATACCTATGCGAGAACAGGAACATATACTGTTTGTCGAATTATTTGGGATTCTGCAAACAGCTGTCGAGATACGTTTTGTGTTACCATTACGTATAAATCGACCTGTCGAGCGGGGTTCTCTTATCGATCTTCTGGAACTCAAGTGACCTTTACTAACGCGAGTAGTAGTAACATTGTCTACTGGACCTGGAAATTTGGAGATGGAACCACCTCTAGTGCAACAAACCCGACACATAAATATGCACCGGGTAAGACCTATACCGTATGTTTAATTGTTAAGGACAGCTTAAGCACATGTTTGGATAGTATGTGTAGAACCGTGTATATTCCAAAAGCGTGTAATGCAAGTTTCTCAGCCTCAGGATCAGCAGGAACGTATAGGTTTTCTGATTCTTCTGGGAATTCTTACACCCAAAACTACTGGACATTTGGAGATGGAACATCGGATTCTACGACCAGCGGAAATACAACACATACCTATTCCAATGCGGGAGGATATACAGTTTGTCGCGTGGTTTGGGATTCAGCCAATAATTGCAGAGACACGTTTTGTGTAAACATTATGTATTGTGGTTTGAAAGCTAAATTTGGTATATCCAGAAGCGGAGACACCATCAGTTTTCATGATAGCAGTACCAATGCTGTATATTACAGTTGGAAATTTGGCGATGGCCAAACTTCAACAAGTCAAAACCCGGTTCATGTGTATCAGTCTGGAAGAACGTATACCGCTTGTTTAACGGTTTACGATTCGTCGAGAAGATGCTACAAATCGTACTGTTATACAATCGTTACCAGTGGTAGTGGTGGGTGTAA
Organism: uncultured Chitinophagaceae bacterium; assembly: GCA_964482155.1. GTDB lineage: Bacteria > Bacteroidota > Bacteroidia > NS11-12g > UBA9320 > UBA987. The sequence continues at coordinate 9,771 of CAYZWM010000076.1, read as the reverse complement.
CGCGAGTTTTTATACAAGACAAACCGGAAATTCAGTAGATTTTAATGCAACTAATTCTACGGGTTCAGGATTGGTTTACACCTGGAACTTCGGCAACGGTTCTACGGGTTCGGGGAAACAGGTTTCTCATACGTATACCGTACCTCCAGGATACACTGTTTACACATATCAAGCTTGTTTGACTATTTATGACTCGAGCAGCAGTTGTTCAGATTCAAGTTGTAGAACCATTACGGTAAGACGTGATTCTTGTTCAGCAAGTTTTACGAGTGCAAGTTCAGGCTTAGCCGGTTATTTCTATAATCGATCATCGAATACCACTTCAACCAGTTATGCCTGGACGTTTGGAGATGGCGGAACATCTACGGCTACGAATCCACAACATACGTATTCAGCTCGAGGTACATATAATGTATGTTTAACTGTATCTGATAGTGCCCTTAAATGCAGCATTACGTTTTGCGATAGCATCACTGTCGATACGATCAGAACATCGAGATGTAACGCAGACTTTAGTATGACGGTAAGAGACTCCATAGTTTCGATAACCAATTCATCCACAGGAAGTAATAACTTTTATTGGTATACATCTACTGGAGATTCTTCTACAGCGAAGAACCCAACGTTCGTATTCCCAACACCAGGGAGCTATTACATCTGCTTATATGCGTATGACTCTTCAGGAAATTTTTGTGATTCTGTTTGCAAGTCGGTAACCATTGCGAAAAGTTGTAAGGCATATTTTAGAGTCGCTATTGATACGACCAAGAAATTTAGATTATACCTGATCAACGGATCGAGCAACAAGTCTAGTCACTCGTATAAATGGACATTTGGCGACGGCGGTACATCCACTGCCAGAAACCCAACCCACAAATACAAATCATTTGGACGATATTATGTATGTTTGACCGTTACAGATTCGAAGACCAATTGCAGTGATACCTATTGCGATTCACTTGGACTTGATTCGAACGGTAGGCTGTTAAAAGCAGATGGTTTTGAATTAGTTGTTATTGAAGACAACCTGTCTGTGCGCAATGCGCCAAAAGTATCGTACGCAATGTATCCAAACCCAGTAAGCGATGAATTGAAAATCGAGTTAAGTGGTACCTATTCAAAAGGAGCATACGTAAGCATTTATTCTTTGGATGGCCGATTGATAAAAGAACAATCATTGGAACTCAATGGAGTCGCTACAATGGATATGTCAGAGCAGAAAAATGGACTCTATGTAGTCCGGATTTTTGATGGCAATAACTACGCGCAAACGAAACTAGTCAAGATGGCTAAATAGAAAATTGATCTGAAAGTAACGGGGTCATTAAGTGGCCCCGTTTTTATAATTTATGGCTGAACATAAAGAGCTGATAAACAAATGTTTAACTAATGACAGACGTTCGCAAAACGAGCTGTACAGGGAACTCTTTAGCTATTTAATGAACATATGTATCCGCTATAAAACCAATTATGACGATGCAGGTTCTGCCTTAAATCTGATCTACTTAAAAATACTGAAAGGACTTGAAAAGTTTGATTCAACCAAGCCATTTTTACCCTGGGTAAAAACCATAGCGATTCGACATTTGGTAGATGAATATCGTATGGAGAAACGCCATGATAATGTGGGGTTAGACCACTTGGATATGAGTAGCGCAAATGGTCATGGCGACGTTGCAATCAGTAAACTAAATGCCGATGATATTTTGAATATGATTAGGCATCTTCCAACAACGACAGGCAAGGTATTCAATTTGTACGTGGTTGATGGGTATAAACATAGGGAAATTGCCGAATTGTTAAGTATCAGTGAAGGGACTTCAAAATGGCACCTTAATCATGCAAGAAAACAACTTCAATTGTTTCTAAAAATAGAAACAAAACGTTCGGAAAATATAAAAATAGAGCTATGAAGGATTGGAAAAACACAGAAGAAATAATAAAAGGAAAACTGGGGAAAAATTACCCTGTGGATGATGCCCTTTGGCAAGCCGCGGAGAAACAATTGGATGCAGTTTTCCCAATCCGTAAAAAGAGACTCGGATTTTATATCTTTTTAGGGGTTCTGGGTGTTGTGTCTCTATTCGCTTCTTTGGCTTGGTGGTCTCATGGCAATGAGCTACTTGCCGAACACAACAATACGAATCAACCTATCGAAAATTTGGTAAGTTCCGAAACGAATCGTCCAACTTCTTCCTCCAATTCTAACAAAGAAAATGTAAATCAAACCTCAAATGAACATGGTACCATTGGTACACAAACAAGCCCATCTAAAGAAAATGTACCTGCGTTTGCGAAGCCTGTCCTAAATGGACAAGCAGGAGGTTTTACGACTGATAAAACAAAGAATCCAGAGACAGTAATAACAACCCGTAGTGCGGACACAAGTCAACAAGAAATATCGAATGCAAGTGAAGTTTTATCTAATGCAACTGTCACACAGGCACCAACTCGTGTAGAGGTAGGGAAGAATATAATTACCGTATTTGGTCTGAGTTACCCAGGTTTTGGTTCTATGGCAAAATTTGGCAGTACACCAGCGTATGAAGCACCCGTAACGGAATTTTCTTTTCCAAAAGCAACACGCTTTAATCTGGAAACTGAAATAAACACGTCTTTGCTATCAAACAGTAAAAAAGGTGACGTAGGCGATCAACCAACAGGGTTAATTTCAAATACGATCTTTTCTTCATCAGATGCTCACGTTACCGCTGGAATGGAACGTGGACATTGGGGAATAAAACTTGGATTGGGACAAACCGTATTTTTAGATCAATACAAGGTTGGCCAGGACATACAAAAAGTTCGATACGATACGACCTCAAGTTCATATCAGGTTATTGATTCAAATTTTATTCAAAACGGAGTACCTGCCTTGTTAATTCAGCGGAGGTATGTATATGACAGTACCTCAGACGTGGTCAGAAGAAACGTATACAGTTCCACAGACAAGATAAAATATTGGAAGATTCCAATAAGCATATCGTATGTAAAGCGACTCGATCATGTAGAATTTGCTGGACAACTGGGCTTGGATTACTTATTTAGTCCAACCATAAAGACGAATTTTAATTCCAGTACGTACCCAGGAATTGATCAACAACGCCAGATTTCTTTGAGGAAGTCTATGGTTAGAGCCAATGCAGTTTTGAGATTGGGTTATCGTTTTAATTATCATCTATTGATGTATTCTCAGCTTCGTGCAACGCGGTCAAACCAGAACGTTTATTCAACCATTTCGAAGACGTACCGCTCTTACGATCTAGGGTTCGGTTTGAATTATCGGTTTTAAAAAGAACTGCAACGCATTTTAGTCCATATTCTTTTTTTACTTTTGAGCGGACAAATTTGGCAATATGTTTAAGCTCAAAAATTACATCAATGGAGAATTGGTGGCTCCTATCTCAGGGGAATATCTAGACAATTTTCAACCTTCAACAGGCAAGGTATACAGTCTCATTCCAAGATCTGGGAAAGAGGATATCGATCAGGCTGTTGACGCTGCAAAGGCAGCATTTCCAGCATGGAGTTCCATGCGCATAGAGGAAAGAAGCAAAATTTTAATGAAGCTTTCTGACCTGATAGAAGAAAATCTGGATGCGTTGGCACTGGCAGAAAGTATTGACAATGGGAAACCGTTGTCGCTTGCTAAGGCTGTAGATATTCCTAGAGCTCGAGACAATTTTAGTTTTTTTGCTTCAGCTATTAAACATTTTGCCAGTGAAAGTCATCGTACTTCAGATCACATCATCAACTTTACTACCCGCACACCTATAGGCGTTGCGGGATGTGTGTCTCCCTGGAATTTACCCTTGTATTTGTTTAGCTGGAAGGTTGCCCCTGCTTTGGCGGCGGGTAATACGGTGGTGGCTAAACCGAGTGAAGTAACACCAATGACGGCCTATAAACTTTCTGAATTATGTATTCAGGCAGGTTTCCCAAAAGGGGTTTTTAACATAGTACATGGCCTGGGGGGAGAAGCAGGAAATGCGATTGTCGAGCATCCCGATGTGCCTCTCATATCGTTTACCGGTGGTACGTCGACCGGAGAACATATTGCGCGCATAGCTGCACCGATGTTTAAGAAATTAAGCCTCGAACTGGGTGGGAAAAACCCAAACGTCATTTTTGCTGATTGTGATTTTGACAAGGCGTTGAAAACAACGGTGACCTCATCTTTTTCGAATCAGGGGCAGATTTGTCTATGTGGTTCACGAATTTACATTGAGCGGAGCATTTACAATAAATTTAGGGACGCATTTGTTCAGGAGGTGTCAGCAATGAAAGTGGGTGACCCAATGGACCACGATAGTCGTATGGGAGCCCTGGTTTCTCAGGCGCATTTCGACAAGGTGAAAGGCTATATTGAATTGGCCAAAGAAGAAGGAGGTACTGTCTTAACCGGAGGGGAAGAGGTGAAACTGGAAGGAGAACTTAGCGAAGGATGGTATTTAAGGCCAACGATAATAGAAGGGTTGGATGAACAATGTCGAACCAATCAGGAGGAAATATTTGGCCCAGTGGTAACTATACAACCATTTGATACTGAGGAAGAAGCATTGAGGTTGGCCAACTCTACAGGATTTGGTTTGGCATCAACAATTTGGACTCAGGACATCTCAAAAGCTCACCGTATGGCAGATTCGATTAATGCCGGAATTGTTTGGGTCAATTGCTGGTTGATTAGAGACTTACGTACCCCTTTTGGGGGAATGAAAGATTCAGGTGTTGGCCGAGAAGGTGGTTGGGAAGCACTCAAGTTCTTTACCGAAACCAAAAACATTTGTATTAAATACTAACGCCGTCATCTCATATTTTAATGAATGCATGGGCGCCGGTCAAATAACGATCTCCAAACCATAGGTTTTCAACGATTAAAAATCACACATTAAACTCGAAGAAGGTATATTCGCGGTATGGAACACAACATGGCGTATAATACGCAATCAGAGCCATTGGTCATATCAGAATATGGTAGATATGTTCAGAAGTTGGCACAACACCTTTGCTCCATTCCGGATCGTATAAAACGAAACGAATTAGCACGGACGATGATTCAAATAATGATCAATTTGAATCCAAGCGTCAAAGAATTAGAGAATTACGAACAAAAGCTTTGGGATCACTTATATATAATAACAGACTTTGAACTTGACGTTGATGGACCTTTTGAAAAACCAGAACGTGAAGTGGTTGAACAAAGACCGTCTCAGATTCCATATAAAGATGAACTTATAAAGTTTCGATTCTACGGTAGAAATCTTCAAACGATGGTTGAAAAAGCCGTAGAAATTGAAGATCAGGAAATCAAAACAGCTTTTGTTAATTACATCGCGTCCTTTATGGTCAACTCATCCCGAAACTGGAATGATGAGAACTTAGATAAGGCAACTGTAATTAACCACTTAAGAACTCTTTCAAAAGGCGCATTGGATTTAACCGAAGAAGATTTGCATATCCACATTGAAGCAAACCGAAGTCGGAGTGCCAATAAGAACAACAACAACAATAAGTCTAAGAACAGACCAAAGAAGTATAATAATCGAAATAACAAATCTCGAAACAGAAGGTAAGCATGGGGACGTTTAAAATAACCGGAGGGAAAAGACTAAAAGGAGACCTTATTCCTCAGGGTGCTAAAAACGAAGCCTTACAAGTGCTTTCAGCTGTTCTTCTAACACCTGATGAGGTCGTAATTAAAAACATACCGTCTATCAGGGACGTAAATAAGCTTATTGATTTATTAAAAGGCCTTGGTGTTAAAGTGAAGGAAATTGCAACCGGCGATTTCTCCTTCGAGGCCAACGAAATTGATCTGGATTATCTGAATTCAATTGATTTTAGAAACAAAGCGAAAAGTATTCGAGGTTCGGTTATGATTATCGGCCCCTTGTTAGCTCGATTTGGACGTGGATACATTCCGAGTCCGGGTGGAGATAAGATAGGAAGAAGACGACTAGATACGCATTTTATTGGTTTTGAAAAACTTGGAGCCAGGTTTAAGTTTTTGCGAGAAGAGAATTTTTACCAAATTGAAGCCGACCAGTTAGTTGGTGCCGATATGCTTTTACATGAAGCTTCCGTAACCGGAACAGCTAATATTGTGATGGCGGCAACCATGGCTAAAGGAACCACTACAATATACAATGCTGCTTGTGAGCCCTATGTTCAGCAACTGTGTAAGATGTTGAATTCTATGGGCGCAAAAATAACTGGTGTTGGGTCCAATTTACTGACTATTGAGGGCGTAACGTCGCTTGGTGGATGTGAACACAGACTCTTGCCCGATATGATTGAGATAGGCAGTTTTATTGCATTGTCTGCGATAACCAATTCGGATATTACGATTAAAGATGTTAGCCTAAACGAGCTTGGCATTATTCCAGAAACCTTTAAGCGACTGGGTGTCAATTTTGATGTTGTTGGAGACGATATTCGAGTGTACGACAACGAAACATATACCATCGAAAGTTTTATTGACGGCTCCATGATGAGCATAGCAGATGCTCCATGGCCTGGATTAACACCTGATTTGTTAAGTGTTATTTTGGTAATGTGTACCCAGGCGAACGGCAATGTTTTGGTGCATCAAAAAATGTTTGAAAGCAGGTTGTTTTTCGTTGATAGTTTGATCGATATGGGTGCACAAATCATTTTATGTGACCCTCACCGTGCTACCGTAATGGGGCTCAATAGACGAATCAGTTTAAAAGGTATACAAATGACTTCACCAGACATTAGGGCTGGGGTTTCTCTTTTAATTGCAGCTATGAGCGCTGATGGGGTAAGTACGATACACAACATTGAACAAATAGATCGAGGGTATCAAAATATTGAAGGCAGGCTAAATGCCATTGGTGCTGATATTCAGCGAATTGGATAAGCAGCATTCATCGCCAACATAGATACGTGCCAAATGAGGTTTTATAAAACATCATATCGCAGGTTTATACCCATCTTTATCGGATGTTTCCTTGTTTCATTTTCCACAAACGAGAACAAGTCATTCGATTTTATCGCCTTTCAGAAATATTATTCACTGGACCAGTCAGCTGTTGTGGATTCCATAAAAGGGAAACTGGTATTGATTGATTTTTGGGCATCCTGGTGTGCACCTTGCCGAATCGAAAATAGTCATCTCAATACCCTGTATTCTGCGTATAGAAATACGGCGTTTGTGAATGGAATGGGGTTGGAAATAATAAGTGTGGCCCTCGACAAAGATTCCATTCGCTGGAGAAAAGCCATACGCAACGATCGCTTGCAATGGACGGCACAACTTAGAGATACAGCGGGTTGGGATAGTGAGTTTCTTAAACCCAGTGGTATCGCTTACCTACCAAACAACGTTTTACTGGACTCTTCTGGAAATGTACTTGGTCGAAGGATTTTCGGGAATGATTTAATCCTTGAATTAGACAAACTCAAAGTGACAAAGTAACGGTGTTTTCCCTCAATTGAGTTCATAAAAATGACCGAATTATCGAACGAGTAAAACGGTACCAGTGAATCGTTTTACCTTGCCATTTGTAAATTCTATTTCAACGATGTATAGGTAAGATCCAGGTTGAACATCTTCCTGATTTACTGTACCGTCCCACCATTTTGTTTTGGCATCTACATCAAATTGTTTCTGCGAATAAATATGCTCTCCCCAGGAGTTATATAAGGTGAATTCCCGTACACTGAAAACGGAATTGGTTATGGTAACGAACTTAAATTCATCGTTTAGGTCATCTCCATTGGGTGAAAATGCGGAGGGGAAGTAAACGATATTGTCTTTGATGGTGTCTGTAGAAAAGAGGTCAATGACCTGAACATCGTCAATTACGGGCCCGGCATTAGAACCCAATAGACTCGAAAATTTTAGAGTCGTTAAGGTGTCTACAGCCCGAAACATAAAACGATGCAATTCCCAGCCCATATCCTGACCCGTGTGATTGGTTGTATTAAACTCAAATTGCCTGGAAATGGACGAAACGGATACGTTTAAGCGCTTAACCGGAAATACCCCATACGGGTTGCCGGATAGTCTAAAATGGACTTTATAGATGCCCCCAACAAGAGTGGTAAACGACTGAGATAAACTGCCTTCAGAATACCCGTTTAAATCCACACTGTGTTGACCGTCATAGGCATTCCAATGCCCTTTTACAAGATCAATATCGCCACTATCTACGGTCCAACTCTCAATAAAATTGTCACCTGGTTCAATATTGAAAAACAGCTGAAAATTGGAGTCTTTAGATATCTCAAAATCACCGTTTTGGATTAATTGTGCCGAGGTAAATGGAGTTTGTGCAAAACCGATTGTTCCGAGAATAAAAAGGGCTTTAATGATCCTAAAAAAGTACATAGGTATGGTCGGCTTCATGTGTGTTGGTTGGTGCTCGAAGTTACCATTTTTAGGGCGATTACGAAAATCCATCGACTTCAGGTATATCATGGAGACGTCTAAAGCAGAAAGAACGCTGCTTTAATTGCTATACACGTGTTTAATTCTAGATGATGGCGTTTCGTCTGTCTGATACAAACAAACAAATGCCAAATTGACATTTTTTATGGCATAAAGCCCTGGTTTGGCATGAAAATGATCAGGATTACCCTTGGCAGTATTTTTGCGTAAAACATAGAAGTTAAATCATTTTTTTCTGATGAAGAAGAATAAGAAAGCACAAAAGAAACAAGAGGAAGTGTTAGAACAGGAAGAAGCTACTGTAGACACCACAGAAACGCAAGAAAAACCGGAAGTTAGTTGGGCCGAAAAAGCAAGCGAACTCAATGACAAATATCTACGGTTGTATTCGGAGTTTGACAACTATCGAAAACGAACGATTAAAGAGCGCGCGGACTTAATTAAATCTGCGGGCAAGGAAATGCTCGAAGATCTACTTCCCGTGGTAGACGATTTTGAAAGAACGATGGATGCCATGGATCAAACGGAAGATGTTAAGGCATTTACCGAAGGTGTGAAATTGGTACGACAAAAGTTTATCGGAGTTTTACAAAAGAAAGGATTGAAACAATTCGAAACCAAAGGAGAAGAGTTCGATCCGGAGTTACACGAAGCAATAACGAAAATACCAGCACCAAGCAAAGATTTGAAAGGCAAGGTAGTTGACGTAATAGAACAAGGATATAAGCTGAACGACAAAGTGCTGCGATACGCCAAGGTTGTTGTAGGAGAATAAACAAATGGCAAAAAGAGATTTTTACGAAATATTAGGGGTGTCGAAAGGAGCCACGGACGCTGAGTTAAAGAAGGCGTACCGAAAACTGGCGATTAAATTTCACCCAGATAAAAACCCAGACAATAAAGACGCTGAGGAAAAGTTTAAGGAAGCCGCAGAAGCATACGAAATTTTAAGTGATTCGGACAAACGTGCCCGGTACGATCGCTTTGGTCATCAAGGTGTTGGTGGTGCGGCCAGTGGTGGCGCCGGAGGCTTTGGAGGCAGTATGTCCATGGATGATATTTTTAGCCAATTCGGTGATATTTTCGGAGGTGGTGGTGGAGGTGGAAGCCCTTTTGATAGCTTTTTTGGTGGCGGCCGAAGTCGGTCTCGACAATCGATCGGTAGCAACATTCGGATAAAGCTAAAACTTACACTTGAAGAGATTACCAAAGGCGTAGAGAAGAAAATAAAATACACCAAAAAAGTCGTAGCAGACGGCGTAACGTTCGACACCTGTGGGACATGCAGAGGCAGGGGACAGGTAACTCAAGTAACCAATACGTTTCTTGGTCAAATGCAAAGTACAACTACCTGC
>CAYZWM010000075.1:7954-17234 GCA_964482155.1 uncultured Chitinophagaceae bacterium | reverse complement strand
ATGCTATCGTCTTGAACGCAACCATCCAAACCTGTGATTTTTAAATAAAGAATCTCATTCCCTCCTGAGAGTTGGCCACTAAAGGTGGTGTTGGTATCGCTGCTTGCTTTATACATCCATTGCAAACGAGTTCCGGCGTTCAAAAGAGACGTGTCTATTGCAATATCAAAAGGGATATCGCTACATACGGTGGTGTCCTTCAGGTTAAGGAGGTTAAGCGTACCGCTGGTTGTAAAATCGTATACATCCTCTGAAGTGCAATTTCCTAATTTAGTCCTAACCAACAGTTTAAACACCCCGGATGTATCCATGGTTAACGTATCCAATCTACGATTTCCGATGGACGTATTTGTGGACTGAAATACCGGTGTGGCTAATACCGAAGCGGTATCGTACACAAACCACTCAACACTGGCTGACACCGTGGTATCGAATTTAACTTCTATCGCATATTTGCCACAAGAAAGACGTTTCATTTCAATTTCAGGATACACATTGGGCTTCACAATGATGCTGTACTTTCTAGAAACCCTCGCTGGTTTTGGACAGTGGTTATCACCTGCAAACACAATAAATTCGTACACCTTTTTTGATGAAGCTCCTTTTTTAGGCCTCCAACTAAAGACGGCTGATTGATTTAAAGCAGTATCACTTACAATACGAAAGGATGCCTCTGGAATACCTTTATTCCAACTCAGCTTTGAGGTATCCGCATTAGGAGAAGGAGTTGGTGGCGGTGGTTTCTTTACCTTGTCATCAGATGTTATGGTGAACGTAATGGAATCCCCCTCACATACGGTATATCTGTACGTCCCTTTTATTTCGGGTGGATTATTCGAAGAACACTGCCCAACTTGAATTTGTAGTTCCCGGTTCACCATGCCTATTTGCTCATAGGTTCCTTTGCTGTTTTTTCTCCATTCCTTGACCGTCAAGATCATAATTGAGTAATCCGCGCAATTGGTAGGTACAAAAACCACACGACCAAATGTTGGATCTAAGTAAAACCCATTTGGAGGAATGGTGTAGGGGTTGGCTTTACCCGTCCCATAACACTTTACTGGATATTCGGCACTGTATCCGGAGACATAACTCGCCTTTTTATTCCATGCGGTTAAGGGGTCAGAAAGGTGATAGCTTAATGAATCACCATCGGCATCACGTGCTTCGAAATTGAACGTGTTTGGAATATTGCAACATGCGCGCATGTTGGGTGCCTCGTCAAACGTAGGGCTCGAGTTTTTAGGCGCTTTGCCTAAATCAATTTGAAGATAATTATAAAAGTTCGTGTTTCCAGCTCCTGTCGTTAATGCACTGTTTCGGCAACAAATGGATGTTTCAATAATGACGTTTCCACACGTATAATACGACTTATAGGCCGACGTACGAAAATCGATTCTTGCCTTGTAAACATGTTCTTCAGTGCCGTCTCCCGAACGCGTATTTGTTGGGTTACACGGCTTAGTAGCTGTACTGCAGATCACGGAAATGCCGGTAATTGATATTCGTGTCAGTGTTAGCGTTGTCGTTGCACCGCTGGAAAGACATTTAATTTTTGTACGTGAGCTCGGGTTCGAAAAAGGAACCCCTCTACAGTCCCGGTAATACGTGAAATAGAAATCATATACCGAATCTGACACATATTTCATGGTAATATCACTACCCGCTGCATGAGTAGCTTGAGAAGTCGTAGCGCCTATAGATAAAAATAAGATGAACAGGAAATAGATACGCATAATCCGGTTTGTTTATTGGTTTTTATTCTGGTGCAAGCCCAAAACGATGGCCGTACTCAAACAAATATAAGAAGAGTGAAGCATCGATAAAATAGGGAAGTTAAAAAAAGGCCCCCAAATTGAGGGCCTTACATCGCGATTTAACATGGTAGCCGCTAGTCTAAATACCAGCTATTTCTTATTTAACATCGCCGGTGAACGTTTACTAAACATAAAATATTGCCAACAAAATTGGTTAGTCTATTGGCGAATGAACTCAACATAACTCATTGGAAGTCATTCACTAGGAGCAAGTTTACACGATACTAAACTACTGGACAAGGCCATGTCCACCAATGAACTTAAACTTCAAGTAAGCGGTAGGTTTGGGCAAGTAAACGGTTGTTAGGAAGAGGATGGTTTGAGCTGTTTTTGCATGAATAGAACCGATCTATTAGTTTAACGGAATTTTTAAATAAACCTGGGTTCCCCCTTTATCGATTTCGGTAATATCAATGGAATAGGCCTTACCCGTTTGCTTACCTAGCAAAACGAGTCTTTCCTTGGTAATATCCATACTCATAGATGTATGGTGCTTTTTACCATTTTTTTCGTTGATCTTGTTTATGCCTAATCCGTTGTCGTGTATAACAACTTCTAAGATACTGTCTTCCAATATCCTAAACGTCACATCAACCTTGCCTTTATCCGACTTTGGCAGAATGCCATGCCATATTGCATTTTCTACAAAGGGTTGTAAAATCATGGACGGTATTCGAGCTCCGATAGCAACCAATTCCGGATCGTAATTAACCTCATAATCAAGTTTGTCTCCGAAACGCATTTTTTCAATATTTAGATAGAGTTCTAATCGCTCTATTTCATCTTCCACTAAAATGAATCCTTCTCTTACGGAGATCAAATTTTGACGGACCAGGGTAGCAAATCTGGAGAGATACAGGTTCGATTTCGTTATATCACCTGTATTAATAAAGTGCTGTATAGCGGAAAGCGAATTGTATACGAAATGTGGATTCATTAAGGCAGCTAGGGCCTGTTGCTTTAATTCGGCCGTTTGTAGTTCATGGTCAAGTTTAACCTGTTTTCGCCTGTAGAGAAGTACCAATATACCCGTAATGAAGCCAACGCTTCCCAACACGATCAAAATGATAAACCAATACGTCTCATTAAACTTTTTTGGAATATAAAACGACATGGTGGCCGGGACCTTGCTCCAGTACCCATCCTCGTTCACTGCCCAAACTCTAAACATATGATTGCCAGGGGGGAGATTGGTGTATCTGGCTTCTGCATTTCCTGTAAAAACCGTATCATGGTCCACTCCCACGGTGATGTATTTGTATTTCATCCGATGGCCCGACCGAAATCCGATCCCATTAAACGAGAACGTGAGGTTTCGATGAAATTTGTCCAACTCCAGCGTATCATTGGAATAATCAACGATTGAATCGTTCACTTTAAGTTGGGTTATATAAATGGGAGGGGGGTGACTGTTTGCGAGCAGTTTAGAGGGATCGACATAAACCACTCCTCGACCGGTGGCCAGGTAAAGGTCTCCTGCGAAGAAACTAATATCGTTTACTTCATTGGATGGAAGCGCGTTTTGAATATCAAAGGTGACCAGACTCTCAATTTTAAGTTGTGCGTCAAGAGAAAGCACTGAAAGGCCTTTGTTTGTTCCAACATACACTATTTCATTTCTCACAAAAACTGAACGCACCATATCGCTTGGCAAGCCATTGGTTTGATTGATTTCAATGACAGAATTTGTTTTCTTGTTGAAAACCAAAAGTCCCATACCTTTAGTACCAAGTAGAAGGTGATCGGCATCGTAGTGTGCAAGGGCCATTATCCGGTTGGAGAGCAGCGGACTTCGTGAATCACATGAAACGATAGAGTCGTTCCTGTTTACGTACAATCCTTTTACCGTTCCCATCCATAGAACATCTCCATCTTTCAACAATGCGTTTGTTCTCAAACCATCTTTTGGGTTACGATGAATATGTATTATTTCTGGATCTTCAACTTGAAAATGAGAGGAAGCAACCAGGTCGCCATTCGAATTGTATTTAGTCAAACCTAACATACTTCCTACACCGACTCCTGTATTTATCGGTACAAAGCACTTATCCCTCTTATACATATATTCCGGAACCACTGGACGTAAGATTTTACCATTTTTGACTATTCTTCCGCCTGAAAGTAATAACGTATTGTTTGATAAGATTTCAAAAGGATAATAGTCAGTTGGCTCTCTTTCGTCACTATAAATCAAGGTCGTCTTACGATTTCCATCAATTCGCCAAACATCACCTCCAATGGTACTGAACCATAGACTCCCGTTTCGCACTTTGACAGATGAAATACGTGGTTCTTCTGTAAAATTATGAAAGTTTAATTGGCGAAAATCTAGATTATTAATGCTGCGAATGCCCTTATTGTGGTCAGAAAACCAATAGTTCCCCTCATCGTCTTTATATGCTCCAGTTATATAGTATTTTGGGAAAAAGACTTCATGCGATTTAAAATTGGCCTTTGCAAAATACAAGATGCCTTTGGGGGAGCCCACCCATACATTGTTACCCTGATCCTGAGTCAGAAACACCTGATCCTTAACATCTACGTGACCGGAATCAATAAGCGATTTTGAATCAAAAACGAGATAATTCCCGAACCCATTAATCCCAAAATAATCTCCATTGCTTAGGGGTTGAAACACAAAACGGTTTCCCATTGGATAACCGGGTGGTAGAGGGCCTTTAATTTGCAGGTGGGTTTGGTAGTGTTCTATTGTAAATATTGGGTTTTTGTTTTTGGTAAAGGCAAAATGCTCAATGTGTGATGTTTCTGACAACTTCTTGATGATGTAAGAACACCCAACGGTGTCAAAGTGCTGTTGCAGAACTGATTCTCCAATTTCAAACCCTTCAAATATTCCGGGTTCCACTTCCCAAGCCGTACGACTGTGATGTACACTGTTGAACCAAACGCGACCTGAGCTGTCATGGCCCCTGGGTACCACCACTTCGAATAAATCAACGTCGATTGGCTTTTTAAACGTAAAGTCAAATTTCTTTATTTGTCCCTTTTCAATATAAGCCACTTCCGTACCCAGTGTAGTAATCCAAATTTTTCCGTTTACGTCTTCCGTCAGCCTCAATACCGTGTTCTCGGGTAGTCCATCTTTGGTGGAATAAACCTTAAACGTCTTACCATCGAATCTTGCCAGTCCGTTGTCGGTACCTATCCAAAGAAAGCCCATCCTGTCCTGGAGAATACAATATACTTCCGAAGAGGGTAATCCATCGTCGGTTGTCCAATTGTTGGAAATTATATCCTGAGCTTGAATCTGAAGTGCCCACAATAGACATAGTGTAAACCAAGCCTGTCTCATAGTCGAACTATAGCTGTTTTTTTAGCCGATCAACCACTTCATGTACCCGCCTTCTTGACACGGGAACTCGATTGCCATTCGACATAATAAGAACGCTGTCTTCATAAATAAACTCCTCAATACAGGCAATATGAACCAAATGAGATCGGTGTACTCGAATAAACTGGTCACCCAACACCTCTTCATAATATTTGAGGGTCTTGGACATCACAATTTTACTTCCATCTTTAATATGGAAACTGGTGTAGTAACTGTCTGACGATAGGAGGACAATACTATCCAATTTCACAATCTGAAGCTTGGACGTATGTGAAAGGCATATTCGATCAGGTGAACGTCTGTGTTCAAGAGAGTCTGTTAAGTTTTCAATTGCCTCGTTGTAGGTGGTAACCGTATTGTGTTTGTTTGATCGTTGCTTTACTACCTGAGACACGGCCTCCACCAGCTCCTCAATGTTGATGGGTTTTAGTATATATGCAGTTGGTCCACACTTAATGGCTCGTAACGCAAATTCGTCATGTGCGGTAACAAATACAATGCACAACTCGGAGGTATCAATGAGATTCAACAAGTGAAACCCGTCTTTTTCCGGCATGCTAATATCCAAAAACAAAACATCGGGTTGATATTCTGAAATCGTATCGACAGCGGTGTTTACAGAATCTGCGGTTTGAATTTCCCGTATTTCTGGACAGTGTCTATCCAGCAGGATGCTTAGATTTTCACGGCAGTGTTGTTCATCGTCTACTAATAAGGCTTTCATCAGTCACACAAATGTATCAATTCTAACACGGAATTCGGTTACCGAATTCTTGTTAATCTGCACCACTCATACAGACAGTCAAAACAAAATTCCATTATGCCAAGCAATAAAATGAATGGATATAAGCCGGTTTTAGAAGGTCTAAATGTGGCTCTTAGAAACAGGGGGGACTAGTTCTTCTCTTCCCAAATGACGTTACCTTCTATGATTCGAGTATCATTCGGATTTCCACCTGCAAGGCATTCCATGCGGGCTTTTCCAAACTCAGATACAAACTTCCCGTCTACCTTTTTAAGTTCATAAGAACCATGGGGTGTGGTCGGTTGATACTCTGTGGCAAAACTACAATCTGCTGGTAACGGTCCGTCGGCAGATGTGATCAAAACTTCATAGCCAAAGGTCTCCCCAGTTGAGTGATCATCTGAAATTTCATAAGAATGTGCAACGAGGTTTCCATCCTTATCTTCTTCATGTTTAATGCGCACATAGGGATAATTCGTATTCAACCATATCACCAACGACTTCTTACCGCCATTGCTTTCCATATATTTTCTTACAAAATCCGTTGATTCGTACCGAATTCCATCAATAATAAGGAACTCTGTAATTGTATTTATTGTGGTATCTCCACCTCCGTTTCCTGGGTCAGGGGTATCGTCAGGGCCACAACCACTAAACAAGCCAGAAAGTGAAAAAAGAGCAAAGACTAGTATCAGAATTACTGGTGACTTTTTCATGTTATCTAATTTTACGAAATATACCAATTTACTAATAAATCAAAATGCCATCAATCCAATCTGATCAACGACAATTGTTAATTTTAATGTTGTAAAAATAAGATTCTACAGTGTTGCCCAAGATGTTTGATCCAAGACGTTCCAAATCCATTGAAATATCCCTAGTTTCGTAGTGATGAACCTCACAATAGTAAAATGTTACTCACTAATTTGCCTGTTTCTTGTAATAGGTTGTTCTTCCGTTTCCAACCATCCCTATACTATGAAGAAAGTTGATATCCCCGAAAATAGCAATTACGGAGAATGGTATCTTCAGTCGAGAAGTGAAGTGCTTGATTACTACACCATTCATTCTGTTCCTAAGGATTTAGATACCATTCAGGTTCACTCCTATTTGATAGATTGGAATTATGGCAGCGGTACATTATCGATGGTTGCGTATTCAGATACGACGTGCAACATATATATGGGTTCGGGATCTGTTGTTTACGGTAATAAAAACAGTATGTCGCAAAAATTAATTCTAGGTTCTTACCTTGACACATGCGCATCTTTATATGGATTGTCACGGGTCACTGGAACCTCTGAGGTGGCTGAATTGGGCTATGTCCATTTGTACTTTGTAACCGATGAGGGCCTCCGAGTTATTAAGGAAAAAATTGAGAACATAAATAATGGAACATCATCAATGGGCACTCTATTTAGCCAGTTTAAAGCGGTGCTTTCAGCATTCAAAGTGACGTCAACGGAATAGGCAAAAAGGATTACTCGCTTCCAACGTTCGCAGGCCAGAAATCAAGGATGGAAATCCATGGTTTGGAGGCGTCATAACGGACCACTAATTTCTCTCTATTTTGTTTTGTGTAGTTCTTAAGGCCCTTCTCAAGAATTCTATAATCCATGTACTTTTTTCCGTTAACCACATATTTATATTTAATCCTGTACCTGGACTGAAAAGTAGTTGATTTCGGTTTTATGAACCCGACATCTGTCGAAGATCCTGTCATTGGTCTTGATTCCAAAACCTCGGAAGATTCCAAATCATTGGTGTCAATTGCCACTAATAGATTATTACCATTAAGAAACAAGTTAAGCGCCAAGGCCGTATAAACTTGACCTTGGTACCTAAAATGAACTTTTCGATAACTGGACTTTCCAACATGGGTGCCGTTGCAAACCCCTCTGACCAAAATCGGATAGCTGTTTTTTTTTGCAATCTCACTTTTCATATTCTCCTGGCCATAAACATGAGTTAATAATAGAAGAATTACAAATAGTCCGGAAACGTACCTCATCCTGCTAAATTAACCTATTCCCTTATAAAGTTATCGGCATTATCATACCCTGGGGTTGTGACACTGTTTAACCTTTTTACCCTACGGCCTAAGTAAATTAATTACTTTTCAACCATTCTACGTCCTCAATCAAACGCTCCATATCAAGGGCAATAGTAGCATTATATATACCTCTTATCCGCTTGTTTCGATCTACCAATATGCACCGTTCAGTATGCAAAAAGTCAGACGAATCCCTACTGAAACCAATTTCTTCTTCTACGAAAAACGACTCTCTGGAAATCCGGTAGATATCGGCTTGATTGCCGGTCAATAAGTTCCAGTTTTGCGTTAAGTTCTTTCCTATATGATACTCTTTCAATCGAGGTACGGAGTCCATATCCGGCGTAACCGAAAAGGAGATCAAACTGATTTCATTGTCTTCTTTGAACCGTTGCGCAACCGTGGTCAAATTAGTTGTCATTTTGGGGCAAATGGATGGGCAACTGGTAAAGAAAAAATTAGTGATGTAGATTTTGCCATCGAGATCTTTACTACCAAATGCTGCGCTGTCCTGATTGGTAAACTGAAAATCAGCAATCCGATGCACCGATTCCCCCTCAGATATGGACCATACGGGACTTAAATCAGGTGTATTGTAAAACGGGACTTGTCGATCCTTAGATGAACAAGATATAACAAACAATAGGCTACATACCATCCACCACGTCACTCCACAAACTTTTGCAGTGCTTGATTCCTGAATTTCCATATTTTCGCCCATTTCTAACGTCATAATTTAAATACAATTCGCCATCTCGTTTCCAGGCTTTCTGTCTTCCTTCCTGCTGTCCGTTAACATAAACGGATACCAAATAGAGTTGGCCATTACTGTACCACTCTTTTAGGGTATCTGCATACATCCCATGCTCAAATTGGTATTGAAATGCCAGCGTACCATCTTCATACCATCCTTCGTGCAACCCATGTTTTCTATTGTTTTTGTACCCTCGATTTTCCTTGATCTGACCATTGGCATACCATCTATTTGACAGGCCTTCTAATGCTCCGTTCAAAAACATGATAGACGAAATCGTATCACCTACACTGTTGGTTTTCAATAGAATACCAGAAAAAACCTGGTTATCAACAAAGGTTAGGCCTTTTGATTTTGTGACCTGAACATCATTCGTATTGACCACAACTGATGTAGGCAAATTAGAACTACATCCCAGCCATGTGCTTATTGAAATTACAATCAGTAGGAAACGCATTATTGCGTAACCGTACCGGGTGTGCCTTTATAGCCATCACCATTGATATACGGATCCTGATCCGTAATGTGGTAGTGGTAAATTCCATCGGGGTAATCCAGG
>CAYZWM010000075.1:5372-7939 GCA_964482155.1 uncultured Chitinophagaceae bacterium | reverse complement strand
GGGTAGCATGCTTGTGTCCGTGGAAATTATCCAAATCTGATTCCTGTACCAAAAGCCCGCTTTCTAGTGGGCCATACACTGGAAAACCATCCAGTAAAAATCCCAAAAGAACGTCTTTTCCCTTGCTGGAAGTTATCCAGGTTGGCTCAAAGTGATAATGGTATTGACCTTGCTGCTGTGGATGGCCGTTGTACTGATCAAATGAGTTGACTTCATCGGTTAAGGGCTCATTATTAGGCCCTGCATACTGATTATAAAATGCCACCCCATTTAACGATACGCCCATCGATCCTAGGTTGGTTGATTGATTGCCTGAAGAAACCTCAACCGGATTGAGAGGTATTCGATACGTCGAAGCCACCAACGCAATGGTGTTTGGGTTTTGGTTCCAGCTGGTATTCGTGCCATTATACGCTTCGTATAAATCTGCCCATTGTGTATTTCGATAATACGGGCTTTTATGATCCGGAATTCCATCCGTCTTTATAACCACAAAATCTCCATCAACATACAATTCAGATGCCCCATATATTTTCTTGAATGCGTCTGGAACGTCGGTCGTATTATTGGTATTATCGGTTGGTTCAGGATCTACATCGTCTTTACACGACCCTAAAAAAAGGGATGCACTTATTACGAGCATCGCCAATAATTTGATTTGAGTATCTTTCATATGGTGATTTTTATTTTTGACAATGTCAACGGTTGACTTATTCCCAAAGGTTATCATTTTCTCTGGATATTCTACATTTTAAGAGGTCAATATTATTAGATCATATAACGTCCTGGCATTTCTCAAATTGTGGAGAATCTCCGTTTACCAACAATTCGTCAAAAAACAACTTAAGGGTCTCTTTCTGACATAAAAACCGTTATCTTGGTTCCCCATTTTTTTTTAAATACAATACAGTTGTCGCGTAACAGAAATATTGCTCATATGGATTTAGACACATTTTATGTGTCTGTAGAACGCTTGTTAGATAGCAAGTTAAACGGAAAGCCCATCCTTTTAGGGGGCACCGGAGATCGAGGCGTTGTCGCGTCTTGTAGTTATGAAGCCCGCACCTATGGTATACACTCTGGTATGTCTATGAAAATGGCTCGTGAGCTTTGTCCTCACGGTATTGTTATACGTGGCGAAGCAGGTGTTTATAGCAAGCACTCTAAGATTGTTACGGAAATAATACGAGAAGAGGTTCCTCTTATGGAAAAAGCCAGTATTGACGAATTCTATCTGGATTTGACCGGAATGGACAAGTTTTTTGGATGTTATAAGCTGGCCAGTCACCTGAGACAACGTATTATAAAAGAAACGGGACTGCCTATTTCCTTTGGTATGTCAAAGAACAAAACCGTATCAAAAATTGCAACAGGAGAGGCCAAACCCAATAATCAGATCCATATTGATTTTGGTAATGAAAAGTCCTTTTTGGCCCCCTTGTCCATCAATAAAATTCCAATGATTGGCAACAAGACTTCTTTCATGCTCAATCGCATGGGTGTACGGAAAATTAAAACCGTGCAGGAAATGCCTCTGGAGTTGATGGAAAAAGCATTTGGCAAAAACGGACAGAGCATTTGGTATAAAGCCAGTGGCGTAGACAACAATCCGGTTATTCCCTACCATGAGAAAAAATCCATCAGCACGGAACGAACGTTCGAAAAAGACACGATTGACATTTTTAAACTGCGTTGTATGATTATGGCCATGGTTGAGCAATTAGCCTATGAGCTTCGACGTGCAGGAAAAGTGACATCTTGCATCAGCTTAAAAGTTCGGTACGCTGATTTTCAAACCTTTAGCAAACAGAAAAAGATTCCATATACCTCGTGTGACCATACATTGATCGATCTTGCCAGAGGCATTTTTGATCAATTATACAATCGTCGAATTCGCGTTCGACTTATTGGTGTTCGATTGAGCGACCTCGCTGGAGGTGGACACCAAATTGACCTCTTTAATGATAGCTCTAAGGTATTAAAACTTTATCAGGCTATGGACCATATTAAAAACCGCTATGGTGCAAATGCCGTACGCAGAAGTACCGCCATGCAAATTAGTGGTTTAGGCCGCGGCAACCCCTTTAGTGGAGAGCCCAATGTGGTTCCAGCTCATCGTAATCGATAATTTCCTGTGTATCTCAATTGCCACTCATATTATAGTTTTAAGTATGGAACCCTATCTCCAACTCAACTTCTAGATGAAGCACAAAAACACGAATGTCAATACCTTGCTCTCACCGACATAAACAGTACATCGGGCAGTCTATATTATGCCATGGAGGCACAAAAAAGAGGGATTAACCCCGTTCTTGGTGTTGATTTTAGAAACGGCTCAGCACAGCAATTTATAGCCATCGCCCAATCAAACCAGGGCTTTCAAAACATCAATGAATACTTATCTCACATCCTGCATCATAAAATGGATGTCCCTCAGGAAGCGCCACTACTTGATGAAACATTTATCATTTATCCCATCAAAAATGCACCTGATCGCCCCTTAGAACCCAACGAATATATCGGTGTCTCCCTGGCAGAAATACTGGCGTGGAACTTAAAATATCAAC
>CAYZWM010000075.1:0-5342 GCA_964482155.1 uncultured Chitinophagaceae bacterium | reverse complement strand
CCCTCCATACGGTAAGTTTCTGAAACAAACATGACTTTAACGCACACCGCTTACTACGAGCCATCGACAACAACCTCCTGCTCAGCCGTCTTTCCAGTGATAAACACGGCATAATTGAGCATCGTTTTCACACACCAGACGAACTCAGCGAATCGTACAAAAACCATCTTTTTTTACAAAAAAATGCAAACCAATTACTCCGTCAGAGTACGCTATCATTTGAGTTTAATTTAAAAGGAAAAACTCAAAACAAGGAACATTTTACAACGAATGAGCAAGCTGACTTTGAGATGCTAAAAGCCATGGCAAATGAAGGGTTGCATTATCGTTTCGGTAATACCATTACGCCTGTAGTTACCGCACGGCTGGAGATGGAATTACGGGTCATACGCCAATGCAATTTTGTACCCTATTTTCTCATTAATCACTCCATAATCAGTTATGCCCGCCGTAAAAAGTATTTTTATGTGGGTCGGGGAAGTGGCTCAAATAGTTTGGTGGCCTACCTTCTCAAAATTACCAATGTCAACCCCATTGAGTTGGATTTATACTTTGAGCGTTTTATTAACCCCAATCGAAAATCGCCTCCCGATTTTGACATCGATTTTTCGTGGAAAGACCGAAATGATGTCACTCAATTCATTTTTGATGAATACGACAATACGGCGTTACTTGGGTCGTACGTTACGTTTCAACAACGATCTGTGCTTCGGGAAATTGGAAAAGTATTGGGGCTCCCAGGTTCTGAGATTAAGACTTTGCAACGTACCACCAACCCAAACAAACTTGACCAAATTGCGAAGCTTACCCTACAATACAGTCATTATATACACGGCCTCCCCAATCACTTAAGTATACACTCCAGTGGTATCGTGATAACGGAAAAACCCATTGCATACTTTGCCGCCACAAGCCTGCCTCCCAAAGGCTTTGCCACAACCCATTTCGATATGCACATCGCTGAAGATGTAGGCATTCATAAATACGATATTCTTGGGCAGAGAGGTTTGGGTAAAATTAAAGATGCCCTTGAGGTTATTAAGGTAAATAACCCCAATGACCCCGAAATCGATATTGATGATATCGAGCGATTTAAGAAAGATAAAAAGGTAAAACATATTCTTCGAACGGCTCAATCTATCGGTTGTTTTTATGTGGAAAGTCCGGCCATGAGAGGTCTGATGAAAAAACTGGAGGTAGACGATTACAAAGGCCTGGTTGCCGCCAGCTCGATAATCCGTCCAGGGGTCTCTCAAAGTGGCATGATGCAGGAATACATCAAACGGCACCGAAACCCCACCTTGCGCGCATCCGCCCATCCTGTATTGGGTGAGATTCTTAACGAGACCTATGGCATCATGGTCTACCAGGAAGACGTGTTAAAAGTTGCCAATCAATTTGCGGGTCTTACTCTGGAGGAGTCGGATAAACTCCGAAGAGGTATGAGTTGGAAGTTTAGGGAACGACCTGAGTTTATGGAAGTAAAAGAGAAGTTCTTTTCGAACTGCCTTGCAAAAAATTACAAGGTTGAACTCACTACAGAAATATGGAGGCAAATTGAAAGCTTTGCCAATTATGCCTTTGCCAAAGGGCATTCGGCCAGTTATGCTGTTGAAAGCTATCAGAGTTTATACCTAAAGGCCTATTACCCCTTGGAATATATGGTCGCCACCATCAATAATTTTGGGGGCTTTTACAGCACTGAGCAGTATTTGCAGGAAGCTCGCATAAACGGTGGTACCGTTCTTCCACCCAGTGTAAATCGGGGTGATTATCTTACTAAGATTGAAGGCAAAACCCTCATTTTAGGCTTTCAACATGTGAAGAGTTTAGACCACAGTATAACGACTAACTTTCTCAATAACCGCCATCAATATGGTCCGTTTAGAAGCCTGGAAGATTTTATCAACCGGGTTCCCATCAGCCTGGAAATGCTCATTATCCTTATTCGTTCGAGTGCATTTACATTTACCCAACAGAAAAAAACCTCCTTGTTGTGGAAGGCACATTTCATTCTTGGAGGGGAGAAAAAGAAGGTCCAGAACCACGCTTCCTTATTCGATATAGCCGATACTAAAAAAGTGGAAATACCCACGCTTTCGCCTATGCCACATGAAGACTCCTACGACGAGATTGAAAACTTCGGTTTTCCCTTATGCTCGCCATTCGAACTCATTGATAAAGAAGAACTTAACGACTCAATATATTCTTCAGCATTTAAAGACCTTGTTGGCAAACCCATCAAAGTTTTGGGCTATTTAGTTCACCGAAAAACAACCACTACGCGAGGCCGAATTGCCCAGGAAATGATGTTTGGTACCTTTATGGATTATGAAGGGAATTTCTTCGATTCGGTTCATTTTCCAAACAGCATGAAGTATTACAAGTTTAAAGGCAAGGGCATTTATGTGCTGTATGGAAAAGTAAGCTCAGACCATGAACATTATACGCTTGAGGTAAACAAAATGACACGACTGATGTATTCTCAGTTGATGGCGGATGCGTAGGTTAGAATTTTTCATGTTATATGGGTGTATCACGGGTCTAAATCGCATTTCCATTCCCGATCAATATGTAGCTAGTTAGACCTGACCATTTTTTGCCGAACTTGCTTATGCATTAGATTTTAATTACTAGATTCGGTTACCCAAAACTTAATCTATAAATAAAATTAACATGAAAACACAAACCAAACCATTCCCATTTCGGGCTTTATTTTTATTCACTTTTTTAACAGCTTTTGCATCTTATAACGTACAAGCCCAGACCATTTGGGGCAACCTTTACGATAACGGTTATAACAAACACAATGCAAAGGGCGACTACAATCAAGGAAACAATCGTTTTATTGTCACTGGTAATACCCAAACGGTGTTTGGTAAAGAAGCTGCTTATCTAATGGAAACCAATATGGCGGGTGCAATAACCTGGCAAACATTTATTGGAGATACACTATATAATTTTTACGGGAAATCCGTAAAAGAAACCTCGACTGGTGGTTACATCGTGGTTGGCAAGACGGATAAAAATCAGACGTACTCAGGCGCCCATAACGATTCGTGTAATAACTTAACACCCTATTACAATGCATTTATTGCTTACATCAATGTAAACCCTATGGTAACCAATTGGTACCATGTATTTGGCGATTCCCTTCTTCATGATGAAGCTATTGAAGTTATTGAAGATCGATTTGGTGACTTTGTAGTTACCGGTGTTGCAAGCGCTAAACTCTCTGCGGATACGTGTTACTTAAATGATAGTTCTTTAGTCTCCCTAAAAGGTTTTGATCAAAGCGCCATACTGTTTTCCAAATTTGATGCACTTGGTAATGTAATTTTCAACAAACATTTCGATTTAAATTTATTCGACCAGGGTGTTAGTCTAATAGATGATTCTACTACCAATCAGTATGTTGTCCTGGTCAATCGTAGACACACAAACCAGAACACCTATTATAGGCCTTTGTTGCTCCAAACGGACTACAATGGCGCTCTTATGAACGCTATGGAATACGATCAATTCACTACAAATGATAAACCCCCTTATGAATTGGTAAAATTTCGCGACGATTATGTCATTGTGGGTCAATTCGCCAATGCCGCAAGAATAAATGTAAACAGCTACTTCCTTGTTACGGATTGGTTCTTAAACGCTCCCGTGTACTCACAACTTACCCATAATTATCAAGATTTATTGTTAAGAGATGTCCTAGTAGACAATGACACTTTAGTAGTCAGTGGTGACTCCAGATTTGGACTGCCAGGTACATTTACCTATCAGTCGATGTTAAAAGCGGATTTGAACTTTATGCGACAACCTACTCTAATTCCTTTATCAGGAATGTCCAACATCTCTCATTATTACTCCTATACCCGAGAAAGGAACAGTAATTTTTGTATTTATACCTATACAGACACTTTAACTCAGAACACATTTACGGGATATCATCTTTTCGGTAACTCCAATTTCCAAATAGAATTGGATCAACATAAAACGGATCATCAAACCGTGTCTATGTGTCATCTGTTTGATACAATAATGTTGGATACATTTTATATTACTCAAGAGCCTACACCGTTTAACGAACTTGACTTAGAGGTTTATGACACCTTTTACACCCTACAATCTGACCTAATTCCCGATTCAACTTGTAGTGTGGTAATACGACCTCTTGGACCTAAACCTTTGGGCATTTTTAATGCTTCTGAGACCTCAGAAAACCTAATGGTTTACCCAAACCCCGTTCACGACATCTTAACCGTTCAGCTATCGAGCAACTCAGACATAATCAATAGTTACATCCTAGCTTCAGACGGAAGTATTGTTCGTCATTTGGAATTAAATACTAAATCTGGTAGTGAATCACAGATAGATTTAAGGCAATTGGACCCGGGAGTTTACATACTTGTTGTCCAAACCGCCTTGGAAAGTATGAATAAGAGGTTCATAAAATATTAGCCACCACAGCCAAATGTGTAGCTCAGAATAGAATAACAAACCAACGTGCTAAACATGTTGGTTTGTTTATTTAAGGGACCTAAAAACCCATTCGTCCTGCTTCCCAGGGTATTCGCGATAACATCAACACCAGGCCAATACCAAAAAACCACGCGGTAATTTTGTGTTTTTTCAAATCAGTCTCAGCCTTTTTAGCCTTCGTTTTACCAATATGAAACAAGGCAATGGCAATGATCATAACCAGAATGTGTTCTACCGCATAAAACCGAGATTCCGCATTCCCCATAGCCTTTCCAAAATCCTGAAAAGCTGCTTTGGTTATTACGCTCGTAAAGAAGTACATAGCTAAACCCAATAACAGTTGTACATCGGCCGAAATGGTTAAAAATAAGGCCAATCTACTGTGGGTGTTTGTATATGGTTTCTTATTAAACCAGCCCAAAATAGCCATCATAACAGCCGCAACTGCAAGAATTAACATAACCCATCTAAGCCACGAGTGTGCCTGTAACATTCCTTGATCCATTGTTCTAATTTTTGTTTTACAAGGTTACACAAAAATACCTGGGCACCACCTTACATCGTCAGACTGACTTTGCACATCACATTTCTACCGGCCATTGGGTATAGATAGTTGAAATCTGCTCGCTGCCCGTTTAGATAACCACTGTATGTATATCCATTGGGTGCATAAAACTGGTTCAACACGTTGTTTAGATAAAGTCCTACACTCAGAACTTTTATCCCGTCAATTTTGGTAGTCACATATTTCAGTGATGCATCTAAATTGGTAAATGCATCCAGCTTACGTGCTTCACTTTGGGTATTATCCAAAAACTGTTTACCGACATACTTCCCGAAGAAATTAACCGTCCAGTTTT
>CAYZWM010000074.1:0-17422 GCA_964482155.1 uncultured Chitinophagaceae bacterium | reverse complement strand
GTATGAGCAAACGATCAATATTCCGATGATTTTTTCTCATCCAAAATTTAAAACCAGCAAGACAACGGATTCATTTGCTGGATTGATTGACTTGATGCCAACACTGGCTGAGATTGCGGGTGTCGATGAATCGAATTATACGTTTCAAGGCACCAGTTTGGTCGATATTCTTGAAGACCCTTCTGTTGAGGTGCAGAACCATATTCATTTTACCTACGATGACAATTATTTAACCACCAACAAACCCTGGGATATGGGTGCGTGTCACATCCGTTGTATCAAGAAAAAGGATGCTGACGGAACTGTTTGGAAGTACGCGGTCTACTTCGACCCGGATTACGGACAGAAAATGGAATATGAGATGTACAATTTAACGCGTGACCCTGAGGAGAAAACCAACCTGGCCTTCTCCTCCAAAGATCGATCTGGTCCTATTTGGAAACAGAGACAACGACTCCATCGATTTTTGACCAAGGTGATGCACAAAAAAGGCACGATGCCTGATGGTGTTTTGTGGCCGACAACTTCTGGTGGGGAGAAATAATTAGGTGCTGTTATTCTTTATTGGGTGTAAAACGAGTAGATTTCGTTTTAGCTTGGTAAATTCATAACGACCAGACGTATATTACGTTTATACTTACGTTATGAAACTATAAAGACCCTAACAAACACATGAACAAGAGACTTCTCCTGCAGCGATTACTATTTTATTGGATATCGAGTTACGTAATTGCGACGGCGATGTACTATGCTCTATGGATGGTTTTGCCAGGTCATAACGTGTTTGGTTCATTGTATAGAATGTTCCTTTATCATTGGAATTTTCCCATGCAATACATTGCCATTCCTTGCTTTTTTTATGGAATTATTGCCGTCCTTTTTGCGGATAAATTTCAACGTAACAAGACCATTGGCCGCATAATCATAACCATGGCTATTGTTGTTTTGACCATGATTATTAGTTCCCCTGTTGGTGGAGTCTTGTGGCATTATCATGATATGAAAGCAGGCTTTTTCCCTGATCATTGGATTTCGAAATTGATCCATAAAGGATTACCACATGGGCTGTTTGTAGGCTGGTTGGTGATTAAACTATCCTTACCCTACAACATATTGGGTTCCATACTATGTTTCTTTCTGACTAAAAAAGGAATTGAACTGTTTAATATTGCAAAACACAAGGCCCCAAACACCGATTAAAAGTGCATTTTGCACGAACCGCTTTCCTCCTGCAAATAATCAATGAAAATTACAGAAGATCATATTAAATCAATCCTTTTTGGAGTATCGGTAGGAGATGCGTTAGGCGTTCCTGTTGAATTTAGAAATAGAGAATACTTAACGGAGAATCCGATTCGGGAGATGATTGGAAACGGAACGTATAATCAACCTAAAGGCACGTGGTCAGACGATTCTACTATGACGTTCTGTTTGGCTGAATCTCTTTTAGAAGAAGAATTCAGTCTACGAAACCTGGCAAACCGTTTCATCAACTGGGTTGACCATGGATATTGGACACCTCATGGTGAACTGTTTGACATCGGAAACACTACCCATTCTTCGATAGAGAGATTGAGAACCATTGAATTTCCAGAACTAGCTGGTGGAGGTCATGAAACTGACAATGGCAACGGCTCATTAATGCGTATTTTGCCTTTGGTTCTTGAAACAGAAAAATTGTCTATTGCCGAATCCTATGACTTGATTAAATCCGTTTCATCGTTAACGCACAAACACATTCGATCCATCATTGCTTGTTTTTACTATGTAACACTCGCAAAACTGATTATTCAAGGATCTTCTAAAGAGTCCGCTTATGGGCAAACCAATACCATCGTTAAATCTGAATTATCGAAGAGAGCAATTAGTGAATCTGAAGTCCAATTATTTAATCAAATATTAGATGGAACCCTAATCGCATTATCGTATGAAGAACTCAGTGGAAGTGGATATGTGCTTCATAGTTTGGAGTCTTCGATTTGGTGTTTTCTTCATACCGTATCCTATGAGGAGGCTGTACTTAAAGCAATCCACTTAGGGAAGGACACGGATACAACTGCAGCCATAACGGGTGGAATAGCGGCGTTGCACTATGGATTTAGTTCGATTCCCGACCGTTGGTTAAGTGACCTTGTCAAAAAGGATGATATTCTAAACCTTGCAAACAGATTGAAGAACAAGTACGTTTAAGTGATCGAAGTTTGAAACAAGTCAATCGTCTGAACTTTGGCCAGGACTTATGAGGAACGAACATCGTCTGAGTAATACCTTCTTCAACCAAAAAAGAAAGAATAGGCAGTAATAGCGTCAATAGCTTTATTGTTGTAGGCGTGTATCATTCAACGGCAGTTAGACGTAATATAAATAGGATGAAAAAGGCCAACCAAATTATAACCGACATCGTTTTAACTAGAGAGTTCAATAAATACAAAATAGCCTATAGTGAACGTGTTTTTACGTTTAAGCCCAATTACTCAGATCGTAAAGAGGTTAAAATTCAATTGGATGAATTGAAGAATGTTAGGCTTGAAAAAAGCAAGCCCCGAGCCATCAAAGTAATCCCATTTTGGATTTCAAGAATCTTGACATTCGATACATTCACCGAAACGTCGTGGTTTGAATATTGGCTTGAATATCGGTTCGACTATGATTTGATCTTTGAATTAAACAATGGTCGAGAACATAGAAAAATCATAAAACATTTCGATATGTTTTTAAACAAACGAATCATGGAAAGACTAAATTCTTTGATTGACCCAGCCTAACCCAAGCCCAAACTCACAACTCACAACTCACTACACCTTCTTCCCAGGCCACGGTTTATCATTATCAACCGGACCGATTTTACCCTTTTCAAAATTCGCAAGGCTATCGCCATATATTTCTGGTGTATACTCGCCCAGTTCACCCTGTTCAATGGGTTGGTTCTGTGCATCATCTATAAAACAATTCGCTTTCCCCGGACTTCCAATCCAATCGGGATTTGGGTCCCTATAGCGAAGAATAACCGAAAATTTGGGAGGACCTAAGACGTAACCTTTAAACCCACCCCACTCGACTATCGGTGGAGTTTTGTTTGGTGGTTTCTGCAGGTCCACAAGGTCCTCTACGTCTTCTGTAGGCATAAAAAACACATAGGCATATCCATTTTCATCTTTGTATTCTTCCATCATACGACCGGTTACCGTCCAAAACGGAAGAATGGGTACATCGTCTTCACTGATATTGGAACTCACCGAAACATATCGGCATTGATAAACGCCAAAAACTTCGGGTGGATTTTCGTTTTGAATAAATACATTGGGGACTTTGATTCGAAGCATCAAAACATCGTAGGGCATGTCCGCATTTTCCTCCGTACTTAAATAATCTGTACTGCACTCGCCATTAACCGTTCCTTCCAGCATTCTTACTTTCGAGCTCACTATATCTGGTCGGTAAAGCGCGACACTATTCGAAATCTGTGGAGTACGTTTGGCGGTCTCTTTTTTAGTTTGACGTCGTCCTCCGAAAAGACTGTTGAAGGCAATTTTCAACACGGAAGGTTTTTTGCCAGGTCGGTTGTTGCCATTGCTCGCGTTTGCCAACCCAGACGGCTGATATGCAAAGACAGATGGGTTGCCTGAACGATACGGATTGTTACCTGGCGACAAACACGGTATGTCTTTATCGATAAACTCAAACTGCTTAATAAAGGTTTCTCCGTGCCTATAGTAAAAAATGATGCTGAAGTATCCTGTGAGTTGATATTGACCAGAGATCGTGACCAACTGGTTAGAATGGGTCAATCCCGGTCCTCCCCAATAGTATTGGGTATGTTGGTCAAATCCGCCATCTTGCTGGCCATCGATGTAGTTTATTCTTGGATAACCTCCTGGATTGTTTGCGGTTTTATCATTCGAAAATATGAGGGTCAATTGATTTTGCTGAATCACCTTACCATCCACAGTAATAACCGGAAGTTCTACGGTTTTTTGCCAACCTTTTGGTGCTCCGTTACCAAAAGGTGCATAGAATCGAACCACCATAATTATACTATCTATTTCGATCGTTTTCTTTGGATATTGGTATTCCAGAGAAAATTTGGGCATCGCTGCCTGAGAAGTACTCGTCATAACATTAGTAATTTATCAAATTGGTCCCAACGCGAACCAACAAACTCTATGTCTAATTTAAGCAAATCCAAAACCTGAAAAAATAGTTAGATGTGACTAATTTTTCACATCAATACATGATTCCAACTGGAGTAGTTTGACCACATCCTTATCTCTATTTTTGAAGAAGTCTTATCATCGATGAATACCGCTGTAAAAATTCAGAAACTTGATGCATCAGACCAGGAACGCATTTCAACGATAGCGAACTGGTATTTCGATGAATGGAATACCCCCGTTGAGAAAACCATCCAAAGACTCTCAAATCAACCCAATGAAGATGTTTTATTTCAGTTGATCCTCACCCTAAACGGCAAATTGGTTGGCACTGGTGGACTCTGTGTTCAGGTTAACCTACTTCAAGTACACAAGACATTTACCCAATATAAACCCTGGATCGCGTTGTTATATACGGATAAGAACTATCGAAAACAGGGTTATGGAAAGGTGCTTTTGGAACATATGGAATGGCATGCAAGGCAAGAGAAGCTGGACAAAATCTACCTGTATACCTTTACCGCAGAATCCCTGTATCGAAGAGGGGGATGGAAACCTATAGATCACGTGCCTTATAAAGGCCATCGAACCACCATAATGGAAAAGGACTTACGAACTTGACCAGTCACGCTTCGATTTCCAACCAGACTCAACTGAAAATCGCATAAACCAACCGTTAACGCCAATAACCTTGGACTATATTTGACAATCAAGACTCTTTAACCAATTTCTAAGGGATAGATGTCGTTGATATTTTAATAAACATGAAAACAAGAATAATATTTAGTCTCCTAATCGGAATAATGGTGACTTCTTGCCTGTCCAGTATGTTTCGTAACAGAACACCAATATATGTCGGAGGTTTGACTGAACGTAGCTTGTCGTTTACCCCTGCGATTAATCATACAGGTACTAGGGGGAGTTATTTTGACCAGGCGTGTGGGTACAAGTACGCAGGCAATGTTTCGGTCGATTGGGCGAAGGACTACAATTGGCTCAGAAATCCGCACAACTTATTCATTGCGTTTAACACAGCCAAGACAGTCGGTTTAGAAAAAATAATCTCTAAAGAAAAGTATTTCGCCGCTGAAGATCAGTTTTACGATGGACAATGGGAGGACAAATCACCTAATGAAATAATAAAATCTTACCTTCAATCAGACACCTCAAAAACAGCAAGTGATGATACATATTTCAACGAATTCTGGACTCGTCGAAGGAAAGAAGGCAATGTCAATGAGTTGTACACCATTCTGAAGCAAATCGATGCATATTACAACAACGGGATAAAATCGGATATAGGGCAGGTCAATGATACGATGAAAGCCCTTATGGACTTTGACTATCAAATGAAGTCAGTTGATCAAGCCGGTTACAAAGAAACCCTGTACCAAAACATTAACTACCTCAAGAAGATTGGTCTTGAACACTCGGCGTACGACTTGATTAATTTTCAATATACAGCTGGAAGATATGAGGTTGATATCAATCGAGACAGCTTAAATGCGAGTTTCCAATTAGATACCATATCGTACCAGGTATGGTGGGATACCCGTCTAAATAGTGGCGGATGGATAGACTATAGCCATTTCGAAGGACCGTAGTGCGTTTTTAATTTTGAATGCTAAATTTTAATTTTCAATTAAGAAGAACACGTAAAACGATGTTTGCTATGTATTACCTTCCTTAATCACTTTACTCTACGGACTGTGTTTCACCCCATGCATGAATAGCATTCGAAATATTGGCAACACACGTAGAGTCGTCGATAAAATACCAGTTCAACTCTTGCTGTGTGAGGGTATTGTCTTTAGAAAAATGGAAGAACATCATGCACTTGACCATCGGATAGTTTTCAGGTAGGTTGTTTAACGCCTTGTGGTACCATGTTCCTCGATTTCCTCCAACCGCTAAACTCCCAAACTCCGTAATCATAATGGGTTTGTTAAAAGCCGCTAGATCATCGTAGTGTTGGCCAAAAATGTCTTTAAAGTCCCACCACTCACTCCAATGAGCAACAGTGCCATAGTTGAGCACACCTACGCCTGTATAATCAACGTATTCTGAACCCGGATAATACAGGTCAAACAAACCATGAGCTGGATGTGGACACCACACCCAAATGATGTTATTTGCGCCATGTTCGATGAATAGATCATGAACATGTTTCCATGCACTGATAAAATCTTCGGGTCTATTATTATGAGGCCCCCACGGATATCGATACGGGTCGTTCATTTCATGTCCAAAACGAAGCAAGATGGGTTGCTTAACTTCTGCTGCATCGGTTGCCCATTCGGTAATATAGTCATCGTACAGCCCGTTGGCTATGTCTTTTAAACCGCCCCGATCTCGTTTATTACGCTCACGCAACTGCGGATATTCTTCTGCATCAAAGTCGGTTAACCAGGGCTCCCAGGTAATGACCGGTAAAGAACCTAACTTCAAGATGGTCTGTACCTTTACCATGGGAAACTTCTGCTCATCCTTACTTCCCCATGCCGTATATACCTGCATCAACGGAAATGTTGTTTTTAGGGAGTCCTCTAAGTCAATAACGCTTTCAAACGACTCCGCACTTTCGTTGTCGAAAGCCCCAAGTAATATGCGTGTTGGGTTTTTTATAAAGTCGATATCTGATTTTACGTTGGCGAACCATACCAATTTATCGGAACGTTTTTCAGACCGTTGATCCATGATGTTTCGTTTCTCAAAATCCTGAACACTCTGACCAATACGATCAAAGAAATTCTTGAGAGGACCTTTGGTTTTACCTCCGGAGTACGACAAAATATAAACCAATCCAAAACCAAAGAAAATGGCAAGAAGGGTTATGAGTATTCTATTTCTTCGCTTTTGCATTTTCTTCCGTTTTAATATCACTCAAATGTACCGAATCCCATGCATCGTCTTCTTTAATAAAATTTGCCTCCAAAGCTGCAAGAACACCTCCAACACTCAATATAAAAGCAATGGATGCGAAGCCGACCATGGCCCAGGTACGCTCTGCAGTAAACAGCAACTCGGACTCAGGAATATAAAATCGACGGTATATGATTACAGCAATTAAGGTGGTTATAAAGACCACCATTTGTATAATCAAGGGTCTGGCGTAGGCTGTAAAGTAGCCTCGCACGGCTTTTTTAGCGGTAGGTATATAGGGTATTTCGGCATTGACTACAGACAAAACGAATCCCTGAAAAAACACCCACCAGGTGGAATATTTCAGCACCATGCCACGCCAATGGATGCCTCTCTCTACTTTTGGATGGCAAAGCCATCGCTGCACAAACAGGTAGATGGCCAATCCAAAAAAGGCCACGAACGAACCGTGTAACAAAAAATCAACGAAACTCATCCTAGCCGGGAGAATGCCCGTAAAGAAGAAGAAGAAGGGTATGAGAGTAAAAAACAACGACATGGTACCTGAAAGGTAATAGGTACTTATGGTAATGTAGGAGAGTCGTTGCCAACCCGTAAGTTTCATAAATAGCCTGGGAACCTCGGCAAACATAACCTCGAATAAGCCACGTGACCACTTGAGTTGTTGCTTGCAAAAAGAACCAAAGTCTTCAGGAACCAATCCTCGGCTAACCACCACTGGATTATACACCGATGACCATCCTTCCGCATGGATACGAATTGAGGTAATTAAATCTTCAGCCAGGCCAATACCATGACCTCCAATACTGTCTAAAGCGTCTCGTCGAAACGTGCAATTGGCCCCAATCGCTACACTACATCCATGTCCGTGCATAGCCATTTGTGTCGGCCCATAGAACACATAAGTTTGCTCGGAGGCCCCTTTGGCTGTAAAAGATTTATATTGATTGTAATAGGCTTGTGCTACTTGAACGAAACCTACTTTTTGGTCTTGAAAATAACCCAACGTATGATCTAGAAAATTGGGAAACGGAATATGATCGGGATCCAACACCAGAATAAAGTCTTCTGTTGTTTTTTTGAGGGCAGCGTTAATTTTACCTGCCTTTGCTCCGGGCAAGCCCACCAATTCCAGCCAGACCGATCCGTGTCGTTCGGCACATTCTTTAAAAGCGGGGTCTTCAGTATCGTCAAGCAAATAGGTGGTATGCGGGTAGTTGATGTTCTTACAGGCCTCTAACGTCTTCTCAAACATTTCGACAGGTTCTCCTGGCGAACTGGTAGTAAAGATGGCCACAGTAAGACCTTTCTGGGGTTTTATTTCCGGAGGAACCGAAATGCGCAAATAGTTGACCCAAATGATTATCAACCGCAACAGACCATACCAAAAGGCAGTGCTTAACAAAACAAACAGACCGATATGTCCGATGTGTTCTTTCCGAAACCACCAGTCACCAAATTGAATGACGCTTACAATGGCCCCTGTGACCAAAACACCAAGAACAAATTTTTCCCAAGGCTTTACGGATGGAGCCCGTCTGAATTGCCAAAAATCTTTTTCGTTACTCATTAAGCTCCCATAGAATGAATTTTGCCGTCAGATTTATTTGTTCGCTTTTGTAAAAATTGTTTTGGAGCGTTTTATACGAAAGTTTAAGGAGAATCCGATCATCTTTAAAACTGCCTAAAACATAGGCCGACCACTCATTTGGGTAGAAATTGGTCTTATGAAATCCTTGATCAACAAACGTATTATTAATGCCAGTTGCTGGGAACAAATACGGGTTGTATGTTTTTCCATAGAAACTAAAACTCCCATTGAATCCAATCTTTATAGTTGAGGTGACGTTTATATGCAGCGAGGCAAGCCCTGCATGGGTTGTTTGTTTAGATGGCGTAAAATAGGGTGAATAAACCCCCTCAATTTCATATCCGTTACCTATATAAACAATCGAATCTTTTGCCTCATACCGATTATATTCAGAGGTGCTATACCCATAGGCGTATCCAACGCGAAGTTGTAACCGGGATATATTCATGGGTGGTGCAAACATCCATCCGCTTAAGTTGGTAATGTAATTATCGTCAATCAAGAATCGGTTACGGGAACCACTAAGCTGACCAAAAAATCCAGTTTGTCTACCCAAATCCAAGGTCAAAGCCGATTGGTGGTATAAAATCGTTTCTTGTAAACTGGACAAGGTTGTAAAATAGGGAATGCGAGCCAATTGGGCGGTTAGCGTTGCATGTCTACCAAGGGTTTTCGAAATCTGGAGTCCAGCCGTAAAGTCGTACGAACTATCCAAAAATTGTATGCCTCCGAGATTGATGTTGGCCTGTAACCCCCATTCGGAAAAATGCAGTTGATTGGTAAGGGTGGCAAAGTTTGCTTGATTATTTGCCTGAAGAAAGGTAGTCGCCCCCGCCTCTACCCCAACTGTCCATCTTTTATTGACAAACTTTCCATGCTTAATAAAGTAAGAAGACATCGTAAGCGGTTGGTCGTCAAACAACCGGCCATATTCCGCCTGGAGCCAGGGTGATTTAGCATTGATAATACGCGTTTTCAATTCCTGAGCTTCCTCGGTTACTACTGACTTCAGTACCCTATTGACAAAAGTCAATGCTAAGGCATAATCCCCTTGCCAATAGGTAAGTTTTGCCAGCGCCATATTCACCTTTACACTGGTTGAATCGCTTTGATAAAAGGCATTAAGAATTTCGTAAGCGGAGTTTAGTTCGCCGATGTCTATCAATTTAAAACTGTAATCCAACTGGAGATACAGGTTATCAGGAAACAGATTGATGGCCTTCTTATAAACCGACTTGAAACGACCAACGTGCTTTGCTCCATATACCGCTTGACCATAGAGCCAGGCTGTATTTAAATGGCTGGCGTGAACATCGTAATAGGGCTTTAATAACTTTTCTGATTCCTTGAACTTTCCTTGATTTAGAAGGGTTTTGGCTTCTTTTAGCGTGTCTTGTGCAGATACATTACAGGCTAAAAAAAGTAATAGTAGAATAAAACCCAGCTCAACACATCTTTTCATAAAATCCCTTAAAGCGAATACAGCAATCCTAACTCGCTGCGTTTCAGTTGCTAAGGTAGTTCCTTTTTATACAATATTCATTACACCTTTTTAGCCCAGCCTCCAACAAATGATCAACAAAATAAACAGGATAAGTCCTGGGAAATGTGAACCTGTATTCTCTGCCTTCTCCTATTCAAATTTCATGTCGGACGAAAAACGAATGAATTTATCCGATCGAGTATCCTGTATGACTGCTAAAAATGAAACTGGATTCTCGGCAATACCTGGATTGCTAAAGCTAAGTGTTATTACGATCTGTTCACCCAATTCTCTGGGATCCATTCCTTTTAAAGCGTACGGTTGTAACATGGAATCATTTTGCATAATAATGTCTCCATAAGCATCAATGAGGCTTACCTGAAGACTGGGATAAGCAACACCTCCGGTTGTATCAAAACCGGACAAACCTTCAATAATAAAGTAAGCTCCATCGACCATGCTCACCTTGCTGTGTTTCACTAACTGATTCCTTTTCTGATTCCAAAAATAGATTGCATCATATTCAATCCCTTCACTAACTGACTGAATATAAGCACTTTCTCGAACTGTAAACGGCATCACTATGTCTATCCTACCGGTTCCAATTTTATCCCAAACAGAAAACACAGCCGTGTACTTCTCTCCATTCTTGTAGGAGAACGCCGCTATAAAAAATGCCCTTAACGACACATTTTTTTTTAATAATTTAACACTGTCACCCAAGTCTATATCATTCGAATAAATGAGGGTGTCGTTGTTTTCATTCACTACGGTAACAGATAAACCGGGTTCTATTTTACCGTCTACCCGGTTTAGCCCATCTATGCCATTAATATTGACATAGGCTTTCTGCCCATAGAGGAAATTGGTTGTTTCTAAAACCAATTCACCATCGTTAAGTAGAACCTGGTCGGCTGTCAAACCCTGTTCGGTGATCGTAAGGCCTGCACTAAAATTGCTGTACGTTGAAAATTGGCACGAGGCAAAAAAGCCTAAGATGATTAAACAACACAAGGTCTTCATAATTCTAATTCCGTTTATTTATTAAATGACAAATGGCCTTCATTTGAAGGCCATTTGTCGATTATATCTTGCTGAAATCCATTATCGTTCGGACTCAGCTTCTGCCAATTGCTTAAACTTACCCTTGCTTTTTCGCAGACGACAGCTAACCACTTTATACTCCGGGCACATGGCCTCTGAGCAGTGTTCGTCTGACGTAATAATGTTTAACATCACTTCTGGGAAGTGGAAGGTAGAGCTTAAAACTCCTGGTTTCATTTCTTCGGTAACCAACGCCTTGATGTCGACCTTGCCTCGTGGTGATTCCACACACACAAATTCGCCGTCTTCAATGCCTTCTTTTTTGGCATCGTCCGGGTGAATCAATAAGACGTCTTCTGTAAGTATTTCTACGTTGCCTGTTCGTCGGGTCATCGCACCACAATTGTAGTGTTCCAACTCCCGGTTGGTCGTAATAATATACGGGAAGTCCTTGCCATGAGTTGCAATCTCATTCGACTCCTTAAAGTCAAAGAAGCTGAATTGGCCTTTCCCTATCTTAAACTCATCAACATGAAGCAACTGGGTATCCGTACCATCTAGTTTTACGGGCCATTGTTTTCCGTTTACACCCAATTCATCCCACTTTACACCGGCAAAGAATGGAACGATTTGAGAAATCTCTTCCAATACCCCTTTGGCTGTATAATCAGGTTGTTCGTATCCCATTCGGTTCATCATATCAATAATGATTTGTCCGTCAGGCTTACATCCTTCTATAGGTTCAACCACCTTATTTACGCGTTGAATTCTTCGTTCTCCGTTGGTAAAGGTCCCTTCTTTCTCAAGGAAGCTCGCTCCAGGTAAGATCACCGTTGCACGCATAGCAGTCTCGGTCATAACAGTTCTTGAACCACCAATAGATCAACGCTTTCCATCGCTTTGATCACCTTGTTGGTATTTGGATCGGTCTGAACCACATCTTCACCAATAATCCAAAGGGCTTTAAGATCGCCGTTTATGGCGGCATTAAACATCTCTGGAATTTTCAACCCTACATGACTTGGTATTTCACGTTTGTAGAAGGTGTTGTATCGATGATTCATTTCTGGATCGGTTACGTCCATATACCCTGCACCCTGATGAGGTTGTGCGCCCATATCGGCAGCACCCTGAACGTTGTTCTGTCCTCTCAATGGATTTACACCAGATCCTTTTTTACCAATATTACCCGTAATCATGGCCAAATCAGCAATCAATTGAATGGCGAATGTTCCTTGTGAATGTTCGGTAACTCCCAAACCATGGAATTCCATGGCCGCATTTGCGTTGGCATATGCCAGTGCCGCATCTTTAACCAGGTTTCTATCAACACCTGTCAACTTTTCCATTTCGTCCATATCCAGCCTTAGTATCTCGGCCTTCATTTCTTCGAAACCTTCTGTTCGATCTCCCACAAATGTTTCGTCAACTGCACCTTCAGTAATGATAAAGTACAACATCATATTCAATATAGCCACGTTTGTACCTGGACGAAGTTGAAGGTGGTATGTCGCATATCTGGCGAGTTCTATTTTTCGAGGGTCAATGATGATACTCGTCATGCCCTTCATCATTTTTTGCTTGATTTTGGCACCAGTTACCGGGTGCGCATCTGTTGGATTGGCTCCAATGACAAGAATACAATCGGTGTGATCTATATCCTCAACTGAGTTGGTAGCTGCTCCTGTACCAAATGCTCGTTGCAAACCTAACGCTGTAGGTGAGTGACAAACTCGTGCACAACAATCAATATTGTTCGTTCCCACAACCGCGCGAATAAACTTCTGCATCAAATAATTCTCTTCGTTCGGCGTTCGAGCCGAAGAAATACCGGCAATGGAATCCGGTCCATAAGTCGTTTTAATTCGTGTTAACTCGTCTGCGATATAGGTATACGCTTCATCC
Source organism: uncultured Chitinophagaceae bacterium (assembly GCA_964482155.1). Classification (GTDB taxonomy): domain Bacteria; phylum Bacteroidota; class Bacteroidia; order NS11-12g; family UBA9320; genus UBA987. The sequence continues at coordinate 4,365 of CAYZWM010000074.1, read as the reverse complement.
CAGGAAACCTTTTCAAATTCGCCGTTTCGTTTAATCATTGGACTGTTTAAACGATCCGGATGATTATAAAATTTAAAAGCGTACCGTCCTTTCAAACAGGTGTGTCCGCCATTGGCTTCCGCATCAAAAGGCGCTTGAATAGAGAGTATCTCTCCATTGGCGGTACTTACTTCCAGGTTACAACCTACTCCGCAGTACGTACAAATGGTTCGGGTTACTTCGTCGGCTTCAATCGCTTTGGATTGAAATACATCTGAAATGGCTGACGTAGGACACGCTTGTGCACATGCACCACAGCTTACGCAATCCGACTCCATAAACGTGGTATCGGCTCCTTTAACAATGTGGCTGTCAAATCCTCGACCGGCCATGCTTAATACAAATTCTCCCTGTACTTCGTCGCAAGCTCGTACACATCGATAGCAGTTAATGCACTTCGACATGTCGGAAGTCATGTACGGGTGACTCAAATCTTTTTGTTTGTCCAGGTGATTTTCACCTGCTGGATAACGCACATCGCGAATACCCACCTGGGCTGCTACGTCTTGTAACTCGCAATTACCATTTACTTCACAGGTAAGACAATCTAATGGGTGGTCGGTTAAGACCAATTCCATAATGTTTTTACGAAGTTTTTTAACCTGTTTGGTATCGGGATAAATGTATTGTCCAGCCGCTACGGGTGAATGGCAGGATGCCATTGTTTTCGTTTTACCGTCTTGTTCAAGGGCAACGTCAACGCTACATATTCGGCACGACCCAAATGGTTCCAGGTTTGGTGCATCACAAAGCGTTGGAATCGCATTCTCTTTACCCGTTATACGCTTCACAAATTTTAGCATGGTTTCCCCATCCAAAAATTCGTGTGCTTCATTGTTTATATACGCAACTCTGTTCATATCGCTTCTCTCTTAATCTTCAAATTTGTCCGTGGTTAGGATAAGTAGGCTTTCAACTCGTCATCAAAATACTTTAGGGCATTTTTTACTGGAAGTGGAATCCCCCCTCCGTGTGCGCATAATGACCCTTCTTGTAATGTATTAAGCAAGTCGTCCAACAATTCGCGATCAATACGGTAACCCTCTTCATTAATGGCTTTGCTAAACAACTCTTTTCCTCGTAGCGTACCTAGTCGACATGGAAAACACTTGCCGCAACTTTCATAAGCCGCAAAGTCCATTAGGTGTTCTAGATATTTGACCATTTCCATCTTTTCTGGAATACACACCACAGATGCATGACCGAGCAAGAATCCGTTGGACGCAAAGGACTCAAAATCGATACTTAGATCATCAATTTTCGAAACAGGTACTATACCACCAAGTGGCCCACCAATATGCATACCTTTTACGGGTTCTTTAAATCCTCCACCCAACTCGTCGACAACGAATCGAAGAGATACACCCATATCGACTTCATACATGCCTGGGTTATTAAAAAATGAGTCCAAACAAACCAACTTGGTTCCCGTTGATTTCTCCGTACCAATTTTAGTATAGGCTTCTCCGCCGTTTTCTATTATCCAATGCACAACGGCAAGGGTTTCGACATTGTTTACAATGGTCGGTTTGTTAAATAATCCTTGTATCGCTGGGAATGGTGGTCGAGTTCTGACTTCCGGACGTTGGCCTTCAATCGAATTAATCAAGGCCGTTTCTTCTCCACAGATGTATGCCCCTTGTGCTTTGATTACTTTGAAATCAAAATTAACACCAGAGCCTAAAATATTTTTACCCAGTAAGTTTCGGTCTCTAAGTTCTTGAATTGCATTGTCTACTATGGACACTGCTTCTGGATATTCAGCACGGATATAAAGTATACCCCATTCGGCACCCATGCAATATCCGCCAACCATCATACCAAACAAAACGGAATGCGGTCTTTCTTCCAATAAGTAGCGATCTGAATATGCTCCAGGATCTCCTTCGTCTGCGTTACAAATAATGAACTTGGTATCAGACTCTGCTTTTCGGCAAAAGTCCCATTTAACGCCCATAGGAAAACCTGCACCTCCTCGTCCTCGAATACCGGATTTTTTTACTTCTTCTAACGCGGCTTCCTGACCCATAGCAAACACATCTTTTAGGGGTGCGTAATAGCTATCTACATCGGTAAAAGGAATGGTAAGCACCTCTGTGGTTGCTTTGACATGGTAGGTATCTCGAGGTTGCAAAGCGCCTTCTGTACTTAGAATCTCCGTCAAGTTGCTTACTGCTTGTCCGGAATAATTCAATCCACCAATATTAAATGCCGAGTTTTCATGGCAACGACCCAAACAGGTCATGTGGCCTATCTCATCGTCTTTATAATGTTTCTTGAGTTCTGATTTAACGGCATCTTGGGTACCGGCACATAAACATGCAGAGCCATTACATACATACGCTTTTTTACCTTTGTTTTCAGGCTTCATAAAATCATAAGCCGTAATGGTACCGTATGTGTTGGCTTTGCCAACCAAAAACTCATCTGCCAATTTATCCAACTCCACTTGAGATACTGTCCCCCCATCTTCAGCTGCTTTTCCCAGCTTCTCAAACAGGTTGCCTACAACGCCTCCCCTACCCAATAATTCACTTAAATTCTTTGACATAAATTCCCTTTTCTTGAACCAAATATGTTCGTAAAACCAAAGATAGATGTTTTATTTCAAACAGAAATATGAACACCTACGATTCGTTGTTTAAAACACAAATTTAGGGCTTTGAAATGGATAAATTACTGCGTTTTAAACATCTCGTCACATTAGCTAACTAGCCAGAGTTAACCATATTACGGCTCAATTTTGCCCATTCCTCTTAAATCGACTAAGTTGCGTTTCACCACTACGCGTAAAACATGTATAAAAAGACATTGAATAAGACCCGAATTCTCCTATTTACAGGTTTAACTATCGTGGTTGTTTTTAGCTGTAATTCGTCGAAAGAAAACCGGGACAATGACGGCTTAGAAAGTGAGGAAATCGTGGAGACAACAGCTCTTCCAAGTTTTATGATCATATCCGATGTTCACCTCAACAGCAATATGGTTAAAATCATTTCAGAAGGTGGCGGATACTGCGTGGATAGTACGTTTAGCGACACCGGTCTGAAGTTATGGGACAGTGCAAAGGTAAAAATCAACGCTCTGGTTAGTCCATCCAATCCACATCGACCAAAATTCATCCTTTATTTGGGTGATTTACCGGCCCATTCTGAAGCCATTAACCACAACAATAACCGATCTGACGATATTGGCAAAGTGCTTCACGACTTGCGTGAAATATCTACAAACAACTGTATACCATTGGTTTATGCACCGGGAAACAACGATGGCCTTGGAGGAGATTATCACTCTTTCGAAAACAAGAGTGGTTTAAGGCCTTTTTCTCAAGACAAAGGTTACTCCAGTGCATGGCCTGTATTACGGTCATTCGACACCACCTGTTTAAAACCTGGTACGATTCCAGAACTCATAGACACCAGCCAATTGAGTATGGGCTACTATTCGGCTTACCCGTTGGGAAAATCCACGCCTTTGCGATGCATTGCCTTAAACACCGTCATTTTTACGGTTGAGACGTATGTTAACGATCACGGCCCAATTCAATCTGTTGCCGCTTTTGACCAACTTACCTGGCTCAAAGTGCAGTTATCTGATGCGACAAAAAAAGGGGAAGCCGTGTATCTCATGATGCATATCCCTCCTGGAAACGACTACCAGGATAATCCGGACTGGTCACAACATTCTAAAGATGGAAAAACCATTTTACAAACCTTTTTAAACCTCGTTTCTGATGCGGATTGCATTTCCGGTGTATTCTATAGCCACACCCACATGGACGAACTTAAAATGCTGCTGGATTCGAACGAAACGTTCTCAGAATTTGCCATTTCATGTCCGGGAATAACGCCGCAGCACTGCAACAATCCAGGATTTAAAGTAGTCACCTACGATCCGAACAATAACTTTGAATTGATGGATTTTACCACCATATGGTCCGACTTTTTTGGCCATTATTCGGCTCAGCCTTTTTCCAATTCTTATACGTTTAGCAGTGCCTATCAAAAACCATCCAACATGACCATGCACCATTTCCTCGATTCTCTAAATCAAGTGGATCAAGATGCCATTAAAGACGGTATGGGAAAAACGTATTACGTGAAACGTGAAGTTGAAGACAGCCCTAAAATCGAACAGGCTATTTGGGTAAGATACTAACTCAAATCAGTAGATTTTTGGAAGGAAGGATGTTTTAATGTTTAATGATTGAAGGGTTGAAGGATGAATGATTGAAGGGTTGAAGGATGAATGATTGAAGGATTGAAGGTGTGAAGGATAGAAGGGGAAGGATTGAAGGGGGAAGGGTTGAAGGTTGGAAGGATGAAT
>CAYZWM010000073.1:6681-17550 GCA_964482155.1 uncultured Chitinophagaceae bacterium | reverse complement strand
GCCTGCAATGACGTTTAGCCATATTTGGAGCAACAACAGTAATGAAGTACTGGCTAACGGTCGAAAGTTTATTGAATCTAACGGTGACGCCCTATTCTCTTTTTCACTGCAAAGAGAAGATAATGAGAATATTCCTTTGGGTTGGTACTTGAGCGAACCTGCAAGACTAAAAATAGATATCCAGTTAAAGGCACTGCCAAACGGTACATTTATGGATATTGTGAAAAAATAGTGATATTCAATTATTGAGTTTCTCTCGAAAGTAACAACTTTGTGACCACGTGAAAAAAGAGTTGATTATAACATTTTTGGGCACGGGCACTTCGCAAGGTGTTCCCATCATTGCATGTACATGCCCAGTTTGTACTTCGTCCAATCCCAAAGATAAACGTTTACGTTCGTCTATTCATATTCAAACCGAAGACACCAGCCTGGTTATAGACACTGGACCAGATTTTCGTCAACAGATGTTGCGTGCAAAAATTATGCAACTTGATGCCGTTGTATTTACCCATGGGCATAAAGATCATACGGCAGGCTTCGACGATATCCGCGCATTTAATTATGTACAGAAGAAGGATATGGAAGTGTATTGCGACGAACGCGTTGAAGAAGTGCTTAAGAAGGATTTCGATTATGTTTTTGCAGATGTCAAGTACCCCGGTGTTCCTCAAGCTAATATTCACCTCATCCGTAATCAACCGTTTACCATAAACGATACTACCCTCCTCCCTATTGAACTCTTACACTATAAACTCCCCGTTTTCGGATTTCGAATAGGTGATTTTACGTACATCACGGATGCAAACTATATTTCCGAAGAGGAAAAGCAAAAGATACACGGAAGTAAGGTACTGGTATTAAATGCGTTACGAAAAGAGGTGCATATTTCACACTTCACCTTACAAGAGGCTATTGAACTGGCGCAAGAATTAGGTGCGGAACAAACCTATTTCACACATATTAGCCATCAACTTGGAAATCACGATGAAATTCAGGCTGAACTCCCAGACAATATTTACCTCGGTTTCGATGGATTAAAAATTACCCTGTAAATGGACGATAAGACAGATAAGACAAACAAGTATCGCATATTATTCATTCAGGCCGAGGCCCTGATCGAAGAAGAATCCAATCGATTGGCTAACATGAGCAATCTGTGCAGCCTGATTCATACCAGTTTTGGCTTTTGGTGGACAGGCTATTATTTCGTTGAAGGAAACGAACTTGTTCTTGGGCCGTTTCAAGGACCCGTTGCATGTACTCGAATCTCATACGGTAAAGGTGTGTGCGGTAGAGCCTGGGAAAATAAAACGTCTCTGGCCGTACCCAATGTGCATGAGTTTGAAGGCCATATCGCCTGTAGCGGTGAATCAAATTCTGAAGTCGTTATACCCATTTGGGAAAATAATGAGGTCATCGGTGTTTTCGATGTGGATAGCATACATTATGACGCTTTTGATCAGGTCGACATTGACAATTTAACTAAACTCGTAGGTCTTATTTGGAAATGAACCTACTAAACGGATATATGAAATGGGTAAAGCGGGTTCTCCCCTCACCTCTGTCCATTGCGGTTCTTCTTACCCTTTTCACAGCCTTATTGGCCATCATTTTTACAGACTCACCGTCGCAAACGAATCAGTTGTGGTCCATTGCCGAAAGTTGGAACAAAGGAATCTGGGAATTACTTACGTTTACGATGCAAATGATGTTGATGCTGGTCTTGGGTCATTCCATCGCTTTAAGCAAAGGCGTCAGCTATATCATCAAACGGGTGGCTTCTTTCTGTATAAGCAATGCCCACGCAGCCGTTTTTGTCACCTTGTTTTCAGTTATGGCGGGTTATCTCAACTGGGGATTAGGCCTCATTTTTGGAGCCATTCTTGCTCGTAAAGTGGGTGAATACGCCAAAGAAAATGGTATTGCCCTTAATTATCCGCTGATCGCCGCATGTGGGTATACGTCACTAATGGTTTGGCATGGAGGAATGTCTGGAAGTGCCCCGCTTACGGTAAGTTCTGCCTCTCACAGCCTTGTCAACGAAATGGGGGTTCTCTCCATATCTGAAACCATTTTAAGTACGTCAAACCTGACGGCTATTGCACTGACATTAATCATTTTACCCCTTTTTGCTTTCCTCCTCTCTAAACGAAAGTTTCGTAAATCGTATCCAGACAATTCGTCTTTTAGAAAAAAACATGTTGAGGTTTTAACAGGCGCAGAGCGATTAGACAACAGCCGTCTTTTAGGCATGGGTTTTGGTGCCATGTTTCTGGTGGTTTGGGTGGTTCAATTGATCAATTCAAAAAACGGTCTAAGCTTTATAAATTTAAATTCGATTAATTTCCTTCTGTTTGGTTTGGCCATCACCGCAAATGGTTCGCTTCGCAATTTTGCCTCAGCAGCGGAGGAAGCTATTAAAGGCAGTACAGGCATTCTTATTCAGTTTCCAATTTATGCAGGTATTATGGGCATAATGAAGTACACGGGACTGTTGGAGGTCTTCGCTCATTTCTTCATCGATATCAGTAATCAACAAACGTTTCCATTCTTTGCTTATTTGAGCAGTGCTGTTGTCAATGTGTTGGTACCAAGTGGTGGAGGCCAATGGCAGGTGCAAGGACCCATTTTGATAGAAGCCGCACAACAGTTACACGTACCTATCGCTAAAACCGTTATGTCGCTGGCTTATGGCGATCAGATAACGAATATGCTCCAACCATTCTGGGCGTTGCCCTTATTAGGAATTACGGGGCTTAAAGCACGTGATATTCTCCCCTATTCCATCTTGTTTATGCTCGTTGGAGGTACTATATTTCTATCTATCCTTTACTTGTTTTGATCAAACCTAAAACATCCCTATTTAGACTTGCCTCTCTGGTTGCCCTACTCTTATTTGTTGTAGTTCGATACCTGGTATTGGTCCATTTTAACTGGGAGTTTTTAGACAGCGATCAGGCCATCAACTGGTTGACAGCCACCGATATGGCCAATGGTCAGTTTTACAGCCCGTTTTTTTATGGCCAGTTTTACAACAACGTACTTGAAGCCTTCGTAAGTGCCCCTTTTATTGCTCTTGGTTTTAACGTTCAGGATGTTGTGCCTCTGGTATCAAATTGTATTGGTGCCTCTCCATTTGTTCTGGCCTTCGTCCTTTTTTATAGGAAAAAACGATACGAATTTGCATTGGTCGTTATGGTCATTGGCCTTTGTATGCCTTCAGAATATCACTTAATTAGCTCAATGGCTCGTGGGTTTATGGGTGGCTTGTGCATTCTCATGTTGGGTATCGTACTGACCACTTCCTACAAGAAATACCTCCAGGGAATTGGATATTTTTTGTGTCTTGTGTCTGTTTTGGTCAATCCAAATGCCATTGTCGTATTACTTCCGATAGCAGCCTACTGGCTGGCAACGCGATATAAAAACATTCGAAAAAAACCACGAACGGTTGTAGTTGCCGTATGCGCTTTTACGGTAACCTATATGGCCTTATACCTGTTTAAGGTAAACCACAGCATGTACAGTGTACACCAACTCTGGTCAATCACGTTTCATTCCGATTTCTTTATACATGCCATCAAAAATGGGGATTCGCGACTGGCGTATCTCATGCCTTTGTTACCCAAACAGGGAGGTATACTCCTATTTGCTCTGCCGGCTATCTGTCTTTTGTTTTTTTGGAGGAATAAAAGGTCCGTTGCGGCGTGGGTCGTATTCATTTCTGTCCTCTTCTTTGTTTTTACCTTGTTTGTAAACAAAACCATGGACGGAACTACATCGGTTTTCTTTCCGTATTCCCGCATGTACCTGGGTATGCCCATGCTTTATGTCTTGTTTTATGCCCTTTGGAGGCAGAATAAGACCACCAACATGCGTACACTCGTTATTCTTGCCGTTTTTGCATTAATGGGGTTTACAAACCACATGAAACGAGTCTCCGAAACATCGTTAACGGCAGTTCGAAAGAATACCGGGCAGGTTCAAGCGTTAAGAATCTCCGCCTTATGTCTGGCATGTGACGAATTGGAAAAGCTGGCCAACAAAGTGGAGTCCGATTTAATTGTTTTTCATTCCAAAGCCGATGAATATACCTATGGCTGTCAGGCTCTCAATCCCAGCTTAAAAACACTTTATCCGCAATACGACCGTCGTGCCTGGGTCTTTAGTCAGCATGCATTCAATGTTCATCAAAGAGTCTTGTTTTTGGATTGGGAATTGAACTTTGGTAAACAATTAATAAATTACAACGGACAGTTAACGCAATTGGAACACGTGCCCTTTCCCGCCTATTTGCTTGAAAACAACGATTTACCAATTTTTGAACTTTATATTGCCAATAATCTACCCGTACGACTCGCCGAAAACGTAAAATAATATGCTCGGATTAAAACTTGCCACCGACCCTAGATGGGTAAACATTGCGGAAAAGAGCATTGAAGAAATTTTGATTGACCATGCATTTTGTGAGCAAAAAGCAGCCACAGCCTGTATCTCATTGATTGTTCGATTTTCGAATTACCCGGATATTGTAAATGAAGTTTCCCCAATAGTCGCAGAAGAATGGGGACATTTCAGAAAAGTACTGAAAGAACTAAATAAGAGAGGACATGAGCTTGGAAAGGCTCGAAAAGACAGTTACGTAGTTGAGCTTCAAAAATTTACCAATAAAGGGGGGAGCATTGAAATGCAAATCGTGGAAGCCCTGTTGGTGTGTGCCATGATTGAAGCCAGGAGTTGTGAACGCTTTCGTTTGTTATCACTACATGTGAGTGATGAGAATTTAAAAGAGTTCTATCACGAATTTATGGTTTCGGAAGCCGGTCATTACAGGCTATTCATCGGACTTGCTGAAAAATACATGAACACCGAATTTGTTAAAACCAGATGGAATGCGTTTTTAGAGTTCGAAGCGGACTTAATCAGTAAGATGGAATATCGCGGCGATCGGGTGCACTAGTCACCTACATTACGCTTAAAGACGAGATGTCCTCCCTGCTCAAATACCTTTATAAAACCTCTTGTTTTGCTTAATTCCTGTGCTTTTCTAGGTAAACAAACCAAATAAACCGGCTTGTCAATATCACCGTTTAGAAACCACTGCATCTCCTGATTTGAATATAATTTTCTACCTTCCTCAGTCAACTCAATACGAGTTTGAACTCCAAGAGAATTCAGGATGTCATGTCTTATTTCATATAGGGCATCTGATTCTGAAACCGGTTGAATTTTAGTATAAAAATAGTGCGCATAACTCTTAAACTTATACACGTCTATATAGCAATCTTCGCCTTCTAAATCTTCGTAAAACGAAACAATACTTCCTTGCGTATGACCTTCTACTTTAGGTACAATAACCGCAATGAATAAGACAAAATAGGCAGACAGCGCAACAAGGCTCCTGACTATGTTTAAACGCTTATTGGCCAATACGCTGCGCCAGGCCCAGATAAAAATGACTATGCTCAACAGGCCTATCCCAACATCCAATATGGACCAGTTTACTGGCGCTTGAAGGTTGCCCATTGTAAACGAATCAGCAATGGCGTTTGGAAATTTAGAAAGGATTTCATTGCGGTATAAACCAACCACTGGAATTAAAAGAAACAGTGCCATCCAAAGCAGCCCGACTGCTTTTAAGCTAAACCGTTCGAACCATGTAAATAATTTGCCTTCTTCAAACCATTGCATGCGAGTAGCTGCCAGATAGGTAAGCGGGAAATAACATAAGGATGAATAGTGAACTATTTTAGTGGTAACCACTGAAAACAAGAGCAGTACAATCCAAAACATCGCTTTCATCCAAAACTCAAAGGACCGATGATGGGTTGACTTGGTAAATTGAGATAAGGCTAAAATACTCGCTGGAAAACAGCCTATTAAAAGAACCACAGCATGATAAAACCAGGGTTGGCCGTGCGATGCTACCGGGTTTTTCATCAAATCGACCTGATAAGCCATAAAATTTGAAATAAACCCAGCTCCATTGGAGATGATTTCTGGTAAAAACCAAATACTTGCTACGGCTAGAGTTACTATGGAGAAGCTAACCAAATGCATGACGTTAAACCAAAACCGAAACCCATTCCGAATCCAATAAGCTATGATCACCAGACCTACAATAAGGCCTGCAACCGGTCCTTTGGTAAGAATGGCCAGTCCTAAGAACAAACCACTGAATAACCAGTTGGACATCTTGCGCGACTTAAGGGCTCTATACAACTGAAGGATGGAGAGAAAAATCCAAAGATTGAATAACGGATCAATGATGCCGGTATGGAAGTAAAAGTGAGGTGTAAAGCAAACCAGGTAAAGTATGGCCCACCAACGGGCAACGGTTTCCTTTCGCATCTTTCGGCCAAAGTAGAAAAGGATGTTTAAACTGACTATGCCCACCAGCGCATTTGGTAGTCGAGCAGCAAACTCATTTACTCCAAAAACCTTCATAGATAGTGCCTGCAACCATAAAAATAGCGGTGGTTTCTCCCAGAAAGGCTCGAAATTGATTTGAACTTGCCAATAATTGCCGGTCACCAACATTTCTCTTGCCGATTCCGCAAAATTGATCTCATCCCAGTCAAACAGGTGCACCCCACCTAGAAAAGGAATAAAAAACAAGATTCCTACTAGGGTCAGAAACCAGTGAAACTGTCTGGTGTTAAGCTTTTGCATTAAATAATTTTCGATCTATTGGTTTTTTTATATCCCTGTTTTTGTAAATCCAAAGGTAATAGACTGACGTGGCAATACTGACACCTAAAACGCTTCCTGCCACTACGTCGGCAACAAAATGTTGAGCCAAAAATACACGAGACAGTCCTATTAAGATGGCTATGACGATAAACGAAATAGAGAAGAACTTTTTATCGGCACAGAGTGCCAGATAGAAGAAGTATGCAAACCCAGCAGCAGTATGTCCCGAGGGAAAACTGTGTTTCCGATTTAGGGGTATTTCAGACCGGTTCAGTAAGGGAATATCCAGGTTTTCAAAAAATACGATTGGACGAATGGCATCGTCAAAGACGAGGTTCTTTAATCCAAACACCAAAATTAGGGTTAGAACACCGACCATAATGAAACCCAGTTGCATCCGAATGGATTTAAATAGAAGTAGAAACAAAAAAGGGAAAACGAAACCCATCCATTCGGCCATTCTGGTAAAGAAATTAAAGAATGGAACGGAATAGGAATTATAAGATTCGTTTAACATCAAGATGGCTTCGCCTTTGTGTTTAAGGATTAACCAAAGGAAACCAATCAACACCCATATGAGGCATATAACAAACAGGTATTTACGTTTATAGAGGAAAGTGTTATTCATATCAATTCTGCGGTAAAAATAAATCTGATTACCCTTTTTTATTTGACAAATAGTATTTAATTTGAATAAATTGAAAGTTTGGCTTATGGATCGAGTAAAGTTGGAGTTGGAGTTTGTTGTCAAATCGTCTCCAAACATACTGTACAACTACATTTCTACACCATCTGGACTGGTTGAATGGTTTGCCGATGATGTAAATGTAAAAGGTAAAAATTACACCTTCTTTTGGGATGGTGAGGAAAACGTTGCCGAACTCTTAAGAAAGGTCAACGGAAAAAATATCCGGTTCAAATGGGAGAACTCGGCAGACGAAGAATATTTTGAGATGGAAATCCAAAAAGACGAGCTGACGGGCGATATAGCACTCATGGTAACGGACTATGCTGACGAGGATGAAGCAGAGGAAATATCTCTCCTTTGGGAAAGCCAGGTTCAGGATTTGCGTAATGCTCTAGGTGCTTAGTTGAAGGATTGATTTAAGAGTTTCCCTCAAAAAAGTTTCTTCTCATACGATACCACCGATATATTCATGTTGTCGTTCTAGGATAGGTATATAGGTATGCCCAAATAGAAATTAGGTTCTGCTCAGTCACACAAGCAGGATAAGAACCCGTATAACTTCAAATTCTATGAAGTTTTTAAGTAAGAATCCTATATTCGAGTCACAGGAGGAATAAACGACTGTTTGTTCGTTTAAGCAACTCTTGTACACGAACAAAACAAACTTCAAAATATGGAACCAGCATTTAAGAACAGATTGAAAAAACTGATTTTTTCATTAATCATGATTTTTGCCATTTTATTCATTTTTAGACTGATGTATGGCTACACAAAAACTTTTGATGATACGACAAATCAAACTCAATTCTTTGAGAATATTTCCAGCTCAAAAAGAAACTATGCAACCAAAAAATATAACGTAAAATCAAATACTTCAAATCAATCTCCGATAAAAGTTGACCAGAAATATGAAAAAATTGCAGAAATTAAAACTAAATCCTCAAATTTTGAAGAGGAAGAGAAGTCCTCTAGAAAAACGATTGAAAAACTTGATGCACTAATACAATTCGAACAGAAAAGCGGAAATGAAGGTTATCGAAAATTGAATTTAGTTATTGGCGTTCCTCCTGAAAATTTTGATGCTCTCTATAATCAACTAATAACCATCGGTAACGTACAAGCAAAACAAATAACAAAGAAGGACAAGACAAATGAATACAAGGAACTTAATGCAAAAAAACATTCATTAGAAAAAATCAAAACTTCATTAATTGAATTGAAGTCAAAAGGAGGAAAAATAGATGAATTTATGGGACTAGAAAACCGTATTCTTGAAATTGAACAGCAACTTCAAGGACTGGGCGTAAGCCTCGGTGATTTTGATGATGAAAACGAATTTTGTACCGTACGGTTTTCTCTTTTAGAAGGTAGAGAAGTCAAAATAGGAACAATGCAACGAATAAAAGTTGCATTAGAATGGACCGTGAAAATTTATTTGCGAATTATGACGACCTTATTCTTTATAATATTTTTTGCTTATCTAATGTTACTTGCAATTGATAAACTGAAAATATTTGAAAGAATAATTAATCCAAAAAAATAAAGTCCCTCAATCTTTTAAATTGACGGTTGAATGAAAAATAACGATAAATTGAAATTGGCTAAGTGCCAAACTGAAAAGTTAGCAAATCTAAATTCCCTACACTTCTTATTCTCTCCATTTGCGCAACAAAACGAAATCTGAACCACTAAAAATTATTACCTATGAGTTATATCCAACGAATTGGGACCAAAGAGAGTCCGTTAAAATTAAAGACACCTCCACAATCTTCTGAATACACCATGCATATTGGTGAAAAAGATGGTATTAATATACTGGTTTGCACGGTTGGTAAAACAGTGCTTCACTATGACCTTCGTTGCATTGAAGACCTACACACCATGCTGAAAAACAACGGTGACTGGGTCGAATTGGGTAGTAAAGATGAGAAGCAGGAACCAAAAGAAGGTACACTCGAACATTGGGGCCGTGCGACTGACAACCCAGTTGGAGGATGGTACGGGTTGAAGAAAAACTTTAGGGGTAGGTTTGGCATGTACATTCCGCCATTAATGGAAGCCCTGGGACTTGCAGAAGTAACGCATGAGAAAAGAGGAAATAAAATGAGAGCTAAATAGCATTGATAAATGGGGTTGAATGAACTTAAAAAAGAACGAGATATTGAGAATAATAAAAAGCTCCAAAAAGTATATGCTCAATTCGGAAAATTGATTGACGAATTGAACAAAAAAGAGCTTACCGATGATGTAACACGTACCATTAATTCGGGTATTGAAGAAATTAACTCACTAATCGGTTCGGAAAAAGAACAAAAAAAACGGATAAGACGTACCCAAACGAAAATTATCCAATTAGTCGAGAAAGAGCACAAACTGGTAACGATAAACCATTATCGCAATATGTGGTTGGCTATTGGAATGTCGGCATTTGGTATACCTCTCGGCGTTGTTTTTGGAGCAACTCTAGACAACATGGGGTTTATAGGCATTGGACTACCCATCGGAATGGCCGTTGGAATGGCTATTGGTTCTGGAATGGATAAAAAAGCCCTGGAACAAGGCAGACAGCTTGATCTGGAAATTGCGTACTAAGTGTAACAAGTTTGATGCTTAATAAATGAGAATATCTACAGTAATATTGCCCATCCTGTTTATTTGGAGCTGTGCTAACACGGGAGATTCAAAACTGTCAACGAACACAGACATAACCGCAGACACAATCAAGACATCTCTATTTTTAGAGAATTTGCATTGGACACGTGTTGAAGAATACCTTGAATATGCACTTTTGGACAGCCAACCACCATTCCACAATAGTCTTCCTATTCAAGTTGAAATACTTGGTTTTATAAACCATGAAGGTCAGTTTCTACCTAACGACACTGCTTCTCACTATACCGTGTCGGAGGGGCCACTTTTTGGATGGAAAGAAGTAGACGACTTAATTGAAAATATTCCTGGCAATGAGGTGTACATTAAATTAAAAACAGACTACATCGCAAATCAAAGAAGAGATTTACTTAAGACCATTTTTATTCTTCCAGAAGACGGGTTAACTCAAGTTGAATTTGATCAGTTTATATCAGACTTAGACGACTTAGATTACATTGAACAAACCGAAGTAACAAAGCAAATAAACTCGTTCATGGTAGAATTTAGTGAAAGGGACTCAAACGTCATTGTTCAATTGAGAGTAACTCTGGAAAATAGGAACGTTGACTCTTTGAAAAGCAAGATTATTCATTTGACCAAAGATAAGAGAGTTGGCTACGCGTTTTACAACGATTTAATCGAACAAACAAGAGGTCAACACCTACTCATGTTGGCATGGAGGTAAAATGATATAAACCAATAACTCGTACCTGTTTAAAGCATTTTCGATAGCCAGATATCTCCAGCCACCAATTGGTATTTCCTTCCATCCTTCAACCCTTCAACCCTTCAATCCTTCAATCCTTCAATCCTTCAATCCTTCAATCCTTCAA
>CAYZWM010000073.1:1929-6581 GCA_964482155.1 uncultured Chitinophagaceae bacterium | reverse complement strand
CCTTCAACCCTTCAATCCTTCAATCCTTCAATCCTTCAATCCTTCAATCCTTCAACCCTTCCTTCCTTATCTTTAATAGAAAAAAAAGCAACCGCGCCTCCCAATAGCATTAAAATGGACGCTAAATAGAGCGCCTTATTGAATGCACTGACAAATCCATCTTTGAATAATTGATTTACCACTTGAACTTTGTCTGAAGCCAAGCCAGACGGTGCTGTAGCCGCGGCTAGATTTGAAGATTCAAAAATGATTTCATTTTTAACAGAATCAGAAAGGGATAATTCCTCGATGCCGTTGCCAATAAAAGCCCTAAAGGAAAACAACACTAATGCACCCATAATTGCTACAGCCAATACGCCAGCAGCCCGAGCAACCGTATTATTTATACCTGAGGCAATGCCCGAATTGTCATCTGATGCTGCTCCCATCACGGCGGTGGTCAACGGTGCGACTGTAATGCCCATTCCAACACCTAAAAGTACAAATGCAATAAAAAATGAACTCCAATATTCCTCAACACCTGAGGTAATACCAATCGTTGAGAACATAAAAAACCCTACGCCCCCGATTATCGGTCCAATAGTCAAAGGCAGCCTACACCCCCTGAGATCTACAAACTTTCCTATCAACGGAGAGATTAAAGCGATACAGAATATAAGGGGTAGCATAGCAAGTCCTGTGCTTACTTCACTGTACCCTTGAATCTGAATCAAGTTGAGTGGAATAAAAAACAATGCTCCACCTAAAGCTGCGTAAACGAATAACGTAAGCAAGTTTGCTCCGCTAAATGTGGACGATTTGAAGAGCTTCATCGGAATCATTGGGTGAGATGATTTCCGCTGTATGATCAAAAAGGTGATAAAGGCTATGACACCTATGGTGAGGGATGATATTATTAGGGGATGAGAGAACCCCATATTAGGCGATTCGATTAAACCGTATGTGATTCCTACTAGACTTAAAGTAATGAATATGGCTCCAAATAAATCAAGTTTACCGGCATTATGGTTCTTCGATTCGGGCACTTTAGCAATGGTGGTGACGAATACGACAATAGACAGCGGCACATTCAGAAAAAAGATCAAGCGCCACAGGCCCATACCGGCAAGCCACCCTCCAAGCACCGGTCCAAAAATTGCGGTTAATGCGCTAAATGTAGACCAAAGTCCAATGGCTTTTCCTCGACTTGTAGGCCCGAATTGGGAACTTAAAATCGACAGGCTGCCAGGTGTCAATAATGCCCCACCAATACCCTGTAAACAGCGGGCAATGATCAACTGAATTGGGCTCTGAGAAATTCCACAAAACAAAGAGGAAATCGAAAAAATACCCAGACCAATTAAGAATACTTTGTTTCTTCCAAAAAGGTCACCAAGGGATCCGCCGACCAACAATAATGCGGATAGGAATAAGGCATATCCATTTATGACCCAAAGAAGTTCGGTTCCGCTGATGCCCAGATCCTCTTGAAGGGCTGGAAGGGCCACATTTAGGGCAGAACTATCTATAAATACAAGGCTGGATGCAAGAATAGTAGACAGAAGGGTCCATTTTTGAATGGAAGTGAAGCCTGTTTCTTTGGTAGTATTATCTGTCAATACGTATACTGTTTAAGTAACATCAAGGTTGGTATCAAAAACACGTAGATTGGTTTTATAAAAAATACGCAATATCATATAACGCATTGGCAAAACCCTTTGGTCAAAGCAAGCTAAATTAACTCAAACAACCTAGTTAACTCAAATCAGACTAACCAGCAAAGTCTTCCCTATTCATACTTCTTGTCAATCGCGTCTTTGCCTTCGGTGAGTTCGTCAAATTTTTCCTGTGCTCCTTCGGAAAATTCATCTTTCAAGTCATGTAGACTTTGGAGAATATCATTGTCGATTGGAATCAAATCTTTCATAAATTCGGTTAGCTCGCCTTCGGCATCTTCTTTGGCTAAACAACTCATTATTTGAGGTTTAACCTTCTTAAAACTCTGTTGCATGGCATAAGTCAACTCCATCCTATTCTGCTCTAATTCTCGTAATTCGTCGGCGGTAAATCGGCCTTCCAAATCATTCTTAATTGGGTTTACAATGCAGTTGCATTTCACCTGTTCTTTCGGATTTTCGCAATACATTTCTTCCCAGGTCGAAACGGCAATCGGATTGTGTGCAAATGGACCTACACCAAAATGATATAAGAGAAACGCCACACCGCCAAGGAGCAACAGCCAACCTAATATTTTAAATAGAAACCTGGCCGCAAAACGAATGATGATGGCTGCCACAACAAACAAGATGATGGTACCTAACGTAATATTCATGAAATACGAAGTTACGACATACAGAATCTACTTCTATCTCCCCTATTTGTGGATATGTGGATAGTGAATGCAATACGAATTTGGTTTTGTCGTTAAAATACTATTTACTTTGCAACTCAAAGTTATTTGAATGAAAAACGAAAATCATTTTGAACATCTGGCAGAAATGCGATCCTTGATGGAACGCTCGTCCCGGTTTTTATCGCTAAGCGGTTTGAGTGGGATTCTTGCAGGGACATATGCCCTGGCAGGTGCTTATATCGCCCGCCGATATCTTAAGAACTCTGAAAACTATCTCGATTTTATTGCCGGTTACAGCAGCCAGTATTCGAATCCAGAGTTATCCGATTTTCAATTTTTTGTGGTCCTGGGATTAATCGTCATGGTGCTCTCGTTAATCACAGGAGTTCTACTCACCATGAGGCGAGCGAAAAAGAACAATCAAAAGATTCACGATAAATCGGCGCTACGCATGCTAATCAACATGGGTATTCCATTAATTGCTGGCGGTCTATTTTGTGGCATCTTGTTGATTCACGGATACATTGGATTAATTGCACCATGCACGCTTATATTTTATGGCCTGGCTTTAATCAATGGTAGTAAATATACGTTAGACACCATTAAACACCTGGGTATAATCGAATTAGTAATTGGCCTGGTGGCTGCAATAGATTTAGGAAACGGTTTATTTTATTGGGCCTTGGGCTTTGGTGTTTTACATATATTGTACGGTACCGGAATGTGGTGGAAATACGAACGTAAGTAATACAATCACGGAAGACATTCTAAACGAATAGGAAGTGATAGAAAAGATAAATAAAGCATTTGAGAGTCGTGTCCGACTGGGCATTATGAGCGTTCTTATGGTCAACGATTGGATGGATTTTAACTCCATAAAAGAGCTACTCGATGTCACCGACGGCAACCTCTCTAGTCATATGAGCGCATTAGAGAAATTGGAATATCTGGAAATTCGAAAGGAGTTTGTGGGTAAACGCCCCAAAACCTCTTACCGGGTTACACAAACTGGTAGAAAGGCATTCAAGAACCACCTGGACGGACTTGAAAATTTATTGAAAGGATTGACTTAATATTTTTTTAACTAATCACTTTGAATTTCAAAGTACTTTACAATGAGAAAAATTAAAATTTACACCCTGTTTCTACAGTTCGGACTGCTCATCAGCGGTATCACTGCCTTTTTTATCCCGGAAGGTGTTGCCTTCCTTATCCTTCATACACCCCTCATCGATTTTATTAACCTGAATGATTGGCTCGCCTACGTTTTGGACGGTGTTCTGAATATTGACCGGGCCTACCCTTTTATTTGGTATGGCACAGACTGGATGGTATTCGCACACATCCTTTTTGCCATTCTTTTTTGTGGTCTATACACCGATCCGATCCGCAATATATGGTTGATCCGGTTCGGGTATATCGCGTGTATATTAATCTTCCCATTGGCCTTAATTATGGGAGAAATACGTGAGATACCAATGGTTTGGCGCTTGCTAGACTGCGGATTTGGCGTCCTAGCCGGACTTGTTCTATTCCGAATACATACCCTTACCAAACGACTACCAAATTTTCAATACCAACACGCAATAAGTACGGACCTATGAAACTTGAATGCTTTTTTAACTATATGCTTCAGAATAAGGTTGAAGTCATCAAGCAGGCCCTTAAAGCTGAACTACCCAGAGCCATCGTTCACGGTCTTATCATTGTGTCGGCTGTTTCGTTTGCCATTTTTGGTTTTATGATTGGCAGCTCTCACAGCCTGGCTCAGGGTGGAATGTCGTTTATCAAACTCCCATTTCTATTCTACATAACGGGATTGATCTGTTTTCCAACCTTATACATCTTTTTGGCTTTAATGGGCATTCAAACATCGCTGAGAGGTATAGCGCAGTTTAGTCTGATTACCATCACCATCATGTCTTTAATTCTCATCTCGTTTGCACCAGTTTCTTTGTTTTTTCTAGTGGTTGGCACTCATTATGAAACCTTTAAGTTACTTAATGTCACTATGATGGCTATTGCGGGTTTTAGTGGGGTATACATGTTTAGTAAGTACATTTTGTACAACGTAGACGAAGAATTCGATGGAAAGAGTCGATTTCGAGTTAACCGTTTTGTTCGTCTATGGCTACTGATGTTTGGATTAATTGGAGCAAACCTCGGATTTGCCATGAGCCCCATTTTCGGTGATCCAACCGTGCCTTTCCTATTTTTTACGGAATCGGTTCAAAACTTCTTTACCCACATTATTCAAATTTTAACCGGCAACTTCTAATGGAACTTTTACCTGGAATTCCGATCTTCATTCTGCTTTTCG
>CAYZWM010000073.1:0-1914 GCA_964482155.1 uncultured Chitinophagaceae bacterium | reverse complement strand
ACTCCTTGTTGGGCTTGTAAACTTTGCAGTCTATATGTTTAGCGGGTCTCACCTGGTTGCAAAACTTCCACGCGGAATCGCCAACTTCTTTACTGTGGCCGTTTACCCGTTTCTCTTTCTAGCATTCATGGACAAGACGAACGATTGTTGCATGGATAGTGCCCCATTTTCGCCAGACCATGTGGTAACCATGTACATTTTGATTCTCATGTGCGTCAGTGCCTACTTTGTTTCTGCGTTAACGGACTGGAAACGACCGCCTATCATAGAAGTCGTAATCAATGGATTTCTCATCGTTGGCATTATTCTTAATATTTTTATCGCCTTCCACCTAGAAGAGATTTGGTTCATTTTTAATCTGGCAATTATGTTCACCTTCCTTATGGAATTGGTTGAAAATCACAAAGCAATTCTTCGCGAGTTTCAGGAAGACGACTCAGAGAAATATTCGGTTGATGCTCAATTGAATAAGATACTCAGACTGCCTGTATTCATCAAGTTTCCAATACTCATCCTATGTACGATACCTGTACTGTTCATAGTCGTTACTTTTCTCCTTTTATTTGGGCAAAAGCCGGACTCAACCATTCAAGCGTTTACACAAACCTATAAACATGGTTTTTCGCAAATTGATTATGAATGTGCAGGTGTCGTTTGTGGGGACGATTATCTATGTACCATAGGTGCCAGGGGTAGCTCCAACATAGTAAATCCAATACGAACTGGTTTTCGAGGCGGTAAATCCATTGTATGCAGCAGGCAATTACTGGTATGTAATGCGTTTGAAGAGCTTCTTATGGCCAAATTACCCAAACTTCACGCCCGCCTTCGTACCTGTTACGATCTATTGGGTCGATTCCTTATACGTCACCATTCCTTTTTTGCAAGCCGCAAAGTAGCCAGTGTTATCTACATCCTTCTTAAACCTATGGAGTGGACCTTTCTGGCGACTCTTTACTGTGTTGACCATAAACCAGAAGATCGCATAGCCAAACAATACTTAAAACCGGAGGACTTAAAACAAATAAACATTAAAACATCTCCCTTATGACACAAACATCAATTTCATCGAGACTCATCACTTTGGTCAGCCTGGTGGTGCTTTTTACACTCTTGTTTTTCCAGGCCTGGGAACCGGGTTTAAACTGGTTTGTTTTTGCCACAGCGTGTGCTGTTACACCCTTTTTCATCTTCCCCAAAGAGCAAATAAAACAATACCTACTTCCATCTATCGCTCTGGTTATTAGCGGTTTCTCCGTATTCTGGCACTTCAGTACGTTGTCAATTGTCTCTACACTGATTGCGTTTTGGTACATGGCTTCAGCCATGGTCCGCCCAACCGTAGATCCAGGTCTTGGGGCAGTTATGGGGTTTTTCAACTTATTGGTTTCCCCCATAGGTGTATTTGTTCGACTGTTTCAACGTTTGCAAAACAAAAATACCGGTATTGGCAAAATCCTTGGCCATCTCATTATACCCGGTGTTCTTATCCTTGTTTTCGGAACTCTTTATTACAACTCCTCTCCTACTTTTCAGACCATCATAGAAAAGTTTCAATGGGTTGAGTTTCCCGCCTTCTTGTTTACCCTGGTGATTGGTTTCTTTTTCGCAACGGTTTTTTTATACTCGTTTATTCCTAAGTCAGGTACGAAGGACTTCTCCGCTAAATCTGACGAGCTCGCCAAAACCATGGGCGGCGAATCATTTGCCACGTCATGGAAACTCGGTATATGGTCATTAGTGGTTCTTTTGGCTGTTGTCGTTTTTTCAGATTTCTATTACAAGGCAATTGGCGAATTGCCCAAAGGGTTAAATTATTCGGCCTATTTACATCAGGGTGTTTTCTCCCTTATTGTAAGCATTGTTTTCTCTGCGGTGATCGCCGTCCTTTCGTCTAACTACACCTCCACCTCT
>CAYZWM010000072.1:7770-17821 GCA_964482155.1 uncultured Chitinophagaceae bacterium | reverse complement strand
AATCTTTTTGCTTGGGTTGGTAAGGCTTTTCCTTGTGGGATGTAAATCAAGCGGCCCAGTAGGCGTTAACCGATTTGCGGATGGTCAAATCCAGAAGATATATGAGTTACAGGATCAGCAAAATGGTCAAAGACTCATTCGGTATTTAAAGGCAAAAAAGGTTGAACATCGCGAGGCAGCGGTTTTGGCATTTGCGTCGATTCAGGATCAATCCAAAGTTAAGTTCCTTCGGGTTGCGATGCTCACCGACGAGAAAAAAAGGATTCGAATGGCTGCTGCTTACGCCATTGGTCAACTGCGAGATAGTGTTAATGTGGGGTTGTTGTTTATGGCCCTGGAATTGGAAATCTATCCGGAAGTAAGAGAAATCATTTTTGAAGCTCTTGGTAAAAGCGCTAACCAGGTTGTTGTTCAGAAACTCAATATGTACACGTCTGGAATTACCCTGTTGAGACAGGGGCATGTAAAAAGCATGTATCAGGCTGTAGGAAAAAGACAGATTGGTGATTCGTTTGCACGTAATGCCATTCATTATTTTCATCCAAATTCGTCGGCAACTACGAAATTTTATGCAGCCAGTATTTTATCCAGATTGCCAAAGAAATACACGTCAAAATATCACAAGGAATTGTATCAATTGGCGCATGCCGAACAGGATGCAGAAATTAAGCGTTTACTTCTTATCCCGCTTAAAACTCGCGATAAGGATGTGCTGGTAACATTTGATGAGTTTACCTCAAAATCGCGAACGGTGACGGATCACCCTTATCAGATAGTGAACCTGCTTCGAAAAACAGATTTGACTGGCGATAAGGCCAAAGAACATTTGAGAACGGCATCATTCAACAATAAGTATCAAGTGGTTCGAACTACGTCTACAGAGTTGTACTTCGGCAACCTTACCGAAGAAGATAGAGCCAATGACGGCTATAACGCGTTTATCGTAAAATGCATTGAAAGTCGAGACATGGCTGTTCAAAGCCTGGCTTGTTATGAGATAAAGGCCAGACCAAATACCGAATATCTCAATCTGTTGGAAACCTATCGGGATTCATTGGCTATGCCACGGCAATTAGAGACCATTATTGATTTTGACAAAGCCATTGCTTCGATTAACGATACGACTTTTGTTCAACCTCAAACGAGCAATACGCATCGGATCGATTGGGACTATGTTCTAAAAATTCCTGAGAATCAGCAGGTAGAAATAATAACCACCAAAGGAAGCATAGTGCTGAATTTGTTTGTGAATGATGCACCCGGTTCGGTGAGTAATTTCCTCAAACTAGTAGACGAGGGATTTTACAACAACAAGTACTTTCATCGGGTGGTTCCTAACTTTGTTATTCAGGCAGGTTGCCCAAGAGGAGATGGATGGGGATCATTGGACTGGACACAACGAAGTGAATTTTCGAATTATCAATCGTATGAGACTGGTACAATGGGATTGGCATCATCTGGCAATCACACCGAAGGGGTTCAAATTTTCATTACCCATAACCCAACCTCTTTTCTAGACGGTAGATATAGTATCTTTGGACGCGTTGATCAGGGTATGGATATTGTTCGCCAAATTAAGGTTGGCGATAAAATTTTGGAAATCAAAAAAGTGAATAAAGTCTAATAGGCAATGAGGAAAGCCATTATTTATGTAAGTCTCGTGTTATTCTTTGGTGTAGATATATATGCCCAATCGAGCCGTAAAGAAATTGATTTAAACGAAAAATTTTACCTCTACTGGGGATGGAATCGAGATTGGTATTCCAATTCGAACATCCATATGAAAGGATCGGATTACGACTTTACCCTCAACAATGTGACTGCCAGCGATCGGCAAAGGCCATTTACGTTCAAAGAATACTTGTTTTCAAGTTATTCGAGTGTGCCACAGACGAACTTAAAAGTGGGTTACTACCTGAACAAGAAATACAGCATTGCTGCAGGGTTTGATCACATGAAATATGTGGTGGATTGGGATCAACAGGTTGAAATTACAGGTTCCATTGATCGGGATGGTTCTAGTTATAAAGGGGACTATCAGAATGACAGTGTGACCCTTTTGCGGCATTTTTTGAGATACGAGCACACAGATGGCCTCAATTATGTTTTTGTAGAGGTTAATCGGCACGACCAATTATTCAAGTGGAAGAAGGCCCGAATGGTAGTGAGCACCGAAACGGGTGTTGGTGTTGGTTTGCTAAGACCTCGTACGGATGTTCGGTTTCTTGACAAACGAGGTCCAAATGTATATCACAATGCAGGCTATGGTTTAAACGCCAAAGTAGGCGTAAACATCCTGTTGTTTAATCACGTGTCCATCATGACAGAGGCAAAAGCAGGTTACATAAACATGCCAAAAATACAGGCTACCACCGATAAGGAAGACTTAGCTAGCCAACATTTCTGGTTTTTACAATCCAATATTTTAATTGGAGCAACCTTCGGCTTGTGGTAGGCTTTATCTCCTAACTTGGTAATTTAGTCGACCGATTTATCTTCTTTATAACAAAGGTGATACTTTTGAAACCTTGGAACTTCTTAAGGAAATATACGCATCACTTCGACGGAACCTTCTCCGTACAACACTAACCGCCTTTGGCGTGAGTTGGGGTTTGTTCATGCTCATCTTAATTCTGGGTCTCGGTCAGGGACTGGAAAATGGTGTAAAGAGTCTTTTTATGGGCTTCAGTACCAATAACCTGTTTGTTTGGGGTCAATCTACCTCTATGCCGTATGCCGGGTTTACAGAAGGGCGTAGAGTCCGATTAAAGATGGATGACGCCGAATACGTACGGGCACGCGTAGAAGGATTAAAAATCGTTGCTCCCAGAGCTCAATTAGGAGGTTATGGCGAGGGGAATAATGTAAAATACAAAACGGAAACAGGGGCATTCTCTATCCAGGGCGACATACCGGATGTACGACTTATTTATCAATGGATACAGGTAGATGGACGTTTTATAAATGAAACGGACATGCAGGAGAGCCGAAAGGTGTGTTCTATTGGGAGACGAGTTAAAGAGGTCTTGTTTAAAGATGAAAACCCGGTGGGTGAATATATATCCATGAATGGCGTTCAATTTATGGTGGTGGGGTGTCACAAATCACCTACTTCAGGCGATCGAGCTGAACAGGATGAGCAGCAAATTATTATTCCAATGACCACGTATCAAAAGGCATTTGATGGATCAAACCGCATCAATTGGCTGTCCATGGTCTGTTACGATAATTATGATGCCCAGGAAGTGGAAGACAATGTGAAAGCAGCACTTCGAGTAAAACACAAAGTGCACCCGGATGATCCACGTGGACTTGGTGGGTTTAATGCAAAACAGATGTTTGGCCCAATGCAAATGACGTTTAAGACAGTAAATGTTGTCGCCTGGTTCGTGGGGTTGATGACACTTATCGCCGGTATTATCGGAGTCAGTAATATCATGCTTGTAACCGTTAAGGAACGCACAAAAGAAATTGGCATACGAAGAGCTATTGGGGCTAAACCCAGAAACATAATTACTCAAATTATTACAGAGGCGTTAATTCTCACCTTAATTGCTGGTTATTTTGGCTTAATGGCTGGAATCTGGTTGGTAGAAGCCCTTGGTAAAGCAGGTCTGGAAAGTCCGATGTTTAAAGATCCGGAAGTTCAGGTTCCTGTAGCAGTTACCGCTTTGGTTATTCTTGTTGTTGCCGGATGTTTTGCAGGCTTTTTGCCAGCGAATAGAGCATTGAGAATCAAGCCGGTTGAAGCCCTTCGCTATGAATAAACTCATCTTGCAATGAATTGCAAAATGGTGCGTTATTTGTACTAAAGTTCGTGAAACGTAATTACTTCAAATGATTCTTAGAAAACTTACGATGGGCGTCGTTGCCTGTTTGGTACTCATAAACCCGTTAAAAGCGGAAGAGCTCAGGTACGAAAACTACATTTACGACGATTTGGTCGAAACTGTTTTGCTTTCTACCAACTCATCGGTGTACAATCCAATGGCCATTATGGACCTCGGTGCATTGAACGCCTTAAAGTTGAAGTTTGATAAGCTGGAGTCCAGCAACGAGTATTACCAATACACCTTTGTGCATTGTTCTTCGAACTGGGAGCCGAGTAATTTGCAAAAGACGGAGTATTTGGAAGGTATCACGATGGGAGAAATCACAAAATATACGTTTTCGACCAATACATTTCAGCAGTATGTTCAATATGAAGTCGTATTTCCAAATCAAGATATGCGATTGACAAAGTCTGGTAATTACGTGATGATTGTTTATCGAAATTTTGATGAAGAAGACCTCGTGCTCACCAGAAGGTTTATGGTTTACGAAGGAAAAACCAGCGTAACCGGAACAGTTAAGCCTGCAACGAACGCTAAAGATAGATTCTATAAACAGGAAGTTGACTTTGAGGTGGAATACAAGAACTACCTAATCCAGAACCCGTTCAACGACGTAAATGCAGTGGTTTTGCAAAACAACAGCTGGAATAATTCGATTTACGATTTAAAACCGCAGTTTGTGAACAACAACGTTTTGCAGTTCAACTACGAAAATGAAAACCTCTTTGATGGATTAAGTGAATTTCGATTTTTTGATATTCGTTCTTTACGAGCCTATAGCCAAAATGTAGCTAAAAAGTTCACAGATTCGTTGGTTAATGTTGTTCTCAAAGGCACTGAAGTGCGGTCTCATCTCAACTATGTAAATACCATTGATGTAAATGGCAAACGGGTAATCCAAAATGTAGATGGTGCAGATGTAACCGAGAATGGCGACTACTCCCTGGTTCATTTTACGCTCAAATCGCCGAATGAAATCAGCATGGGCGACGTCTATGTTTATGGCGAGTTGTCGGATTGGCGGTTGAACGAGAAATTTAGAATGACCTACCATCCAGAGAGAAACTTGTACTACCTCGCGGTTAAACTTAAGCAGAGTTATTACAACTACCATTTCGTAGTTGGCAATGAAGAAACCAATAAACCAGAATACGGATTTACAGAGGGTAATCATTCGGAGACAGAGAATAATTACACGGTTCTTCTTTACCATAAAGATGCATTTTACGGTTACGATAGATTGATTGGTAAAAAGACCTTGAATTCTCTTACGTCGCGTTAATAACATCCATCTCGTGTATTTTTGTGGTTGAACCAAACCGAAACCACGTTGATATATCAATTGGCCTTGAGCCAAATTCCACTTATTGGTCCCGTTCTGGCAAGAAACCTGGTTGGTTATTGTGGCGGTGCTGAAGCAGTTTTTAGTGAAAAACTGAGTCTCTTAAGAAAAATTCCAGGAATAGGCGAAAGGCATGCTCAGGAAGTATACGGATTTAAGGATTTTGATCGCATTGAGAATGAGATCGTTTTCTTAAGAAAGAACAACATAAAGACCACATTTTTTACAGAAGATGACTATCCGTACAGGCTCAGGCAGATTGCCGATGCTCCGCTTATGTTGTTCAGAAAAGGGGATATTGACCTTGATCGTCAACGAGTCATAGCGATAGTCGGGACACGGAAATGCACCCAGCACAGTAAGGAACTGACGGATCATTTAATTGAGAATCTCAAAGCCTACTCCCCAATAATCATTAGTGGGTTGGCCTACGGCATTGATTCTATTGCCCATAAATCCGCCATAAAACATGGCTTAGCCACGTTAGGTGTGCTTGGTCATGGCTTGGATCGAATCTATCCTGGTGAGCACAAAACACTTGCCCAGCAGATGATTGATTCTGGAGGAGGCCTGATGACCGAGTTTATGTCGAATTCGAAACCCGATCGAGAAAATTTTCCCAAAAGAAACCGTATTGTAGCTGGACTTTCGGATGCTGTTTTAGTCATAGAAACACCGCGTAAAGGAGGTTCCATAATTACCGCAAATCTGGCATTTGACTATGACCGGGAAGTCATGGCCGTACCCGGAAGAGGAGGAGACCCGCAATTCGGAGGTTGTAACTCCCTTATTAAAACTCATAAAGCCCATTTAATTGAAGACGCTTCAGACATCACTCGAATTCTAAACTGGGATTTGGATAAAAAGCCAAAAAAGAGTCAATTTCAGCTTCCATTAGATTTAAGCTCGAGAGAACAACTTATCTTTGAAACTTTAAGAGAACACGGTGCTTTGGACTTAGATATACTTTGCCAAAAGGTGGAAGTTTCAACCAGTAAACTAGCGATTATTTTACTTGAGCTGGAATTCAAAAGTGTCGTAAGGTGTTTGCCCGGAAAACAGTACGAATTGGTATGAATATTGAAGATTTTAAGGCCATTAAAATTTCAGATTTTGATTATGAGTTGCCTCAGGAAATGATTGCGCAGAAGCCTCTCAGTCAACGGGATCAATCTAAACTTTTGGTATATAAGAACGGCTCCGTAGATCATTCGAGGTTTGATAGTATTGGAAAACATCTGCCTAAAGACGCGCTGTTGATCTTTAATAATACCCGTGTTATTCCAGCCCGCATATTTGCAACCAAATCGACAGGTGCCCGAATACAAATCTTTTTATTAAGTCCTGTTTCGCCTTATGCAGAGGTAGAACGCGCCTTAAAAATAGCTCAGGGCAAGGTGGTATGGCGGTGCATGATTGGCAATGCCAAACGTTGGAAACCTGGTGAGGTATTGGAAATCCAAACACCTGAAACCACCTTGAGAATAACGCTTGAAAACAAAGAAGAGCGATGTGTTGGTTTTGAGTGGGAAGGCGACATTGAGTTTTGCGATGTCATCGAAAGCATAGGTAAGATGCCTCTGCCACCATATATCAAACGAGAGGCTCAAACTGAGGATGAAACCAGATATCAAACGGTTTTTGCGAAAACTGATGGTGCAGTTGCTGCGCCAACGGCTGGCCTCCATTTCTCCGACCCTATGTTGAACGCCCTTCGTAAAACTGGAGTTCAAACCAGTGAATTGACCTTACATGTTGGTGCTGGAACCTTCAAGCCAGTCGAAGAAGACTATGTGTGGAATCATCCCATGCACGAGGAGTTTTTCCAGGTAAATACAAGTTTTCTGACTGACCTGCTGAAACATCCTATACGTATTGCAACAGGTACAACAAGTTTGCGAACCCTTGAGACACTGTATTGGGTAGGTGTACAGCTACTCAATAACGAGGAGAATCCATTTGTTGTTAATCAACATACTCCGTATACATTTACCGGACAGCTTATGAGTTACGAAGAGTCAATTCAGACCATTCTGGACCATGTCAAAGACAACGAAATCAGCGAAATAGTTGGGCGATCGGGTATTATGATTATGCCTGGATATGAAATCAAATCTGTGGTTGGACTGATTACCAATTTTCATTTACCCAAATCGACCTTACTCCTCCTCATCTCTGCTTTTGTTGGAGATCAATGGACGGATATTTATCAGAACGCCATCCAAAATAACTACCGATTTTTGAGTTATGGAGACAGCAGTTTGCTGTTAAAATAATTCACAGATAAACCGGGTTTCCCAGATTCTAGTCCTTTATAAACTTACCTGAATACGTGTGATTGGTATTCGAACCCCGCAGATAATAAAGACCTGGTCTTAGGTGATAGATGTCAATGGTGTCGGCGTCCTCTACCCTCAAGATGAGTTGTCCAAGCTGCGTATAAATGCGAACTTCCTCAAGAAATACAGATGTAGTAAGTCGATCACTGGCTGGATTTGGGTAAAGTCTTAAGGGGGTTAAGCCAATACGACCAATTCCGGTTGTATGGAAGTTTAGGGTGTCGTTAAACACGGTAGAACAAAGGCTGCTGCCATTGGTAATAACAGACCTCAGAACATATTTTTTGCTACGTAATAAGTTTAAGGTGTCTTGATCCTTCGTGGAAACATAACTCCCTGTAGAGGCAAAAGATGCTGTAGTTGGATCAAAAATCGATTGTCCAAATTCGTCCAAAATTTGAAACGAGGATTTTCCAGTATGGGTGGTCGTATTGGTATCGTGATATGTAATAAAGAATTGATTCTTGTTGAGTTTGGTGATTTCAATAAAACCCACAGGTTTTGGTTTCACCAGAATGGAAAAGGCACGGGTAGTGGTGGCATTGATTGGGCAGAAATTGTCTCGAGCCGTTACCGTAAATGTATGGGGGAGATTACTTACATCAGAAATTGTTGGCGTCCAGCAAAAACGCCCGGATTGGTGAAGGGCTTTAGAATTTAGTATGGTAAACGTCGCACCTGGTATATCACGCCCCCATCTTATACGAACCGTATCCGGATCGGGAGCCGGAAGGGGTGGTGGCGGTCTTTTAACTTTATCTTCTGTCGTAATCGTAAAGCAAATTTGTTCATTAGGACAAATGCTGTGCGAAAGACTTCCTTTAATAAACGGAGGGTTATTCCCTGCGCAATGCGTTACCACAAGGCTAAATTCTTGAAGGGAACTTCCAATTACGGTGGGTTGTCCGGAGCTGTTTTTTCGCCATTCGGTAACTAAAATAGCGACGGTGCTTTGCGTTGTGTCTATGGGTGTAAAGATCAGGTCTCCTGTGGACCGGTCAAGGTGAAAACCAATTGGTGGAGTTGTGCTCGGGTTGGTGTAGGGGTATTTAAGCGATCCGGGGTAATATGGTTTTATTGGCAGATCCATATGGAAACCCGTTACATAAGATACCGACTTGTTTTTTTCGGTTAGAGGATCGCTCAGGGCATAAGAAATCGAGTCGTATTCTACGATATCGAAACTACCCAGGCCAACGTAATACGGCAAGTTTTGACAGGCAATAAGGACTGTTGGAGATCGCGATATGGTGGAATTTGCATTTCGTAAGGAACCACAATTTTTAAAGAACATATAGACATACAGGTCGTTGGAACCCGGATTTTGGATGGTCGTTAAGCTGGCATCGCGGTGATTTGCCGTCATGTCCAAACGAAGGTCGCAGCAACTCGATACATCCTGGTAATAGGCATCCGTCAGGTCAATGGACTTCTCAA
The DNA here is from genome assembly GCA_964482155.1 of uncultured Chitinophagaceae bacterium. Classification (GTDB taxonomy): domain Bacteria; phylum Bacteroidota; class Bacteroidia; order NS11-12g; family UBA9320; genus UBA987. The sequence goes on along the minus strand of CAYZWM010000072.1, from coordinate 8,870 downwards.
ACGTATAGTTCCAGGGATTATTGGTCTTGAGACATGCAACAGGGGCACGTTGTTTTTTTACCAATGTCAATCCGACTACATCAACAGACTTTCCATTAGACGTGCAGGATAGGGTAGCCTTTAAATTCTTGAGATCGAAATTGGAGTCATTTTTCGAAAGGGTAACGTAGTAGACCACGTTAATTTTAGTCGAGTCTACGGCCTCGTATTCGATACGCGCAGATAGCGCATTTTGACCCATACTGAGTAGGCTTGTTAGACAAAGAGTGATTAGTGTTATGGAGGTTCTCATGCTCATTAGATGCAGCCGGTGTTGAAACGTTGCGCCATTGGGCAAAAAAAATCCCACATATCAGACGATATGTGGGATTCTATCCTTCGAACCAGACGTATTATCGGGTCTTAGTTGTTCGAAAGGTAGCTAGCCACACCTTCGTGAGAACCTTCCATTGCTTTTTCGCCTTGCATCCAGTTTGCAGGACATACTTCGCCATTTTCTTCGTGGTGAATCAATGCGTCCAAAACCCGCATCGCGTCGTCAACGTTTCTTCCAAGTGGAAGGTCGTTTACCAATTGATGGCGAACAACACCTTCTTTGTCCATTAAGAATAAACCTCTGTATGCGATCATTGGACCGGAAGCTGCCAATTCATTATCTTCATTATACCCATATTCTCCAGCTAAAACACCAAAGTTGATGCTTACTGTTTTGGTAATGTCTGCAACTATTGGGTAGGTAATCCCTTTAATTCCACCTTCTTCTTTTGGCATTTGTAACCAACCCCAATGTGATTCCTCAGAATCCGTAGAGCATGCAACAACTTCACAACCTTTTGCCTGAAATTCGGCAAGCTTGGCTTGAAATGCGTGTAGCTCAGTAGGGCATACAAATGTGAAATCTTTTGGGTAGAAAAAGAAGATTACATATTTCTCTCCAACGTATTGATCTAATGTGAAATTTTGAACAATTTCACCTCCATTAACAACCGCGCTTGCAACAAAAGAAGGGGCTTTTTTTCCAACTAATACAGACATGTTTTTTAAATTTTTTGCGAATTTAAGCGCCTTTTACAAAGCCACAAGAAACTAAGACTATTTTG